>NZ_ATDK01000048.1 GCF_000444135.1 Pseudomonas avellanae BPIC 631
CGCTCTGCGTCCGATCCTGACTGTGTAGTGCGGCGCAGATTTGTGACGCGGAGCGTCACCCAAGGCATTCCCACGCTGGAGCGTGAGGAACGATAATCTCAACTATCGTACCCATGCTCTGCGCCCGGCTTTAAGAGATTGGAAACATCAGTCCTCTACGTCGAACTGGTCCTTGATGTAGCGGATTTCAGTCCGGCCGTGCGGGGCGGGCTGGCCGTCTTCGTCGAGGTTGACGAAGACAATCTTCTCGACCGTCAGGATGCTCTTGCGGGTGATCTTGTTGCGCACCTGGCATTTGAGGGTGATCGAGGTGCGACCGAACTCGGTGGCGGTAATCCCCAACTCGATGATGTCACCCTGGCGCGAAGCGCTGACGAAGTTGATCTCGGAAATGTACTTGGTCACCACGCGCTGATTGCCCAACTGGACAATCGCGTAGATCGCCGCCTCTTCATCGATCCAGCGCAGCAGGCTGCCGCCGAACAACGTGCCGTTGGGGTTGAGGTCTTCGGGCTTGACCCATTTGCGGGTGTGGAAATTCATGTGCACTCCTGAGCGTCTGGCCGATAGAGAACAGCATGATGGCAGAGCCGGCGGCCAACGCCCATGCCTGCGTCATTGCAATTGTGCATGCACCCGATTACAACCGGATGGCAATAGAGTGGCCAGTTACCCGACAGAAAGCCTTGGGAAGAATCGCGAGCGCAGCTATACTGCCCAACGTTTCAAAACGGTCATCTACGCTTGATACCGTTCCCGCCACCTGTCCGAGGGGCGCTGCAGCAGGTTTACCCTGTCAGGCTCGGATGGGGCGTTGTTTGTCAGGTTGATCACAACCGGCAAGCCTTAAACGCACAACGGCGCCCATTCGCATATTTATGGAATGGAGACTCTCAATGAGTGCTGTAATCACGCCTGCCGATTTTATTGACTTCAAGGTTGCCGACATTTCCCTGGCTGCCTGGGGTCGTCGCGAAACCATCATCGCCGAATCCGAAATGCCTGCCCTGATGGGTCTGCGCCGCAAGTACGCCGGTGAGCAGCCGCTCAAAGGCGCGAAAATCCTCGGCTGCATCCACATGACCATTCAGACCGCCGTGCTGATCGAAACCCTGGTTGCCCTGGGTGCCGAAGTACGCTGGTCGTCGTGCAACATCTTCTCCACGCAGGACCAGGCCGCTGCTGCCATCGCCGCTGCCGGTATTGCCGTGTATGCCTGGAAAGGCGAAACCGAAGAAGAATACGAGTGGTGCATCGAGCAGACCATCCTCAAGGATGGCCAGCCGTGGGACGCCAACATGATCCTCGACGACGGCGGCGACCTGACCGAGATCATCCACAAGAAATACCCGGCGATGCTGGACAAGATCCACGGCGTTACCGAAGAAACCACCACCGGCGTTCACCGCCTGCTGGACATGCTGGCCAAAGGCGAGCTGAAAATCCCGGCCATCAACGTCAATGACTCGGTGACCAAGAGCAAGAACGACAACAAGTACGGCTGCCGTCACAGCCTGAACGACGCCATCAAGCGCGGCACCGACCACTTGCTGTCCGGCAAGCAGGCACTGGTGATCGGCTACGGTGACGTGGGCAAGGGCTCGGCCCAGTCGCTGCGTCAGGAAGGCATGATCGTCAAAGTGACCGAAGTCGACCCGATCTGCGCCATGCAGGCCTGCATGGACGGTTTCGAGCTGGTTTCCCCGTTCATCGACGGCGAAAACGACGGCACCGAAGCGAGCATCGACAAAGCGCTGTTGGGCAAGATCGACCTGATCGTGACCACCACCGGTAACGTCAATGTCTGTGATTCGAACATGCTCAAAGCGCTGAAAAAACGCGCTGTCGTGTGCAACATCGGTCACTTCGACAACGAAATCGACACCGCTTTCATGCGCAAGAACTGGGCATGGGAAGAAGTGAAGCCACAAGTGCACAAGATTCACCGCACCGGTGCTGGCGCGTTCGACGCACAGAATGACGACTACCTGATCCTGCTGGCCGAAGGCCGTCTGGTCAACCTGGGCAACGCCACTGGCCACCCAAGCCGCATCATGGACGGCTCGTTCGCCAACCAGGTTCTGGCGCAGATCTTCCTGTTCGATCAGAAGTACGCTGACCTGGCACCTGCCAAGAAAGCCGAGCGTCTGACCGTTGAAGTACTGCCGAAGAAACTCGACGAAGAAGTGGCCCTGGAAATGGTCCGCGGTTTCGGCGGTGTTGTGACCAAACTGACCAAGACCCAGGCCGACTACATCGGCGTGACTGTCGAAGGTCCGTTCAAGCCGCACGCTTATCGCTATTGATTGATCCTCTGTGAAGAGTGCGCGGCGTTCCTGACGCCTCTCACTCTCCCAGTTGGCAGTCACTTGTGGGAGCGGACTTGTCCGCGAAGGGCCCTGTAGATTCAACCGAGATGTAGCGTCTAAAGCAAAGCCTTCGCGGACAAACGAAACGTCGCCCGGTCCGCTCCCACAAAGTATGTGTTCGTTTCTATATCGAGATCGGCCTCCATGAGCCAAGAACGCCGCTTCAGCTTCGAGTTCTTTCCTACCAAGACCGACGCTGGACATGAAAAGCTGCTGACCGTTGCTCGTCAGCTCGCTACGTACAACCCCGATTTTTTCTCCTGCACTTACGGTGCCGGTGGTTCTACCCGCGACCGCACGCTTAATACCGTGCTGCAGTTGGAGAACGAAGTAAAAGTGCCCGCCGCGCCGCATTTGTCGTGCGTTGGCGACAGCAAGGAAGACTTGCGCAGCCTGCTGGCCCAGTACAAGGATGCGGGTATCAAACGCATCGTGGCCCTGCGCGGCGACCTGCCTTCCGGCATGGGCATGGCCAGCGGTGAGCTGCGTCACGCCAATGACCTGGTGGCATTCATCCGTGAAGAAACCGGCAGCCACTTCCACATCGAAGTCGCCGCCTACCCGGAAATGCACCCACAGGCGCGCAATTTCGAGGATGACCTCAAGCACTTCGTCACCAAGGCCAACGCCGGTGCCGACAGCGCGATCACCCAGTACTTCTTCAACGCCGACAGCTACTTCAACTTTGTCGAGCGCGTCGAGAAGATGGGCGTGAGCATTCCGATCGTGCCGGGCATCATGCCGATCACCAACTACAGCAAGCTGGCGCGCTTCTCCGATGCCTGCGGTGCGGAAATCCCGCGCTGGATCCGCAAGCAGCTGGAAGCCTATGGCGATGATGTGCAGAGCATTCAGGCGTTTGGCGAAGACGTCATCACGCAGATGTGTGAACGCCTGCTGGAAGGTGGCGCCCCGGGCTTGCACTTCTACACGCTGAACCAGGCAGAACCGAGCCTGGCGGTGTGGAACAACCTGCAATTGCCACGCTGACAACGCTGTAAAGCCGCGATCTGTCGGGCACTTCGTCGCAGATCGCGGCCTGATACACCGTTGGGCAGCATGAAAGCAGCGTATTGCGCTCGCTCTGTTATACTCCAGCCTTCCCGCCAGGCTTACGCCCGGACGCTCGGTCTTGCAATCGTCACTCGTTCACGCCATCAGCGCACTTTTCATCAAGCGCAGACGTCACGAGATGCACTGAAGACCCGGCAGGACCGGACGGGATCGCGTTGTCTTTACACGCCATTCGCGCCAGGCAAGACATCCCTTGAGCTTAAGCTCCAACAGAACAGGATTACTCATGTCCTTTGCTTCCCTCGGTCTCTCCGAGGCTTTAGTCCGCGCCATCGAGGCAGCGGGCTACACCCAGCCTACCCCAGTGCAACAGCGGGCCATCCCCGCCGTGTTGCAAGGTCGCGACCTGATGGTTGCGGCACAGACCGGTACGGGTAAAACCGGTGGTTTCGCCCTCCCTATTCTGGAGCGGCTGTTTCCCAATGGTGTTCCGGACAAATCCCAGCGTCACGGCCCGCGCCAACCCCGCGTACTGGTCCTGACCCCGACTCGCGAACTGGCCGCGCAAGTGCACGAGAGCTTCAAGCTCTATGCCCGCGACCTCAAGTTCGTCAGCGCCTGCATCTTCGGCGGCGTCGGCATGAACCCACAGGTTCAGGCCATGTCCCGTGGTGTAGACGTACTGGTGGCCTGCCCTGGCCGCCTGCTCGATCTGGCCGGTCAAGGCAGCGTCGATCTGTCCCACGTCGAAATCCTGGTGCTCGATGAAGCAGACCGGATGCTCGATATGGGCTTCGTCCATGACGTCAAAAAGGTCCTGGCGCGTTTGCCAGCCAAACGTCAGAACCTGCTGTTCTCGGCGACCTTCTCCAATGACATCACGTCCTTGGCTGGCAAGCTGCTGCACAACCCGGAGCGCATCGAAGTCACGCCGCCGAACACCACGGTCGAGCGTATCGAGCAACGGGTTTTCCGCCTGGCTGCCAACCACAAGCGTTCGCTGCTGGCGCATCTGATTACCGTGGGCGCCTGGGAACAGGTGCTGGTGTTCACGCGTACCAAGCACGGTGCCAACCGTCTGGCCGAGTACCTGGACAAACACGGCCTTGCGGCGGTGGCGATCCACGGCAACAAGAGCCAGAACGCACGTACCAAGGCGCTGGCCGACTTCAAGGCCGGTGATGTGCGCATTATGGTGGCTACCGATATCGCTGCGCGCGGTCTGGATATCGATCAGTTGCCGCATGTCGTCAACTTCGAGCTGCCTAACGTTGATGAAGACTACGTGCACCGTATCGGTCGTACCGGCCGTGCAGGTCGTTCCGGCGAAGCGATCTCGCTGGTTGCACCGGACGAAGAGAAGCTGCTCAAAAGTATCGAGCGCATGACCAAACAGAAGATTGCCGACGGCGATCTGATGGGCTTCGACATCACTGCAGTCGAGGCCGAGAAGCCTGAAGTGCGTGAGCGTCCCGATGTTCGCAACTCGCGCGGCGCACGCCCTGCGCGTGCCGATGGCGACAAGAACAACGGCGGTCGTCGCGACAAGGGCAAGGATAAAGGCAAGGACAAACCTGCCGCTGCAGCTGCCACAGGCGAACGCCCTGCCCGACCGCCACGCGAAAAAAAGCCCCGTGAGGGCACGCCTCGTAGCGAACAGCGTGCAGTGCAGCCTTCCACACCGCGTCAGGCATCAGATCGTGCCCCGGACGAGTTTCGCGATGACGAAGTCGATAACTTCGGCAATCGTGCTGACTATGTAAGCCCTTATCAGGGCAAAGGCCAGAACCGTGGCCGTCGCCCTGCTGCTGCGCCTGGCGCTGCACCGGCTGCTGGCGGCGCTGCACGTCCGGCCAATCCGGGCCGCCCTGCGGGTGGCGCGCCACGTACCGGTTCTGGTACGGGTGCACCGAAGCGCAATGGTTCGGGTTCTTCGGCGCCGCGCTCGCGCGACAGCCAGCCGCGCGGTCGTCGTCCGGCACGCGAAGATCAACCCTTGCCGCGCGACGGCCAGCCTCAGCCAAAGATCGTGCACAAAGAGTCAAAGATCGACCGCTTCCCGTCTGCCGAGCAACTGGACCAGTTGCCAGCACGCCCACGCGGTGAAAAACCGGCCCTGCTGACCCGCAACCGCGACAGCTGATAGCCCGGCAACAAAAAACGCCCCGACCTGTTCGGGGCGTTTTTATTTGTGGGCCTGGAGGATGTTGATCATCGCTCCCACGCTCCGCGTGGTAGCGCAGTTCTGGACGCTCTGCGTCCTCTTTGTGGCGCTCTGCGTCACACAAGGGCTCTGCGATATCAGTTAAATATATTCCAGACTCAAGCCCCTTTTTCGCCCCTCGGCGACCTACTTTGATGGGGCCAAAATAGGCAACCCCCCTCGCTCCTGTTTCCGGCCCGACTTCGTCGGGTTCCTTCGCCCTGTCACTAAGGTCGCACTCTGCGTCGTCAGTGCCATAGTGATAAAAAAGCGCTTTATTCATCGCTCCCACGCTCCGCGTGGTAGCGCAGCCTTGGACGCTCTGCGTCCGATCTTGAGACGGTAGCGCAGCGCCGATCTGTGACGCAGAGCGTCACGAAATGCATGCTAACGCGGAGCATTGGCACGATAGTCATCTCAGGAAGTTTCATCGCACCAACAAAAACGCCGACCCTAAGGTCGGCGTTTTGTCGATCAGGCGTGCACTTACTTCTTCTGTACGCCTTCGAAGGTGATGTCCAGGTCCAGCGTCTGCGACGTCGGGCCAGGGCCTTTGATGCCGAAGTCGTTCAGGTTCAGCGTCGAAGTACCGTTGAAGCCGGCACGGTAGCCGCCCCACGGGTCCTTGCCTTCGCCGTTGAAGGTTGCCTTGATCACGATTGGCTTGGTCACGCCGTGCAGGGTCAGGTCGCCGGTCACATCAGCAGTTTTCTCGCCGGTCGATTTGACAGCGGTGGAGACGAACTTGGCTTCAGGGTATTTGGCAACGTCCAGGAAGTCTTTGCTGGAGATGTGCTTGTCGCGTTCAGCGTGGTTGGTGAACAGGCTGGCGGTTTTCAGCTCGACATTGATTTTGCTGGCTTCAGGCTTGGCAGCGTCAAAGCTGAACGTGCCGTCCCAGTCCTTGAATGTACCGTGGATGAAGCTGTAGCCCAGGTGGCTGATCTTGAAGTCAACGAATGCGTGTTGGCCTTCCTTGTCGATAACGTAGTCGGCAGCCATGGCCTGGCCAGCAGACAACAGTGCGGTACCCAGAGCCAGAGCGGCGAGAGACTTCTTCAACATGCTTTTATTCCCGTTTTGGTTGAACAATCAATGACGACCCAGCATACGCTTGAGGGTCACATCGCGATCGATGAAGTGGTGTTTCAATGCTGCCAGACCATGAAGCCCCGCAAAAATCACGATGACCCAGGCCAGGTAAAGGTGAATCCAGCCAGCCGTTTCCGCTTGTTCAGGAAGGCCCGAAACCAGCGCAGGCACATCAAACAAGCCGAATATCGGGATGCCCACGCCATCGGCAGTGGAAATCAGGTAACCGGCGAACATCACGGCAAACAACGCCACGTACAGAAACAAGTGGCCGAACGCAGCACCGATGCGCGTCAACTTACTGTAGCTGGTCAACGGCGGCGGTGGCGGGCTGAGCAAGCGCCAGACCACACGGATCAACATGACCGCAAACAGGGTGATGCCGATGCTCTTGTGCAGATCAGGGCCGGCCTTGCGCCACGTATCGTAGTAATCCAGCCCGACCATCCACAGCCCCAGCGCGAACATTCCAAACACGACAGCAGCCACACCCCAGTGCAGCACCATGCTGACCAGACCGTAGCGAGAGGATGAATTACGTAGCTGCATTCCCAATACCTTGTCAGAAGTGTTACCAGACTAGCTTTTTATCTATCGAATGAAAGAGCAAATTTTCGCTCGGATGTATCGAACAATACGATCGGTTATTTCAACGATCAGTGCCCCGATTGCGCCGACAAAGCCAGCGCCTGTCCATCCGTGCAACAACAGCATCCCGATAAATCAAAGTCAGTAACACTTTGCAATGACCATCGGCCGCCCGATGCCGATGAACGGCATGATCCGTCTCGATGTGGTCGCCCCTCATACCCAGAACGAATTGGGCAGGCACAAAAAAAGGGACGCGGTATCAACCGCGTCCCTTTTTCAGTCAGCTCGCGCTCGGTCAGTTGCTGACGTCTGCGGGTGCCTTGGCCGGAGCCGGTTTGGCCTGAGCTTTTTTTGCGGCTTCTTTTTTCGCGGCTTCTTTCTTTGCCGCTTCCTTCCTGGCCGCTTCTTTCTTCGCGGCTTCCGGGGTCTGCGGTTTTTTCGCCGCGTCAGCCTTGGCTGCAGGCTTTTTCGCCGGCTCTGCTTTTACCGGCGGTTTGGCTGGCTGGACCACCGGCGCAACCACTGGCACCGGGGCTGCAACAGGCGCGGGGGCCGGAGCAGGTTCCGGGGCCTTCTCTACCGGAGCAGGTGCTGGAGCTGGCTCTTCGGCACCGCCAAACAGGCGCGAGAAGAAGCCTGGCTTGCTGGCCTGCGGCGTGGTCGGCTCAGCCGGTTTGTCGGCAGAACCGCCACCAAACAGGTTGCTGAAGAAATTGCCTTCGGATTTCTGCGACGCCGGTGCCGGCGCTTTCGGAGGAGCAACCTTGACAGGCTCGAACGATTTGCCAGCCGCCAGATCCTGCACCTGGCTGGCGGCACGCTGACCACTGCGCAACGCACCTTCCAGCGTGCCGGGGTACAAGGTGTCGGTGTGCTCACCAGCAAAGGCTACGCGCAGAATCGGCCTTTCCCACAAGCGCCAGTACTTGCTGATCTGGCCAGGGCCGAATGCCAGATAGGAACCGCCCGTGGACGGGTCAACGCTGTAACGGCGGATTTCGTAGCCGGTGTAGGCCCCGCGCGCCTCGGGATAGAACGCGTGCAGGCGGATCAGCACCTGATCGACGATCTGCTTGTCACCAAAGGCCTGCATGATGCGTGCGTTGTCGCCAGACAGGTTGATTACCACATTGGCACCACCCTTGAGGGCCGGTTCTACCCACAGCATGCCCAGGCCGGTGTTACTGAACACTTCACCGGACATGCGCGCTTTGCTGTCCCAGACCGGGGTCTTGAACTTGAGCATGATCTGGTCGCGCCAGCCGTAGTTGGTGCTCTTGATCGCACCGATGTGCTGGGCATCCAGCGCTGGCGTCATCTGGATTTTGCCCAGAGAACGCAGCGGCACGGCCATGACCACGTAATCAGCGGTGTAGCTTGTTGCGCCAGCCTGAACGGTGACCTTGTCCTTCTCCTGGACAACGGCCGTCACCGGCGAGCTGGTCTTGACGGTCTTGAGCTGTTTAACAAACGCTTGGGTCAACACCGCGCTGCCACCGGGCAGGCGCGAGGCGCGCAAATCACGCTCGTCAACCGAACGGTAAACCCGCGATTGCTGAGCGAAATACAGCAGCGACAGGCGCGAAGGCTCGTCGTAGCGTGTACGAATCTGCTGATTGATCAACTGACGTGCAGTGGTCGGCAGGCTCAGGCGGTCAAGCCAGTTGGCGACGTTGATCTGGTCCAGGGCGAACAATGTGCTGTTGGCCGCCGGGTTTTCCGGGTCATCAATGGAGCGCGCCAGATTGTCCAACGTCTCGTTGTAGCGCTTGATGGCTTCAGCGGTTGCGGGCTGTTTGATCGCCAGATCAGCCTGGGTGAAGTAAACGCCGTCGATCAGGTAGCTGGGCGTGCGCACAAACTCAGGCGCGGGCACGGTCGCCAGCTTGAAACTGTCCAGGTAGCGGTTCAGCACCGGCTGGGCCTTGGTATTGCCGATCCACTCGCTGGTGGCCAGACCGGAGCGACCACCCAGCGCAGGTTTGGCCTCCAGCAGCGTGACCTGCCAACCCTTGGCTTGCAGCTCATAGGCAGCGGTCAGGCCCGCCAGGCCACCGCCGACGACGATCGCCGTGCGTTGTTTTTCATCGGCGAGCGTAGAAACGCTGACCAGCCCTGCAACTATCAGCGCACACGCGCGCAGCCACCCAGAAAGCATTCGGCGAACTCCGAAAAAAACGTAGGAAAGATTGGGCAAGTCAGCCAGAAGGATCGACTCGCTGCGCAGGATACGCGAGCCATCAAATAGCCGCCAGCAATGTCCATCAGCCGTTAAAACTGCATCAGAGGTTGTCCCGCAGCCGGGCATTGCATAGGCTTGCGCGATTGTTCGTCCTCGCATCAAGCGAGTCGCTACCCGGAGATTGCAAATGGGCCTTAATGACCAGTGGATGCAGCGTGACCTCAAGGTCCTGTGGCACCCCTGCACCCAGATGAAAGACCACGAAAATCTGCCGTTGATACCGATCAAGCGTGGCGAAGGCGTATGGCTTGAAGACTTCGAGGGCAAGCGTTATCTGGACGCTGTCAGTTCCTGGTGGGTCAACGTGTTCGGCCATGCCAATCCGCGCATTAACCAGCGCATCAAGGACCAGGTCGACCAGCTGGAGCATGTGATTCTCGCCGGTTTCAGCCATCAGCCGGTGATCGAACTGTCCGAGCGGCTGGTCAAGCTGACCCCCGAGGGCCTGACGCGCTGCTTTTACGCCGACAACGGTTCTTCGTGCATCGAAGTCGCGTTGAAGATGAGCTTTCACTATTGGCTCAATCGCGGCCAGCCGGCCAAGAAGCGCTTCGTCACCCTGACCAACAGCTACCACGGCGAAACCATGGCGGCGATGTCGGTCGGTGACGTGCCGCTGTTCACTGAAACCTACAAGGCGCTGCTGCTCGACACCATCAAGGTGCCAAGCCCCGACTGCTATCACCGCCCCGACGGCATGAGTTGGGAAGAGCATTCGCGCAACATGTTTGCTGCCATGGAACAGACTCTGGCCGAGCATCATGCCAGCGTTGCGGCAGTGATCGTGGAGCCGCTGATTCAGGGCGCGGGTGGCATGCGCATGTATCACCCGATCTACCTCAAGCTGCTGCGCGAGGCCTGTGACCGCTACGGCGTGCACCTGATCCACGATGAAATCGCCGTGGGCTTCGGCCGTACCGGGACCATGTTTGCCTGCGAACAGGCGGGCATCCGTCCGGATTTCCTGTGCCTGTCCAAGGCGCTGACCGGTGGCTACCTGCCGCTGGCGGCCTGCGTGACCACAGACGACGTGTACGACGCGTTTTACGACGACTACCCGACGCTGCGCGCCTTCCTGCATTCGCACAGCTATACCGGCAACCCGCTGGCCTGTGCTGCGGCGCTGGCGACGCTGGATATTTTCGAGCAGGACAACGTCATCGAGAACAACAAGGCGCTGGCGCAACGCATGGCAACGGCGACGGCGCACCTGGTGGATCACCCGCATGTGGCGGAAGTGCGCCAGACCGGCATGGCCATCGCTATCGAGATGGTTCAGGACAAGGCCACCAAGACGGCCTACCCGTGGCAGGAACGCCGTGGCATGAAGGTCTTTCAGCATGCGCTGGAGCGTGGCGCATTGCTGCGGCCGCTGGGCAGCGTGGTGTATTTCCTGCCGCCTTACGTTATTACGCCGGAGCAGATCGACTTTCTGGCCGAGGTGGCTACCGAGGGCATTGATATCGCGACGCGCAGCAGCATCAGTGTGGCGGTGCGGGAGAATTTTCATCCGGATTTCAGGGATCCGGGCTAGGGCTGGAATTTGCGGCGGCGCGACTGACGCCTTCGCGGACAAGTCCGCTCCCACGAGCGGACCGGGCAACGCCGCATTAACGCCGCATTAATGTGGGAGCGGACCGGGCGACGCTTCGCTTGTTCGCGAAAGGGCCATCACAGAACAAACACCGGAACCGAGACACACCATGAGACTGTCCCGCTTTTTCACTGAAACGCCGCTGAGCCTGGGCGAGCACGAACTGCCTGAAGCCCAGGCGCATTACATCAGCCGTGTGCTGCGCATGACCGAGGGCGATGCCCTGCAACTGTTCGATGGCTCAGGCCAGGAGTTTCGTGGCACGCTGCTGGAAGTCGGCAAGAAACGCGTGCGTGTGCAACTGACTGAATGCTTTGCCGGGCAGGTTGAATCAGGCTTGCGCATTCATCTGGGTCAGGGCTTGTCGCGTGGCGAGCGCATGGATTGGGCGATTCAGAAGGCGACCGAGCTAGGCGTCAGCGAGATAACGCCGATTGTCAGCGAGCGCTGCGAAGTGCGCCTCAAGGACGAACGCGCCGAGAAGCGTCAGGCGCATTGGCAGCAGATCGCAATCAGCGCGTGCGAGCAATGCGGTCGCTCGGTGGTGCCGGTCATTCACCCACCGATGCCGCTGGCCGACTGGATCAAGCTCACCGAAGCCGACCTGAAACTGGTGCTGCACCCGGTGGCCGAGCCGCTGACCAGCCATGCCAAACCCGCCAGTCTGGCCTTTCTGATCGGCCCGGAAGGCGGCTTGAACGATGCAGAAGTCCATCAGGCACAAACCGCCGGCTTCCACGCCGCCCGCTTAGGCCCGAGAGTCCTGCGCACCGAGACGGCCCCGGTGGTTGCGCTCAGCGTGGCGCAGCAGTTGTGGGGCGATTTTTGATCGTTTGATGCGTCCTCAAACGCGCTGCACGCTCAGAGTCAGACACCGGCGGGGTGGGCGAGCTTGCTCGCGAAAGGGTCGATACAGAACATGAAAATACAGCGTTTGTACCATCGTCTTCGCGAGCAAGCGAAGCGTCGCCCGGCTCGCTCCCACAAGGATTTGCATTTACCCAGCCATTGAGGCCTGAACCTGGCCACTTTCACAGCACATAAAAACAAATCGCCACAAAGTGCATCAAACTGCCGCCGATCACGAACAGGTGCCAGATGCCGTGAAAGTGGCGGATATGGTCGTAGGCGAAGAACAGGATGCCGACGGTGTACAGCACGCCGCCGCCTGCCAGCCAGATGAAGCCCGCCAGGCCGAGCGCAGCGATCAGCGGTTTGACGGCCACCAGCACGATCCAGCCCATCACCGCATAAATCACGATGGACATGATGCGCGCTTCAGAACGGGGTTTTATCTCCTGCAAAATGCCGATCAGCGCCAGCCCCCAGACGATACCGAACAACGTCCAGCCCCACGCGCCGCGCAGTGTCACGAGGCAGAACGGCGTGTAGCTGCCAGCAATCATCAGATAGATCGAAAAGTGATCGACCTTCTGCATGATCGATTTCGAGCGGCCTTTGACGCTGTGGTACACCGTCGAGACGCTGTACAGCGTCACCAGGCACGCGCCATAAATGGCCATGCTGACCACTTTCCAGACATCACCCTGCAGGCTGGCCATCACCAATAACCAGATCGCGCCGACGGTGGCGAGCACTGTGCCCACCAAATGCGACCAGGCGTTGAATTTTTCTCCGTAATACATCCGCTTATTGCCCTCGTCTAGAGAAAACCCTGATTGCAGAGGCTCCGGCTTATTGAAACAAAGAGCAACGTATCTGTCATTACAGGGCACAATCAGTTCACACCAACAACAAGCGCCACGACATGCAGATCGATGACGAACTTACGCTCAAGAAACTCGAAATCTTCCTGGCCTTCATGCGCACCGGCAATCTGGCCCGCGCAGCAGAAGAGTTGCAGACCAGCAACGTCAGCGTGCACCGCGCCATTCATTCACTGGAAAGCGCCCTGCGCTGCCCGCTGTTCAAGCACGAAGGGCGTAATCTGACGCCGCTGGAAAGCGCTTACGTGCTGGAAGAACGTGCGCAGAAGCTGGTGCAGGATGTGCTCGCAACGGTTGAGCTGACCCGTCAGGCAGCGGGCTTCTCGGCGGCGCGATTCCGGCTCGGGGCCTTGTACTCACTGACGGTCAAGACCGTGCCGCAGTTGATCATGGGCCTGAAGATCCGCCGCAGCGAGCTGAATATCGACCTGATTCTGGGTTCGAACATCGACCTGCTCTACAAGCTCAAGAACATGGAAGTCGATGCCATGCTGGTGTCGCTGGACGAGAGCACCAATGACCCCGATTGCGAGCATCTGGCGCTGTTTTCCGACGATATCTTCCTCGCCGTGCCCACCGACTCACCCTTTGCCGAGCACGCTGAAGTGGACTTGGGCGACCTGCGCGAGGCGACGTTTATCACCCTCACCCAGGGCTTTGCGACCCATCGCGACGGCATACGGGTTTTTCAGCAGGCCGGGTTCGAACCCAAAGTGGCGATGCAGGTGAATGACATCTTCACCCTGTTGAGCATGGTCAGCTCCGGCGTCGGCTATGCGCTGCTGCCAGGGCGCATCGCAGCGGTCTATGAAAACCGCGTGCGCTTGATTCCGCTGCAAAGCCGCTACCGGATGCAGCAGCACATTGGCGTGGTCTTTCTCAAATCCAAAGAGCGCGATCCCAACCTGCTGGCGCTGCTGGCCGAGTGCCGGATGTATGCAAATCGCCTGCTGGAGCAAGCGACCTGATCGTCAGCGTCTACCCCACGATAGCGCGCACGATGAAATACAACACCGAAGGGCCAAGCAAGCAGCCCAGCCCGGTGTGGAACGTGGCAGTCAGCGCGCCATAAGGCACCAGACGCCGATCCGTCGCCGCCAGCCCGGCAGTCACGCCGCTGACGGTGCCGGCCAGACCGCCGAAGACCATCGCCGAGCGCGGGTTGTCCAGCCCCATCCAGCGCGCAGCCATTGGTGTGCCGACCATAACCAGAATCGCCTTGATCAGGCCGGTGGCAATCGACAGCGCCATGACGTCCGAGGTCGCGCCCAAGGCAGCACCCGTCACCGGGCCGACGATATAGGTCACCGCGCCTGCGCCGATGGTGGTCATGCTGATTGCATCGCGATAGCCAAACATCCAGGCAATGCTCGCACCGACGATGAATGGCAGAATCGTGCCCAACAGCAAGGCGATCACACCGATCAGCCCGGCCTTGCGGGCTTCGGTGGCCTGCACTTCAAAGGCCGTCGCCACGATGGCGAAGTCACGCAGCATCGCCCCACCCATCAGGCCGATGCCGGAGAACAGCGTGATATCGGCCAGCCCCTTCTGGCCACCGGTCAAGGTGCCGCCGACCCAGGCCAGAATCAGCCCGATGACAATCGCGATGGCCGAGCCGTGCACGCGGCCAAACGTCAGCCGTTTTGACAACACCACCGACACCCACATGATGATGCCGACGAAGGCGAAGGCGGTGATCAGGCCGTTGTGTTCCAGTCCCTTCTCGATGAGATCCCACATATCAGCGACCTCCAGCCGGGGTGATTTCAGGGATCACCGGGCTTGGCAGCGGCTCTTCCTTGGGCAACGGCTCGCCCCGGTTGGTACGGCTTATCAAAGCAATGGTGCAGGCACATAACACCACCGAACCGACGGCGGCCAGCACGGCAACAGGCCCGCCTTTCAGTGCGGTGACGACATTCTGTTGCGCAGCCATCGCGACCACCACCGGGATATACAGCGCACCCCAGAAACCGACGCCCATTTCACAGTCTTTGCTCATGCCGCCGTTTTTCTCCATCCACAGGCGTGCGCAGATCAACAGGATCATGGCGATCCCGACCCCGCCCACATTGGATTTGACGCCCAGCAGAACGCCGAGCATGTCACCGAGAATCACGCCCGCAAGCGTGCAGATAGCCAGTAGTGCAACACCGTAGATAATCATTGTTGTTATTCCTCTGTTTGCATTGCTGAAGTTGTTGTTTTTGTCCTTCGTAGCAGCTGCACGGCGGTTCTATGGGCTGCGGCGACCCTCCTCACGCGACAGCGCGACCAGGCTGTCCAGACGCGCGGCCTGAAAGGCCAGCGCCGTTCCTTGCTGAAACACCTTGCGCGCCAGGCCGGTCAATACGTCGCCGGGTGGTAGCTCGATGTGCAGGCGCACACCGCGCTCATAAGCGGTTTCCACGGTGCTGCGCCAGTCGATGACCCGGCACATGTTGAACGCCAGGTCGTCACGCAGCTTTTCGGCGCTGAGCAGCGGACGCGCCGTGCTGCCGCTGAGGTAGCGCACCGTTGGCGCCTTCAGCTCGACCCTGGAAAAAGCCTCGGCCAGTTGCTGCGCAGGCGCTTGCAGCAAGGCGCAATGCGAGGGCACGCTGACTGCGAGGCGCTTGATGGCGGCAGCGCCCGCCGCTTTGGCCAGTTGCCCGACCTGCCGCATGGCCTCGCTGCTACCCGAAATCACCATCTGGTTATCGGCGTTGATATTGGCGAGAAACACCGGCGAACTCGGGCCGTGTACCTGGCCGATCAGTGCCTCGATCTGGGTCTGGTCCAGACCGATGACAGCGGTCATGCCATAACCTTGGGGCCAGGCGCTCTGCATCAGTTCGCCGCGCAGCGCGACCAGCCGCACGGCATCGTCGAAGGCCAGCGCGTCACAGATGACAGCTGCCGGATAGGCACCGATGGACAGCCCTGCAACGTAATCCGGCACACAGCCGCGCGCCTGCAACAGCCGGGCGCAGGCGACACCGGCGATCAGCAGGCACAGCTGAACGGCACGGGTCGCGTGCAGCGCCTGAGGGGTGTCCAGCGCCAGGATGTCTTCACCCAGCGCGTCAGCGGCTTCTTGCAGGCAATCGCGAACCACTGGGTCATCCGGCAACTGATGCAGCATGCCCGCCTGCTGCGCGCCCTGGCCGGGAAACACCCACAGGCTGCTCATGCGCACACCTCGGCCAGATGCCACGGGTCACTCACCAGTCGCGCACCGCTGGCGGTCTTGAGCAGCACCCTTCCCACTGGCCGCGCCCATTCGCGCAGCGCGACGGCGCCTTGATCGAGCTGTAACTGGACATCGACCCGGCAGACCGATGTTGCCAGCGCTTCGACCAACTCGGCGGCACAGCGGCGACTGAACGGCGTCGGCGTGCGCAGAATCAGGTCCAGATCGCTGTCCTGATTCAGCGCGGCAATGCCGCTGGCCAATTCTAAGCCAGCACTGCCGCCAACACCCCAAACCCGCTCCAGCGCATCCATCACCGGGCGGACCTGGCGCAAGGCGCGCAGCGCTGGCCAGTCCTGAATGTGCTCGCTCGGGCAATCGATCAGTTGCTCGGGAGTCACCCGGCGATAGGCATCCGTCAGCCACATCCTCGCGGCATAGCGCTGCTCACGCCCCCGGCCGCGTAACCCCACGGCGACCTGCCCGGCCGGCATAACCTGGCGACGCACCACCACCGGCTGCCCGGCCAGCACCGTATCGACCGCCCATTGCGGCGCATCGTCCGGCAAGGCAGACAGCCGCATGCCCCACAACAAATCATGGGGCAGCACTGCGAAAGCGCTGTCGATCACCACTGCGCCCGCAACAACTGGCGCACGTGTGCCGAGGCTTTACGGTTGCTGGCACCCAGACGACTGCTCAGGTCGACACCGTTGGCTTGCACGTCCTTGATCGCGCTGCTTAATACATGGCGAACCTGGGTCAGGTCGTCCGTAGCGGGCTGTTCGATCTGGCTGACCGACAGGGTTTCCCACAGCAGGCCGAGGCTGGCGTAGCTGTCGATGTCGTACGCCATTGGCGCAATGCTGGCGGCGAGCTTTTCCAGGTCATCGACACTGCGCTGGGTAACGCGGGCGGCCGAGGCCTTGCCCATCGCGTGCACCATCACGCCAGGGTCGCGCAGCGCAATCAACCGGTTGGCTTGATAGCCGTGAGCCAGGAATGCGCCGGACATCGCCTTGCCAACCAACAGGCCAATCACCGGATGCCCGGCCAGCCGCGCTCGCGCATAGCTGTCCACCGCGCCGGCCAGCGCCTGATGGATGCCGAGCGCTTCCTCGCGACGGCCATACGCCTGGCTCGGCACATCGACAATCGCAATCAGCGCACGTTTTTCAGCGCGGTCGCGATCCTGTTCGATAGCATCGTCCACCGCCTTGGCCAGGCCCCAGCCTTCCAGCAAGCCCACTTCACCCTGACGCGCCCGAGGAAAGCGATTGTTGGTGTCGGCAATCACCGCCACAAAACGCACCCGCTGTTCACCCAGCAAGCCGTCGGCAACCTTGAGCGAAGCAGGTAGACCGGTAACTTCGCTCGCGTCTGCGCTCAACGCGTTGAACCAGTTCAAACCCCGTTGTGAATGGCTCATGACCGGGCTCCTTGATAGAGAGTGCGCACGCTGTGCGGATCGATTTGTGGCTCGGTGTCGAGACTGGCCAGGCGTTGCAGGAACAGCTCGTACTGACCGCTGCGATGCGTTGCCGGCACACCCTGCTTGAGCCAGCCGCTGACCTGTTGGCGGATGTCGGCCACATCGTCGGCAGCAAAGCCGTCGACCAGATCGCTGGCGAAACGCTGCTCGCCACCGGTCAGGCTCCAGATAAAGGGCCGGTCGCGTGAGTCGTATTCTTCAATGCCCGCTTCCTGCTCGATCACCTGCGGGCCGTTCAGGCCCAGCCGGGCTTCCTGAGTCACCAATAAATAGCTGCACAAGCCGGCGGCAATGGACATCCCGCCGAAACAGCCGACACTGCCTGCCACCACGCCGATGACTGGCTGGTACTGACGCAGATCGACCATCGCGGCATGAATCTCGGCGATCGCCGCCAGGCCCAGATTGGCTTCCTGCAAACGCACGCCACCAGTCTCCAGCAGCACGATGGCGGCAGTGGGGATGCCGTTGCGGTTGTCTTCGGCGGCCAGTTCCAGCGCACCGGCCATTTTCGCGCCGCCCACTTCGCCCATGCTGCCGCCCTGAAACGAGCCTTCGATGGCGGCGATCACTACCGGCAGGCCGTCAACGGTGCCCTTGGCGATCACCACGCCGTCATCCGCCTGCGGCACGACACCTTGCATAGCCAGCCAGGGCGACATGACGCGATCAAACGGGCCGAGCAATTCCCGAAAGCTGCCGGCATCCAGCAAGGCGCGGGCGCGCTGGCGGGCACCGAGCTCGATAAAGCTGTGCTGGCTTAGCAAACGTGCGTTATCAGTCATGACCGATCTCCTCGAAACCCTGCTCCAGACGCAGGCGCACCACACCAGGCGTTGCGCCGAAGTCATGAATGTCGATGCTCAGCGCGGGCGGGGTCTGGCCATCGAACATGCGCTCGAAAAGATGTTTCCAGCGCAGCGAGGCACCATTGACCGAGGTCACCACCTGAATCGACAATTTGCCTGGCTGACCGGGCTCCAGCAGTACCTCCAGATCACCGGAACCGACCACGCCCACCAGCGCACGGCCTTTGGGCGGCTGTCCGGCGGGGAATTCAAAAGACAGGGTTTCCATTTCAGGCACTCCTCGAAACAGGGCCGAGCGCAGGCTCCAGGCCATCGATAAACAGGCAGGCGGCGAGCAGATCAGCCGCTCCGCCAGGCGAGGCGTTGAGGGCCAGCAGTTGCTGATCCAGCTGGTTCAGCGCGCGCCGCCCGGCCAGGCTGGCACTGCCGCCAGCGTCCAGCACGCGCTGTGCGCCGGTCTGCATGGTCTGCAGCCCTTCAAGACCGGCGCGATGCAGCACGCAGGTGTCGGCCAGAGTGGTCATGATCGCCAACAGCGCATCCAGCCGGGCATTCTGCTCACCGCTGCCAGCTGCGCGGCTGCGTTGCAATTGCGGCAAGGCAAACAGAGTGACGGCAGGAAAGCCCTGCTGGGCCTGCTCGCGGGCGCCCATGACACCGTAGCGACGCACCACTTCACTGCCGTGGCTGTTTTGCGCAAGCACCTGCCGATCCGGGATCAACGCCAGGCTGGCAGCCCGCTGGCAGACGGCTTCAGGCCCGCAGTCTTGCGAGTTCAGCGCTGCGGCGGTCACCAGCAGGCCCAGCGCCCAGATCGCACCGCGGTGGGTATTCACGCCTGATGTGGTGCGCAGCATCGTGGCTTCACCTTCGCGACCGAGAAGCCCCAGCGCCTCCCGCAATGGCTCGCCCACTGCCTGGAATTGCACAGCGGCGTCGGCCATCAACTTGAAGGTCGGCCACAGCGACAGCGCCGAAGAATGCATCAGCCCCAAGTGCAAATCGCTGTGCGCGCCATTGCTGCAGCGGTCCACCAGCGCGGGTTTGGGCGACAGATCGGCTTCGTCGATCAACGCATCGACGGCCAGATCGGCCAGTCGTTCGGCCAGCGAAGCGGGTTGCGGTGTCCGTTGGAGTGCGCTCATCACCAGCTCCTGAATTTGGCAGGCGGGTTGTAGAGGCCGCCGGACCACTGAACCAGATCGGCAATGCTCTTGGCGGCCAACAGTTCGCGGCTGGCGTCGGTGCGCCGGATACCGAGGTCTTCGGGCAGTGCGATCAGCCCCTCGCGGCGCATGCGGGCAGTGTCTTTCGGGTTATGGCGCAAGCCGATCACGGTCACGCCCGCCACGGCAGCGATCATCGCCTGACGCTCTTCCAGGCTGCGTGCCTTGTAGAGGTAGGCGATGCCTTCTTCGGTCAACAAATGGGTGACGTCGTCGCCGTAGATCATGATCGGTGCCAACGGCATGCCGCTTTTCTTCGCCACTTCGACCGCATCCAGCGTTTCGACGAAGGTCGGTTTGCCGCCCTCCTGAAACGTCTCGACCATCTGCACCACGAGTTTTTTGCCGCGCTCCAGGAAGGCGGCCGGGCCGTCTTCGTTCTGTTGGCGCATGTCCAGCCAGGCCGGGGTGGCATGACGTCGGCCGCGCGGGTCATGGCCCATGTTTGGCGCGCCACCGAAACCTGCCAGACGCCCACGGGTGACGGTCGAGGAATGCCCGTCGCCATCCACCTGCAGGGTCGCGCCAATGAACAGGTCCACGGCGTACTGGCCGGCCAACTGGCAGAGTTGCCGGTTGGAACGCAGCGAGCCGTCGCGCCCGGTGAAGAACACGTCCGGGCGGGCGGCAATGTAATTTTCCATGCCCAGTTCGGTGCCGAAACAGTGCACGCTCTCGACCCAGCCGCTTTCGATGGCCGGGATCAGGGTCGGGTGCGGGTTGAGCGTCCAGTTGCGACAGATTTTGCCTTTGAGCCCCAGCGACTCGCCGTAGGTCGGCAAAATCAGTTCGATGGCGGCGGTGTTGAAACCGATGCCGTGGTTCAGCGACTGGACGTTGTGTTTCTCGTAGATGCCGCGAATCGCCATCATCGCCATCAGTACGTGCACCGGCTTGATGTGGCGCGGGTCGCGGGTGAACAGCGGCTCTATGTAGAAGGGCTTGTCGGCGACCACCACAAAATCGACCCACGAGGCCGGGATATCCACGCGTGGCAGCTCGCTGACGTCATCCACCAGTTGATTGACCTGGACGATGACAATACCGTCGCTGAAGGCAGCGGGTTCGATCAGCGCGGGGGTGTCTTCGGTGCTCGGGCCGGTGTAGATGTTGCCGGCCCGGTCGGCCATGAAGCCTGCGGCCAGCACCACATTGGGGATCAGGTCCACCACCAGCCGCGAATACAGTTCGATGTAGGTGTGAATTGCACCGATTTCCAGCAGACCGTCTTCCAGCAACTGGCTGATGCGCAGGCTTTGCGTGCCGGCAAACGAGAAGTCCAGTTTGCGTGCGATGCCTTGCTCGAAAAGGTCCAGGTGCTCGGCGCGGCCCACGCTGGGCATGATCATGTGCAGGTCATGCACCTTGCCCGGATCGACCTTGGCCAGCGCGCGGGACAAAAAATCCGCCTGTTTCTGGTTATTGCCCTCAAGCACCACCCGGTCGCCGGAAACCAGCAAGGCCTCCAGCGCCGCGACGATCTTGTCGGTCGGCAGCACCACGCCATCGGTCAACGCCCGCACTTGCTCCAGACGCCTCTGTTTCTCGGTGCGACGACGTGTCCAGCGTGCGTCGGGGGAAGGTGTTGTTGTCATGATCGCTCCACGATTTTGCTGTCGTGGGCCACCTTAGGAGCGATAGCGGCAGGCATCAATCAAGCAGCGAGACGGATCGTTACGGCTGGAGTAACGATGGGGAATGTGATCATTTTTTGCCGGGGGCGTAACATTTGCGAAACGCCCTGCTGATGTTTGCGTAGGACCGGTCTTTAACAGGGCTTTTGCGCAATCAGGCAGCCGATTTACGCCTAGCCTGAGGCTTCCAGAACCCACAGGAAGCACTGCCATGTCGTTCATAGTCAGGGAAGGCGATCCAACCACCACCGGCGGCTTTGTGCTGAGCGCATCGGCCAGCGAAGTCATCGACCTGCGCCGCGTGGCCCGCATGGGCGACCCCGTGTGGTGCCCGGCGTGCACCCGCATCGGTTTTATCGCCCAGGGCAACCCGACGTATGTCGACGATCTGGTGGCGGTTGCCACGCAGGGACATGCAGTGGAGTGCGGCTGCAAACCCGGCAGCAACCGCCTGAGCGCCTCGCAGGAACACGTCCAGGCCGACATGGACGCTGCTGTCACCATCTCCACCGAACTGGCCTCGGCCGCGCGGCTGCATGCCGAGCATCTGGCCTGCTCATTGAGAGACGGCAGCTATACGCCCGAGGTGCTCAGGCCGCGATGATTCCCGCGCTCCAGCGTTATATAAATCCTGAGAGCCCCGTAGATTGGGCTTCTGCCCGAAGGGCGTGGGAGTGAACTTGTTCACGAAAGGGCCGGCAAAGTCACCGAACATGTATCGTCTGAACTACCGCATTCGCGGACAAGTCCGCTCCCACAGCCTTCGGCCAGAATCAAAAGCGGGCTTGTGTCTAACGCTGAGTGCTACGCGCGGTGCATACCCATCACGGATGTGCATTGGTCTCCAGCAGGTGGTGCAGGTCAACGAACTGCTGGGTCAGCTTGTGCCGTGGGTCGAGGTGGATCAGGGGCAGGTTGGCCTGGTGCGACTCGCGCATTTTCACCGAGGCGTTGAGGTAGACCGGCAGCACCGGCAGGCCCTCGGCGATCAGTTCGTCGAGCATCTGCTGCGGCAGGCTGGCCCTGGGCTGGAACTGGTTGACGATGATGCCTTCAACCTGAAGATCCTCGTTGTGATCCTCTTTCAGCTCTTCGATCTCGCGCATCAGCCCGTACAGCGCCTGCCGGGAGAAGCTGTCGCAGTCAAACGGGATCAGGACGCGATCTGAAGCAATCAATGCCGAAACCGCATAGAAGTTAAGCGCTGGCGGCGTATCCAGGTAAATTCGCTCGTAATCTTCGCTCAGCTCGTCCAGCAATTTGCGCAGTTTGTTGATCTTGTGCTTGGCCTCAAGCTTGGGCTGCAAATCAGCCAGCTCGGCGGTGGCTGTCACCACGTGCAGGTTGTCGAACGGTGTTTCATAGATATCGACATGGTTTTTCTTGGCAAACGGCGCCGCCGACAGCGTGTTCTTGAAGAACTCGGCGATGCCCATCGGAATGTCGTCGCCCGTGAGGCCCGTGAGGTACTGAGTCGAGTTGGCCTGGGCATCAAGGTCGATCAACAGCGTCCGATAGCCTTCGTGAGCGCTGACTGCAGCCAGATTGCAGGCGATGCTCGATTTGCCGACACCGCCCTTCTGATTGAATACCACGCGACGCATGCTTTGGATTCCTTGAAAGATGAAGAAACAGCAGGAGTGGCCGATAAAGACCTCAGGATCGGTCGAGTCTAGACACTACAGATGACAACCGTGAGGTTACAGCAAAGCACCTCTGCCTGTTTGCCATCAAAAATGCGACTTGAACCCTAAAATACATGCTTATAAACGGTTTTCATGTAACAAATTTGCTAGTAACGAGCCCCATCGGGATAATGCGCGTACTCGGTCAATTACCGCACCCAGGCTGATATCGACCTG
Organism: Pseudomonas avellanae BPIC 631; assembly: GCF_000444135.1. Classification (GTDB taxonomy): domain Bacteria; phylum Pseudomonadota; class Gammaproteobacteria; order Pseudomonadales; family Pseudomonadaceae; genus Aquipseudomonas; species Aquipseudomonas avellanae. The sequence continues at coordinate 23,031 of NZ_ATDK01000048.1, forward strand.
ATATCGATGTAGCGAGAAACATGCCCGCAGGGGCGGGAAGAGAAGTCTTGATCACCTTCAATATTGCACGATGGCAAGCCTGGGCACCGGGCCTGGCGAGCGCGGACGACTGGCGACAATGGAGCCTGAACCCGACGCTGCTGGAAACCAGTGACGCAGCGCCAGATGTGTCTTTTCTTCCTGCCATGCAACGACGACGGCTTGGCCGCATGGCGCGCATGGCGTTTGCGGTGGGCTGGCCATTGACCGAAGGCTACGGGCGCGTGCCGCTGGTGTTCGTCTCGCGCCACGGCGAAACCCCGAGAACATTCGAAATTCTGCGTGACCTGGCCGCAGATGAACCGCTTTCACCCACCCAGTTCAGTTTGTCGGTACATAACGCAGTGATTGGTCTGTGGTCGATCATGCGTGGCGAAACCAGTGAAATGACGGCGTTGGCAGCCGCAGGCGATGGCCTGGAATATGGAGCATTCGAGGCAGCGGCGCTGCTGGCTGAAGGAGCCGAAGCCGTGCTGCTGGTGGTGACAGAAGAACAGCCACCGCAAGCCTATGCCCAATGGATTGATGACGTGCCGTTCCCCTACGCCGTCGGCTTGCTGCTGACGCCCGGCAATGAATGGCAATTGTCTTTAAACACCGATACGCAAGGCACAGAGCGGACTCAGTGGCCCCATGCGCTGAACCTGCTGCAAGCCTTGCACACTGATCAATCCGCCTGCCTGCACCCCTGGAATAACCGGTTATGGAACTGGCAACGCAACCTCTGAAGAAAGGCCGTGACGCATACTATTGGCGTCTGCTGGCAACCGGCATCAGCTTTGCCCTGTTCGGGGTGAGCGGCCTGTGCCTGCGACTGTTCGTTTTTCCGGTACTCGATTGCCTGCCCGGCAGTGTCGCCAATCATCAGTGCCGTGCCCGGCGCACCATCAGCCGGTTGTTCTGGCGCTTCATCCGCATCATGGCGCGCATGGGCGTGCTGACCTACGAGGTTCAGGGCGCAGAAAAGCTGGGACGTCCCGGCCAGATGATCATCGCCAATCACCCGTCGCTGATCGACGTGGTGTTCCTGATCGGCCTGGTGCGTGACGCCAACTGCGTGGTCAAGCGCAGCCTCTGGGAAAACCCGTTTACCCGCGGCCCGGTGCGCTCGACCGGCTACATCAGCAACGACGGCAGCATGGATATGCTCGACGCCGCCGTGGAGCGCCTGCAAAGCGGCCAGACGCTGATCATCTTCCCCGAGGGCACGCGCACCCAGCCCGGCCAGCCGCCGGTCTTTCACCGTGGCGCGGCGGCCATTGCGCTGCGCGGCGCGAGCATGATCACGCCGGTGACCATCAAGGTCCACCCGACCACCCTGACCAAGGCCGAGCCCTGGTATCGCATTCCGCAGCGCCGCGTGCACTTCAGTTTGTGCGTCGGTGCCGATATAGACCCCAACGCCTTCAGTGCGCTCGGCCCACCGCCCGTAGCGTCCCGCAAGCTCAACGATTACCTGCATGACTATTTCACCAAGGAGCTCGCCTCAGATGAGCGATCTGCACCAGGACATTAAATTGCTGATCATCGATGCCCTGGGCCTCGAAGACATCACCCCCGAAGACATCGGCAACGACATGACCCTGTTCGGCGAAGGCCTGGGCCTGGATTCGGTCGATGCACTGGAACTGGGCCTGGCCATCCAGAAACGCTACGGCATCAAGATAGACGCCGATGCAAAGGACACCCGTAACCATTTCGCCAGCGTCGACAGCCTTGCGGCCTTCGTCAGCGCCAGACAACCGGCCTGAGAATTGAACATGCAAACCCGTGAAGACATCTTCGAAATCCTCCGCGCCGCGATGGCGGAACTGTTCGAACTGGAGCCTGAAAGGGTCACGCTGGACGCCAACCTGTATCAGGACCTGGAAATCGACAGCATCGATGCCGTGGACCTGATCGACCACATCAAACGCAAAACCGGCAAAAAGATTGCTGCGGAAGAATTCAAGTCGGTCAAAACCGTCGACGACGTAGTCGAGGCCGTCTACCGCCTGGTCAACGCAGCCGAATGAAGCGGCTGATTGGCCTGATTCTGGTACTGGCCGGTGTGCTGTATCCGTTTGCCGTCTACTGGGGAACCGAACACTTCGCCCCGTGGCAGTTCGCGCTGCTGCTGGGCAGCCTGTGGCTGGCGCGGGCGCTGACCGGCGAACGCAAACCCGGCAGCCTGGCGATGGCGAGTGGGGCCCTGGCCTTTTGCGTGGTGCTCGGTGTGCTCGACAGCCATTTGATGCTGCGCTGGTACCCGGTGCTGGTCAGCACATTCATGCTCGGTCTGTTTGGCTCGAGTCTGATCTACGGCCCGCCAATTGTGGAAAGAATGGCGCGCATCACCCGCCCGCAACTGCCCGAATCCGGCATCCGCTACACCCGCAAAGTCACGCAGATCTGGTGCCTGTTCTTTCTGGCCAATGGCCTGACTGCAGCGATGCTCACGCTGTGGGCACCGTTGTCGTGGTGGGCGCTGTACACCGGCCTGATTTCCTATGGATTGATGGGGCTGCTGTTCGCCGCTGAATGGATAGCTCGCCCACCCGCTACGGACGGCAAATGAAATGGACCGCATGAACTGGTTGAACCTGGAACATCTGCTGCGCGACGCCCTGCCCGACCGGCTGCTGACCCAAGCCCCGGCGCTGGATCACGCGCAGTTTCGCGAGCAGTCGTTAAGCGTGGCGGCAGGGCTGCAAGCCCGTGGTATCAAAAACCTTGCTGTGCACCTTGAAGATGCCGCCGAGCTGGCGGTCGCACTGTTCGGTGCCTGGCGCGCGGGTGTGCATGTGTTGTTGCCCGCCGATTTGCAGGGCCAGACCCGCGAACGCTGGGCGAATCAGGTCGATCTGTGGCTGACCGACCTGCCGGGTGATGCGCGGCTGAGCGATCTGCACGCGGCGCCTCTCTCAGCGGCCTCGCTGGACCTCGACCTGTGTCGGCTGAGCCTGTGCACCTCGGGCTCCAGCGGCGAACCCAAGCTGATTGAAAAGCGTCTGCGTCAGTTGGCCAACGAAGTCTGCGGGCTGGAGCAGCTGTGGGGCGCGCAGCTTGGCTCGGCGTGCATGATCGGCAGCGTCGCAACCCAACACATTTATGGCCTGCTATTCCGCCTGCTTTGGCCGCTGTGCGCGGCGCGACCGTTCATGCGTCGCCAGTTGCCATTTGCCGAAGACCTGCAACGGGCCAGCCGCCAATATCCGTCCTTTGCCTGGGTCGCCAGCCCGGCGCTGCTCAAGCGCATGGGCGATAACCTTGACTGGAACAGCCTGAGCAGCGTGCGCCGGGTGTTTTCATCCGGTGGCGCACTGCCTGCCGAGGCCGCGCAAAGCCTGCATCAGCGTCTGGGACAGTGGCCAACGGAAATTCTCGGCAGCTCGGAAACCGGCGGTATCGCCTGGCGTCAGGGCGAACCGCGCTGGCAGGCTTTCGACGGCATCGAACTGAGTCAGGACAGCGAAGGTGCGCTGCGCATCAGTTCGCCTTACCTGCCATCCTGCCACGTCGAGCAAACCGCCGATGCCGTGCTGATTGGCGATGATGGGCGATTCGAGCTGCTGGGCAGGCTGGACCGCATCGTCAAACTCGAAGAAAAGCGCGTGTCATTGCCGCTGATCGAGCAAGCGCTGGCCAGCCATGCCTGGGTCAGCGAAGCGCGCCTGGGTGTGGTGCAGGAAAATCGTGCGTCACTCGGCGCACTGCTGGTGCTGAGCGACAGCGGCTTGCTGGCCCTGCGTAATCAGGGCCGTCGCGCACTCACCGAAGCCTTGCGCGAGCATCTGCGACCGCATTGCGAAACCATCGCCCTGCCGCGCCGCTGGCGTCTATTGCCGCAAATGCCCCTCAATACCCAAGGCAAACTGGCGCAGACGGACGTTCAGGCCCTGCTCATGGCGCCACGGCCCAAACAGGCGGAAGTACTCGACCAACAGACGATCGACGGTGAATTGCACCTGAACCTGATGGTCCCGCCCGACCTGGCTTTTTTCAGCGGCCATTTCCCCAAGGCACCGGTCTTGCCCGGGGTGGTTCAGGTGCAATGGGCAATCACTTTGGGCCAACAGTTGCTCGACCTGCCACCCGATTTTGCCGGCATGGAAGTGCTCAAGTTTCAGCAACTGGTGCGCCCCGGCGACCGCCTGAAACTGACCCTGCGCTTCGATGCCGCACGCGCCAAGCTGCATTTCGCCTTTCACAACAGCGAAAACGCACCGTGCTCCAGCGGCCGGATTGTGCTGGAAGGTGCCCATGCATAAGCCTTGCGTGATCATTCCGGTGTTCGACCACGAGCTGGCCGTGCCCGACGTCGTCAAGGCCGTGCGCGCAGCCGGGCTGCCCTGCGTGTTGGTGGACGACGCCAGCAGCCCGGCCTGCGCCGCCGTGTTGCAGCAACTGGCGCAAGCCGAGGACATTTATCTGGTGCGCTTGCCGGTCAACCAAGGCAAGGGCGGCGCGGTCATGGCCGGTTTCAGAGAAGCGGCGCGGCTGGGTTTCAGCCACGCTTTGCAGGTCGATGCCGACGGCCAGCATGACCTGAGCGATATTCCGGTGTTTCTGGAGCAGTCGCGTCAGTACCCCGAAGCACTGATTTGCGGTTATCCGCAATACGACGCAAGCGTGCCGAAAGGTCGTCTGTACGCCCGCTATCTCACCCACGTCTGGGTATGGATCAACACGCTGTCGTTGCAGATTCGCGACTCGATGTGCGGTTTTCGCCTGTACCCGCTGGCGCCGGTGCTCACGCTGATCGACGCGGTGCGGATCGGCAAGCGCATGGATTTCGATTCGGAGATCCTCGTGCGCCTGGCGTGGCGCGGTCAGGCGATGCGCTGGCTGCCAACCCGCGTTCACTATCCACAGGACGGCCTGTCGCATTTCCGTTTGTTTCACGACAACGCGCTGATCTCGAAGATGCACACCAAACTGTTCTTCGGCATGCTGATGCGCCTGCCTGCAATCCTCTGGCGACGGTGGCGCTCATGAGCATCGACAAATCGCCCAAGGAGCATTGGGCCAGTCACCAGGAGCGCGGCAGCTTCATGCTCATGAAGCTCACTGCCTGGGGCATGCGCGTGCTCGGCCGTCGCCTGCTCACCCCGGTGCTGTATGGCATCGTGCTGTATTTCTTCGTGTTCGGCCGTCGTGCCCGGCACAGCATTTGGGAATACCAACAGCGCCTGGCGGGCTGGAGCGCCCGGCCTGAACTGCGCCCAAGCCAACGGCGGGTGTTCGGCCAGTTCATGGCATTCGCCGAAGCGCTGCTCGACAAGCTCGACGTGTGGAACGGCAAGCTGGGTATCGAGCAGATCGAGATCATCGACCCGGCATTGCTGCGCCAGAGCCTGCGTGGCGCAAGCGGCCAGATGCTGGTGGGCGCGCACCTGGGCAACCTTGAGGTGTGCCGCGCGCTGGCCGAACTCGGCGAAAAAATCACCATGAACGTGCTGGTGCACACCAAGCACGCCGAACGCTTCAATCGTCTGCTCGGTGAAGCCGGGGCAACCAACCTGCGGTTGATTCAGGTCAGCGAGCTGGACCCGGCGATCATGCTGCAACTCAGCCAGCGTCTGGACGAAGGCGAGTGGCTGGCCATCGCCGGTGACCGCGTTGCGCTACACGGCGGGCGCAACGTGCGGGTCGACTTTCTCGGCCAGCCCGCGACGTTCCCGCAGGGCCCGTGGCTGCTGGCCGGTCTGCTCAAGTGCCCGGTCAATCTGTTTTTCTGCCTGAAAGGCCCGAAGGGCTATCGGGTGATTCTCGAACCGTTCGCCGACGCCATCGAATGGCGTCGCAGCGACCGCGCTCAGGTGATCGCCCACTGGGCCACGCGCTATGCCGAGCGCCTGGGTCACTACTGCCTGGAAGCGCCACAGCAGTGGTTCAATTTCTACCCATTCTGGAAGTCCGATGACGAATCAAGCTCCTGACCCGATCATGTTCGGCAAACGCGCCCTGTGTATTGAAGACGTGCTGGCCCTGGCCAATCGTCTGGCACCGAGCGCGCTGCAAGGCGACGATGAATTTCGCGCACGCATCGCCAGGGGCGCGCAGTTTCTCGATTCGTTGTTGGACAAGGAAGGCGTGATCTACGGCGTCACCACCGGTTACGGCGATTCCTGCGTGGTAGCTGTGCCGCTGGAGCATGTCGAGGCGCTGCCGCGTCATCTGTATACGTTTCACGGTTGCGGGCTGGGTAAACTGCTCGACGCCCAGGCCACCCGCGCGTTGCTGGCGGCGCGCTTGCAGTCGTTGTGTCAGGGCGTTTCCGGGGTGCGGATCGAACTGCTCGAGCGTTTGCAGGCGTTTATCGATCAGGACGTGCTGCCGTTGATCCCGGAAGAAGGCTCGGTGGGTGCCAGCGGTGATCTGACGCCGCTGTCGTACGTGGCCGCGACCCTGTCCGGTGAGCGCGAGGTGATGTTCCGTGGCGAGCGCCTTTTGGCCAGCGACGTGCATCGCGAACTGGGCTGGACGCCGCTGGTGCTGCGCCCCAAGGAAGCACTGGCGCTGATGAACGGCACGGCGCTGATGACCGGCATTGCCTGCCTGGCCTTCGCCCGCGCCGATTACCTGCTGCAACTGGCCACCCGCATCACCGCGATGAATGTGGTGGCGCTGCAAGGCAATCCGGAGCACTTCGACGAGCGCCTGTTCGCCGCCAAGCCGCATCCGGGCCAGATGCAGGTGGCGGCGTGGCTGCGTCAGGACCTGGCCATCGACGCGCCAACCGCCCCGCTGCATCGCTTGCAGGATCGCTATTCGCTGCGCTGCGCACCCCATGTGCTGGGCGTGCTGGCCGACAGCCTGAACTGGCTGCGTTCGTTCATCGAAATCGAACTGAACAGTGCCAATGACAACCCTATTATCGATGCCGAAGCCGAGCGCGTGCTGCACGGCGGGCATTTTTACGGCGGGCATATCGCCTTTGCGATGGACAGCCTGAAAACCCTGGTGGCCAACGTCGCGGACTTGCTCGACCGGCAACTGGCGCTGCTGGTGGACGAGCGCTACAACCACGGCTTGCCGAGCAACCTGTCGGGGGCCAGCGCCGAGCGGGCGATGCTCAATCATGGCTTCAAGGCAGTGCAGATCGGCACCAGCGCGTGGACCGCCGAAGCGCTGAAAAATACCATGCCGGCCAGTGTGTTCTCGCGTTCCACCGAATGCCACAATCAGGACAAGGTGAGCATGGGCACAATCGCTGCGCGTGACGCCATCCGTGTACTGGAGCTGACCGAACAGGTTGCCGCCGCCACGTTGATAGCCGCCAATCAGGGCGTGTGGCTGCGCAGCAAGGCCGCCGATGCGCGCCCGCTGCCACCGGCGCTGGCCAGCATGCACGCAGAACTGAGCGAAGACTTTGCTCCGGTCATCGAAGACCGTGCACTGGAAAGCGAACTGCGCCTGTGCCTGAAACACATCGCCAACCGCCGCTGGAGGTTGCATGCGCAGTAAGGGTTTTCTGCACCTGGACACTGAAATCGTGGTGCCGTTTTTCGACGTCGACATGATGAACATCGTCTGGCACGGGCATTACGTCAAATACTTGGAAGTGGCGCGCTGCGCACTGCTCGACCACATTGGCCATAACTACATGCACATGCTCGAATCCGGTTATGGTTGGCCGGTGATCGACCTGCAATTGCGCTATGTGCGCAGTGCCGTGTTCGGCCAGAAGCTTAACGTGCGCGCCAGTCTGGTGGAGTGGGAGAACCGCTTGAAAATCAACTATCTGATCACCGACGCCGACACCGGCGAGCGCCTGACCCGTGCCAGCACCGTGCAGGTCGCAGTTGACCGCGACAGCCACGAAATGCAACTGGCCTCGCCGCAGGTCTTTATCGATGCCGTAAAGAGAGCCTTGCCATGAAGCGTCCGTTACGTGCCTTGATACTGCTGGGTTTGCTGTGCCTATCTTCAGTGGCGCAGGCTTTCGACCTGCAACAACTGAGCGACCAACTGGCCAAACCTGCGGTGGTGCAAGGCCGTTTCATTCAGGAAAAACACCTGCGCGCCCTGCCGCAGCCGCTGCTCAGCAAGGGCCGTTTTGTGCTCGCCAGGGATTTCGGCCTGCTCTGGCTGCTGGAAACACCGCTGAAACAGGATTACCGCATCAACGCCACCGGCATTGCCCGGCGCGAAACCGTCGGTGATGTCAGTACCTGGAAACCGGTGCCAAACAAAAATGCCGGCGCCGAGCAAAACCGCTTGTTTCTGGCCGTGCTGCAAGGCGACAGCAGCGGCCTGCAACGGGATTTCGACTTGCAGCTCAAGGGCGAAGCGAACGCCTGGCACCTCACGCTGACACCGCGCTCGCTGTTGCTGCAACAGGTGTTCAGGCAGATCAACATTGATGGCGGCGAGCTGGTCCAGCGCATTGAACTGCTGGAAACCCAAGGCGACAGCACAGTCCTGAAAATGATCGACAGCAACAGCGCCCCCACCCTGACCGATGCGCAGCGTAATGACTTCAACTGAGCGGCTGCTGCCGAGGCTGTTCCTGCTGATTCTGGCGGGCGTACTGGCGCTGGCAGGCTGGCAGTGGCACGACCGCTCGCCGTTGTCGGCCAACCTCATGGAGCTGGTGCCCGGCACTGACAATGACGCACTGGTAACGAGCGCCGAAAAGCGCATGCAGGCGCCGCTCAATCGCGAAATGCTGGTGCTGGTCGGCCATGCTGATCGCCAGCAAGCCGTGGAGCTGGCGCGCACGCTGGCCGAACAATGGCAAGCCAGCGGCTTGTTCGAGAAGGTCCAGTGGACGTTGCAAGCCGATCTGCCCGCGCTGCGCACCCAGTTGCTGCAAGGCCGAATCGCCATGTTGCCAGCCGTGGACCGCACACTGCTGATCGACGACCCGAAGGCCTTCATCGAGCAGCGCGTGCAAACCCTGTTCGACCCGTTTGCCGGTTTCAGCCTGGTGCCGGGCCAGGATGACTGGCTGGGCCTGACCGGACGTATTCAGAACGGGCTGCCGAAACAGGGCTCGGTCGAGGCGGACCTGGCCAGCGGCGCGCTGATTGCGACCGCCGAAGATAAAAGCTGGGTGCTGCTACGCTCGCGAACCCGCAGCGATGCGTTCGACATGCACTTGCCCGGCCAGGTCGCCGACCTGCTGGCAAAAGCGCGGGTGCAGGCCGGTCAGGCAGGCGGTCAGTTGCTGGCCGCCAGCGGCCTGTTGTACGCCGCAGACGGTCAGAAGCAAGCCAGCCGCGAGATCACCTGGGTGGGCGGTGGCGCAACGGTTGGCATCCTGTTGCTGCTGTTGCTGGCCTTCCGACGCTGGAGCGTGCTGCTGGCCTTTGTTCCGGTTATGGTCGGCATGCTGTTTGGTGCGGTGGCCTGCGTGGCGCTGTTTGGCAGCATGCACGTCATGACGCTGGTGCTGGGTTCCAGCCTGATCGGCGTGGCGGTGGACTACCCGCTGCATTACCTGTCGAAAAGCTGGAGCATGAAGCGTTGGCGCAGCTGGCCCGCCCTGCGCCTGACCCTGCCGGGGCTGAGCCTGAGCCTGATCACCAGTTGCATCGGCTACCTTGCCCTGGCCTGGACGCCGTTCCCGGCGCTGACACAAATTGCCGTGTTCTCGGCGGCCGGGCTGATCGGTGCCTACCTGACAGCCGTCTGCCTGTTGCCGGCATTGCTCGCCAGGGTAGAGATTCGCCCCGCGCAATGGCCGCTGAAACTGGCGCAACAGATGCTCGATTGCCGCGCGGCATTGTTGCAACGCATCAGCACGCCGATCCTGTTGGCGCTGCTGCTGGCCTTCTGTGGCGGCGGGCTCTGGCACCTGACCACCAAGAACGATATTCGCCAATGGGTCTCGGCACCTCAGGCGCTGACCGACGAAGCGCAAGCCATCGCGCGGATTACCGGTTATCAGCCCACCAGCCAGTTCTTTCTGGTGCGCGGCAAGGACCAACAGCAGTTGCTCGACCGCCAGTCGGCGCTGACCCAGCGCCTCGATCAACTGATCAGCCTGGACAAGCTGCAAGGCTACATGGCGATCAATCAGTTGCTCGATTCGCCAGCCGAACAACAGGCGACCCGCGACGCGCTGGGCAAATTGCCGCAACACTGGACGTCACTGGTGCAGCTCGGCGTTCCGGCCAATGCCTTGAAAACCGAACTCGCTCAATTGCTGGCACTGCCGACGCAAGACATCGATCAGGCGCTTCAAGGCCCGCTCAGCGAACCGTGGCGCACGCTCTGGCTGGGCGCTAGCGAAGACGCCGAAGGCGATCCACAGGTAGCCAGCATCGTCAGCCTGCGCGGCCTGAACAGCATGGCGTTGCTGCGCGTGCAAGCCATCGGCCTGGAAGGTGTGCAACTGGTGGACCGCCTGGGTGAACTCAGCGATGTGTTCGCCCACACGCAAATCAGCGCAGCCGAATTGAAGCTGGCCTCGTGTGTGCTGATCGTCCTGCTGCTGATCGCCCCGTTCGGCTTCAATGGCGCGTTGCGCATCGTCGCCCTGCCCTTGCTCGCCGCCTTGTGCAGCCTTGCCAGCCTGGGTTGGCTCGGCCAGCCGCTGACCCTGTTCAGCCTGTTCGGCCTGCTGCTGGTCACGGCGATCAGTGTCGATTACGCGATTCTGATGCGCGAGCAGATCGGCGGCGCGGCGGTCAGCCTGCTGGGCACCCTGCTGGCGGCGGTCACCACCTGGCTGTCGTTCGGGTTGCTGGCCATTTCCGGCACGCCAGCTATCAGCAATTTCGGTCTGTCGGTCAGCCTGGGCCTGGCCTTCAGTTTTCTACTGGCACCGTGGGCCAGCCCGCGAAAAACCGCTCGCACGCAGGTCAACTCAGGGGCACCGCACGCATGATGGTCGTGGCGTTCTGGCTGATGGCGCTGGCCTTGTTCGCGCTGGCCACTTGGGCAGGTCGGCAATTGGGCCTGATCCCTATCGTCAGCCAACTGCTGCTGGCAACCTTCGGTTTGCCGCTGCTGATGCTGTTCTGGATAGAACCCCACTGGCAACTCAGCGGCGCGCAACTGGTGTCTCCCGTCTGGCTGAAAAGCCTGTATGGCTTGGCATTTGCCATCGTGCTGGGGCAGATTCTCAGCGATGTGATCGACCTGCGGCTTGACCGCCAAAGCCTGAAAATCGCCGTGCCGAGCTTTCTGGTCCCGTTTCTGAGCGGGCTGGCCTGTGCCGCATGGCTGCTGCCGGAGCAGGCCTGGATCAGTTCGCTGGCCATCGGGCTGGTGTTTGCCATCACTGCGATCCCGGTGCTTTACCTGTATCTGCACCACATCGATTACCCGCCTGCCGCCACTCGCCGCCTGGTGCAGACCGCGATTCTTATCGACCTGACCTGCTGGAGCCTGTTCGCCATCGCCCAAGGCAGCCTGCACCTGAGTAGCCTGTTGTTGCCGCTGCTGGGAGCCTGCGTGCCGCTGCTGTTCTGCTTGCTGCGTTTGCGCCAGCCGCTGCTCTACAGCCTGACGTTTTTCATTCTGCTAATGGTCGCCGAGCATTACCGGCTCAACGCGCTGATTTTCGGTATTGGCTATCTGCTGTGCATGGCGCGCCTCGGCCAGGCCTGGGTGCCGCCGCTGAGCGCCGCACAGTTGGGCTTTCTGCAAAACCGTCTGGCCATCCCGCTGCTGCTGACCTTCGGCATCGTGCAGATCAACGTGCACAGCGCCCTCGGCGAATTGAGCGCACTGCAATTGGCCGCGCTGATCGTGCTGCCGATTGGCAGCAAGCTGCTCGGCAACTGGATTGGCCTGCGCTGGGCACCGCCGTCGTTCGCCGGGGCCAGCCGCTGGCGTGAAAGCGTGCTGCTGAACATTCGTGTGAACATTCGTGGCTTGAGCGAAATCGTTTTCCTCAATCTGCTGCTGCAACAGCAACTCATCAGCCCGGCGCTGTATTTCGCCCTGATGCTGATGGGCCTGCTCGCGACGCTGCTGCCGGCACTCACCGGCATGGGTCGCGTTACCGTGCAGCCCTCCCTTGCAACCGCCAAACCGGAAAGGAATACCTGTGCCCATCACTGATAGGGAAATTCGTAAGGTCGTCGTCATCGGTGCCGGCCCTGCCGGGTCAATCGCTGCCGCCTTGCTCAAACGCCAGGGCCACGACGTGCTGATCATCGAGCGTCAGCTGTTTCCGCGCTTTTCGATCGGCGAAAGCCTGCTCTGCCATTGCCTGGACTTCGTCGAAGAAGCGGGGATGCTCGATGCGGTGAACGCCGCCGGCTTTCAGCGCAAGAACGGTGCAGCGTTTGCACGCGGCGAGCAGTACAGCGATTTCGACTTTGGCGACACGTTCAGCAACGGCAAACCCACCACGTTTCAGGTGCAGCGCAGCGAGTTCGACAAACTGCTGGCCGATCAGGCCGAGTTGCAGGGCGTGGAGATCCGCTATCAGCAGGAAATCATCAGCGCCGACTTCGACGGCCCACAGCCGGTTTTGCAGGTAAGGCGCGAAGACGGCAGCGAATACAGCGTGCAGGCGACTTTTGTGCTGGACGCCAGCGGTTACGGCCGTGTGCTGCCGCGTTTGCTGGACCTGGAAGCGCCCTCGGGCTTTCCGCTGCGCCAGGCGGTGTTCACCCACGTTGAAGACCGCATCGAAAGCCCGCCTTTCGACCGCCAGAAGATCCTCGTCAGCATCCATCCGCAGCAAAGCGACGTGTGGTTCTGGTCGATCCCGTTCAGCGAGGGCCGCTGCTCGGTGGGCGTCGTGGCCTCGGCCGAGCGGTTCAAGGATAAGCCTGCCGATCTGGACGCCTGCCTGCGCGCCTTTATCGATGAAACGCCGCAGTTGGCCAACGTGCTGAAAAATGCCGTCTGGGACACGCCTGCGCGAACCATCGGTGGCTACTCCGCGAACGTCAAAACCCTGCACGGCAATGGCTTTGCGCTGCTGGGCAATGCGGCAGAATTTCTCGACCCGGTATTTTCCTCGGGCGTGACCATCGCCATGCGCTCGGCGAGCATGGCCGCTGGCGTGCTGAACCGACAGTTGCAGGGCGAAAGCGTGGACTGGGAAACCGAGTTCGCCATCCCTCTGAAACGCGGCGTCGATACCTTTCGGGCCTACGTCGAAGGCTGGTACAACGGCACGTTCCAGAGCGTGATTTTCTACCCCGAAAGCACCCCGGATATTCGCCGTATGATCAGCGCGATTCTGGCCGGTTATGCCTGGGACGAGCGCAACCCGTTTGTCAGCGAGCCAAAACGTCGCCTGCGCATGCTCTCGGAAATCTGTGCGGACGGCGGCTCATGAGTCGCCCGTTCCTGAGTGCCAGCTATGTCGAGGAAACCCGCTTTGGCTTGTGGTTTCTGCGCAGCCACACCTGGCAATACCGGGTGTTGCGCGTTGCTATAGACGATTTACGCAGCCTGTTTGCCAGCCCGCCACCGACTGCACCCGTGTTGCTTGATGCGGGCTGTGGGCAGGGCAAGTCATTCCAGCACCTGAGCAAGGTTTTTGCCCCGTCGAAACTGATCGGCGTCGATGCAGACCCCGACAGCCTGGAAATGAGTCGCCAGGAAGCGCAGGCCCGCGGCATTGACGTCGAGTTGATCGGCAGCGATTGCGCAGCCCTGCAACTGCCGGACGCCAGCGTCGATGTGCTGTTCTGTCACCAGACCTTCCATCATCTGGTCGAGCAGGAGCAGGCGCTGGCCGAATTTTATCGGGTGCTCAAACCGGGCGGCTATCTGCTGTTTGCCGAGTCCACCGAGGCCTACATCGACACGTGGGTGATCCGCTGGCTGTTTCGCCACCCGATGCACGTGCAGAAGAGCGCCGCCGACTATCTGCAGATGATCCGCGAGCAGGGTTTCGAGTTCGATGCCGGCAATGTTTCCTACCCTTATCTGTGGTGGAGCCGCGCCAAAGACTTCGGCCTGCTTGAAACCTTGAAACTGCAAAAACCCAAGCCATTCGGCCAGCGCGAAGAAACCCTGGTCAACGTGGTGGCCCGCAAGCCGCTGCGAGGTGACGCCTTATGATTCGCCTAGTGTTCGTGGCTTTTCTGCTGCTCGGCGGTTGCGCTGCGCAGGCACCACTACCGACCACTGCACCGACCCTGAACTTGCCGATGCAACTGCACATCGAGCGTCGGCAAACCGATCAGCGTCAGGACTGGATGCTGGTCATCCAGCATGAAAACGCCGGGCTGCGGTGGTCGATGATGGACCCGCTGGGCATTCCTCAGGCTCGCCAGTTGCTGATCAACGGGCAATGGCAAGCCGACGGCCTGCTGCCGCCCAACCCCGAAGCCCGCGAGCTGTTTGCGGCGCTGATGTTCGCCATGACCCCGGACATGGAAATGCATGGCCGCTATCCCAGCGCTTACCGCCAGGGTATGCAACGCCGCCTGGATGATCGCTGGCTGGTTGAGTATCAATCGGCCAATGCGTTCACCATTCGTCTCAAGGATGGGCTGAGCTACCAGGTCACACCGCTGAACGACGAGCGCGCGCAATGACCGCCTACCTCAACGCGCTGGGAGTGATCTGCTCGCTGGGTGACAGCCGTGAAGAGGTCGCGCGCAGGCTGTTCGCAGGCGACAGTTCGGGCATGGTGGTCGAAAGCGGCTGGGTGCCGGAGCGGGCGTTGCCGGTGGGCGCGGTCAAAGGCGCACTGCCCGCCATACCACCGGCCATGCGTTCGCAGCACAGCCGCAATAATCAATTGCTGCTGGCCGCTGCCCTGCAAATCGAAGACGAGATCGGTCAGGCTATCGAGCAATACGGTGCCGGGCGCATTGGCGTGATCATCGGCACCAGTACGTCGGGCATCGATGAAGCGAGCAGCAGCATGGCCAGTTGGCTGCGCGACCAGACCTTCCCCGCCGATTACGACTATCGGCAGCAGGAACTCGGTGCACCCGCTAACTTTCTGGCCACCTGGCTGCAATTGAGCGGCCCAGCCTATGTGATTTCGACTGCCTGCACCTCCAGCGCGCGGGCACTGCTCAGCGCGCGCCGGGCGCTGGACATGGGCCTGTGCGACGCGGTGCTGTGTGGCGGCGTCGACAGTCTGTGCAAACTGACCCTAAACGGTTTCTCGGCACTTGAAGCCATGTCGCCCCAGCTGTGCAACCCGTTTTCCCTCAACCGCAACGGGATCAACATTGGCGAGGCGGCGGCGCTGTTTCTCATGACCCGCGAGGCTGGCAGCACGCACTCGATTGCGCTGTTGGGCGCAGGTGCCAATTGCGACGCTCACCATATCTCCGCCCCAGAACCCAGCGGACGCGGTGCGCGGGATGCCATGCTGCAAGCCTTGAGCAACGCCCGACTTGAAGCGGCGCAGATCAGCTACCTGAACCTGCACGGCACCGCGACGCAACTCAACGATGCCATGGAAAGCCTTGCGGTACAGGCCGTGTTCCCGGAGGGCGTGCCCTGCTCCTCGACCAAATCGCTCAGCGGCCATACGTTGGGCGCGGCAGGGGCGCTGGAAATCGCCTTTTGCTGGCTGAGTCTGGTGCCACACAACACTGAACACGCCCTGCCCCCGCAAGTGTGGGATGGCGCGGCCGACCCGCTGTTACCCGCGCTGCACTGGACCGTGCCGGGCACACGCCTGGCCGCTGCCGACACACGCTACATGATGAGCAATTCCTTTGCTTTCGGTGGCAACAACATCAGCCTGATTATCGGAGATGCCCCATGATCGAGTGGCAGCTCGCCGAACTCATACCCCATGCTGGCGACATGATCCTCATCGACCAGGTGCTGGATTTCGACGAAGAGCAGATCAATACCCGCCTGACCGTGCGCGCCGATGGCCTGTTCAACCAGCCGGACGGCAGCCTGCCCGCCTGGCTTGGCATAGAGCTGATGGCGCAAAGCGTGGCGGCCTACGCAGGCTGTCAGGCGCGCAGCAAGGGCGAGGCGGTCAAGCTGGGCTTTCTGCTCGGCAGCCGCAAGTTCGACTGCAACGTGGCGCGCTTCCCGGCTGGAAGCGAACTGCACATTCATGCCGTACGCTCCCTGCAGGACGACAGCGGCATGGGTGTGTTCGAATGCACCCTGACCGGCCCGGACATCACGGCGTTTGCCCGCCTCAATGTATATTGCCCACCCAACACTGCTGACTACCTGGCTGAAGGAGCCCCGGCATGACTGAATCGATACTGGTCACCGGCTCCAGCCGTGGCATCGGCCGCGCCATTGCCTTGCGCCTGGCCCGCGCTGGCTACGACCTGATCCTGCACTGCCGCACCGGCCGTAGCGAAGCAGAAGCGGTGCAAGCCGAAATCATCGCGCTGGGCCGTCAGGCGCGGGTGCTGCAATTCGACGTCTCGGACCGCGCTGCCTGCAAGGCGATTCTGGAAGATGACGTGGAAACCCACGGCGCGTATTACGGCGTGGTGCTCAATGCCGGTCTGACCCGCGACGGCGCATTTCCGGCACTCAGCGACGACGACTGGGATCAGGTGCTGCGCACCAACCTCGATGGCTTCTACAACGTGCTGCACCCGCTGACCATGCCGATGATTCGCCGTCGTGCGGCGGGCCGTATCGTCTGTATCACCTCGGTTTCGGGCCTGATCGGCAATCGCGGCCAGGTCAATTACAGCGCGTCCAAGGCGGGCCTGATCGGTGCCGCCAAAGCGCTGGCCATCGAACTGGGCAAACGCAAGATCACCGTCAATTGCGTCGCGCCAGGGCTGATCGACACCGCGATGCTCGACGAGAACGTTCCCGTGGATGAACTGATGAAAATGATCCCGGCGCAGCGCATGGGCACCCCCGAAGAAGTCGCAGGCGCGGTGAATTTCCTGATGTCGGCGGAAGCCAGCTACATCACCCGTCAGGTGCTGGCCGTCAATGGAGGGTTGTGCTGATGAAGCGTGTGGTGGTTACCGGCATGTCCGGCATTACCTCGGTGGGCAGCGACTGGGCCACCATCAATGCGAGCTTCACGGCCAATCGCAGCGGTATTCGGCGGATGGACGAGTGGGACCGTTTCATCGAGCTGAACACCCGGCTGGCAGGTCCCATCGATGATTTCGCTGTGCCCGCGCACTGGACGCGCAAACAATTGCGCAGCATGGGCCGGGTATCGCGGCTGGCGGTGGGGGCTGGAGAACAGGCGCTGATCGACGCCGGGCTGCTGAATGATCCGATCATTCGTGACGGCCGCATGGGCACTGCCTGCGGCTCGTCCACCGGCAGTACCGACGAGATCAAGGCGTTCGGCAACATGCTGATCAACTCGGTGGCGCTGAACCTCAACGCCAACTCGTACGTGCGGATGATGCCGCACACGACGGCGGCCAACCTCAGCATCTTCTTCGGCCTGACCGGACGCTTGATCCCGACGTCCAGCGCTTGCACCAGTGGCAGTCAGGGTATCGGGTACGCCTACGAGGCGATCAAGTTCGGGCGTCTGCCGCTGATGCTCGCGGGCGGCGCCGAAGAACTGTGCCCGACCGAAGCGATGGTCTTTGATGCTCTGTATGCAACCAGCCTGAAAAACGACGCACCGCACACCACGCCGCGGCCCTACGACAGCGGACGCGACGGGCTTGTGATCGGCGAAGGCGGCGGCATGCTGGTGCTCGAAGAACTTGAACACGCCCAGGCGCGTGGCGCGCACATCTATGCCGAGATCGTCGGTTTTGGCAGCAACGCCGACGGCGCGCACAGCACTCGTCCGGAACAGGCCACCATGCGCCGCGCGATGGAACTGGCGCTGGAAGACGCCGGTTTGCCACCCGAAGCCATCGGCTACGTCAACGGCCACGGCACGGCGACGGAACAAGGCGACATCGCCGAAACCCTGGCCACCAGCAGCCTGTTCGGCCCACGCATGCCGCTCAGCTCACAAAAAAGTTTCCTTGGTCACACACTGGGTGCCTGCGGCGCACTGGAATCGTGGTTCAGCATCGAAATGCTCAACAGTGATCGCTACATCCACACGCTGAACCTGGTCGACGTGGACCAAAATTGCGGCGAACTGGACTACATCCTCGGCGAACCCCGGCAGATGAGCAATGAATACGTGATGAACAACAACTTCGCGTTCGGCGGGGTGAATACGTCGCTGATCTTCAAGCGTTGGGGGTGAGACCACGGACGTCTCAACTATCGTGCGGCGCTCTGCGTCGCATGCCGTTCTGGACGCTCTGCGTCCGGTCTTGAGTCTGCGGCGCAGCGCAGATTTGTGACGCAGAGCGTCACGCCAGGCATTCCCACGCTGGCGCGTGCGGAACGATAACCTCAACTATCGTGCGGCGCTCCGCATCGCATGCCGTTCTGGACGCTCTGCGTCCGGTCTTGAGTCTGCGGCGCAGCGCAGATTTGTGACGCAGAACATCACGCCAGGCATTCCCACGCGGAGCGTGCGGAACGATAACCTCAACTATCGTGCGGCGCTCCGCGTCGCATGCCGTTCTGGACGCTCTGCGTCCCATCCTGATTCTGCGGCACGGCGCAGATTTGTGACGCAGAGCGTCACGCCAGGCATTCCCACGCTGGAGCGTGAGAAACGATAGGTCTACCGGCTCCGCTTATCAAATCACCCGACATTGCGCGTTAAAAGCTCGGTAAACGCCTTGGCCATCGGTGACTGTTCGTCCTTGCGTTGCACCAGCCACACCGCGCTGGTCGCGCCGGGGTCGAGGACGTTGCGGTAGACCACGCTGTCGATGCGCATCCGGCGGTAGGATGCAGGCAACACCGTCACGCCCAAGCCGGCTGCGACCAGGCCGATGATGGTCATCACTTCCCCTGCTTCCTGAGTGATCAATGGGCTGAACCCTGCGGCGCGGGCCAGGCTCAGGACCTGTGCGTAGATACCACTGCCATAGGTGCGTGGAAAGAACACAAAGGGCTCGGCGGCCAGCGCTGCCATGTAGATTCCATCCTCGGTGCTGGCCGCCAGCGGATGGTCGGCACGCATGATCGCCACCAGCGGCTCGTTCAGCAGCTCAAACACCGCCAACGAATCGGGTAACGCCAGCGGGCGCATGATGCCGACCTGTATGGTCTTGTCTTCAAGCCCTGCGGCCACTTCCTGGCTGGTGATTTCGGTCAGGGTCAGGTGCACGTCAGGGTAAGCCTGACGAAACGCAAAGATCGCCTGCGGAATACTGGAAGTGAACGGCGCGGACGATGTAAAGCCGATCTTCAGTTCACCGATTTCACCCAGTTGCGCGCGCCGGGCCACATCAGTGGCTTTATCAACCTGGGCCAATACCAGACGCGCCTCATCAAGAAACAGCCGCCCGGACTCACTCAATTCAACGCGACGATTGGTGCGCTCGAACAGACGCGTACCCAGTTCCTGCTCCAGCGCCTGAATCTGCTGGCTGAGTGGCGGCTGAGAAATGCCCAGCGCCAGTGCTGCACGGCCGAAATGCAGCTCTTCGGCAACCGCGATGAAGTAACGCAGATGGCGCAATTCCATGCGGCCTCCATTAAGACGTTTTACCTATCAAACAGGTCGAACAATATATTGGATGGAATGATTGGCGGGCTATATGATTTTTTTCATCGCCTGCCCAATCGTGCTCCGAGGTCTCCCTTGAATCCTGCCGTCGCCCCGCCCACCAAAGACCTGAACACGTCCGCTAAACCGTCTGGCGACAGCTACATCGAAAAGAACACGCCGCTGTTCAAACGCACCGCGCTGGCGCTGTTCGCGGGTGGGTTCTCGACGTTCACCCTGCTGTATTGCGTCCAGCCGATGATGCCGACGCTGTCCAGCGGGTTCTCGCTCTCGGCCGCCCAGAGCAGCCTGATTCTGTCAGTTGCCACAGCGATGCTCGCCATCGGCCTGCTGATTACCGGGCCGATATCCGACCGGCTCGGGCGCAAGTCGGTGATGGTCATGGCGCTGTTCTGCGCCTCGCTGTTCACCATCGCCAGCGCGTTGATGCCCAGCTGGGAAGGAGTGCTCATCACGCGGGCACTGGTGGGCCTGTCGCTGAGCGGGCTGGCGGCAGTGGCGATGACGTACCTGAGCGAGGAAATACACCCCACTCATCTGGGCCTGGCAATGGGGCTGTATATCGGTGGCAGCGCGGTCGGCGGCATGAGCGGGCGGCTGATTGTCGGGGTCATGATCGATTACGTAAGCTGGCACGCGGCGATGCTGGTGGTCGGCGGGCTGGCACTGATCGCTGCCGTGGTGTTCTGGAGGATCCTCCCGGAATCGCGCAACTTCCGCCCCCGCTCGCTGCACCCGCGCAGCCTGCTGGACGGCTTTGTGGTGCAATTCAAAGACGCAGGGTTGCCGCTGCTGTTTCTGATTGGTTTTCTGCTGATGGGCGCTTTCGTCACGCTGTTCAACTACATCGCCTACCGCTTGCTGAGCGAGCCCTACAACCTCAGCCAAGCCGTGGTCGGCGTGTTTTCCGTGGTGTATCTGTCAGGCATCTACAGCTCGGCAAAAATCGGTTCGCTGGCCGACCGGCTGGGTCGTCGGAAGGTCCTATGGGCTGTGATCGTGATGATGCTGGCGGGTTTGATCATGACGCTGTTCACCCCCCTGGCGCTGGTTATCCCCGGTGTATTGATCTTCACCTTCGGCTTCTTCGGCGCGCATTCAGTGGCCAGCAGCTGGGTAGGCCGCAGGGCCACCACCGCCAGAGGTCAGGCCGCGTCGCTGTACTTGTTCTGCTATTACGCAGGCTCAAGCGTGGCCGGAACCGGCGGTGGCGTGTTCTGGCATTACGCAGGCTGGAACGGCATCGGGCTGTTTATCGGGGTGCTGTTGCTGATGGCGCTGGGCGTGGCGTTGAGGTTGGCGAGGTTGCAACCGTTGGGGGCCAGAGTTTAGACAAGAAGACGTCAGGAAACTATCACTGGCATTTTTGATGAACAGTTCATATCGAGCGCCAGTGAAGCGGAATTGACGCATCTTGTGCAGAGTCTGCGCTCAGGAGATGCCGGCAAGCAGATCGCCTTTAGCCACGTTGTTGCCCGCTATGCGGAGCAGTTGCTAGCGTCCTGACACCAGCCATCCGAAAAAACTCGCTCGGGAAGACGTGACACGCGCCTTCCCGACTCAGCGTACACGCCATAAATCGAAATTATTTTCATATATTTGTTTATTTCCTATTTTCGTGTAATTTATTTTCATCGCGAAAACAGAGATAAAAACAATGAATGCCTGTGATCGCCCTGAAACCTCCCTGCAATATCTCCTTGCGTCATCCCTGCCGAGTACTCCCGGGTCGCCTCCTGGCTAACGACTTCAGCCTTTGGTGTTGCGCCCTCGCCTATCGTCTCTGCAAGGAACCGTCGCTATGTCGCCGTCACCCGGTATTTCGTTGTTGGTCTACGCCGCTGTCGCAATCATTGCCTTGATCGTGCTGATCGCGCGCTATCGCCTCAATCCGTTTATTGTCATTACGCTTGTTTCGGTCGGCTTGGCGCTGGTTGCCGGGATGCCGGCCAGTGGCGTGGTTGCCTCTTATGAGGCCGGGGTTGGCAAAACACTGGGGCATATCGCGCTGGTTGTGGCGCTGGGCACCATGCTTGGCAAGATGATGGCCGAGTCCGGTGGTGCAGAGCAGGTGGCGCGCACTTTGATTGACCGCTTTGGTGAGCGTAATGCGCACTGGGCCATGGTCTGCATTGCGTTTCTGGTGGGCTTGCCGCTATTTTTTGAAGTGGGTTTTGTGCTGCTGGTGCCGATTGCCTTTACCGTAGCGCGCCGTGTCGGGGTGTCGATTCTGATGGTCGGCCTGCCGATGGTGGCCGGTCTGTCGGTGGTACACGCACTGGTGCCGCCACACCCTGCGGCGATGCTGGCCGTTCAGGCTTATCAGGCGTCGGTAGGGCAAACCCTGTTTTACGCCATTCTGATCGGCATACCCACGGCCATCATCGCCGGGCCGGTGTATGCCAAATTCATCGTGCCGCGCATCCATTTACCAGCTGAAAACCCGCTGGCGAAGCAGTTTCTCGACCGTGAACCCCGCGCAAAGCTGCCCAGCTTCGGCCTGACCATGGCGACCATTCTGTTGCCGGTGGTGCTCATGTTACTGGGCGGTTGGGCCAACCTGATCAGCACACCGGGCAGCGCGTTCAATGGCTTTCTGTTGTTCATCGGCAACTCGGTGATCGCTCTGCTGCTGGCGACCCTGCTGAGCTTCTGGACGCTGGGCATCGCTCAGGGATTCAATCGCGACTCGATCCTGAAATTCACCAATGAGTGCCTGGCACCTACCGCAAGTATCACTTTGCTGGTCGGTGCGGGGGGCGGTTTGAACCGTATTCTGGTCGACAGCGGCGTCACCAACCAGATCGTCGGCCTGGCGCAGGACTTTCATCTGTCGCCCTTGCTGATGGGCTGGCTGTTCGCAGCCCTGATGCGTGTGGCAACAGGCTCGGCGACAGTGGCGATGACCACCGCATCGGGAATCGTTGCGCCTGTGGCGATGGGTTTGGGTTATCCGCATCCAGAGTTACTGGTGCTGGCGACGGGCGCAGGCTCGGTGATCTTTTCCCACGTCAACGACGGTGGTTTCTGGCTTATCAAGGAATACTTCAACATGACCGTAGCGCAAACATTCAAGACCTGGACAGTACTGGAGACGCTGATTTCCATCGTCGCCTTTGCACTGACGCTTGGCTTGGCACAGGTGCTCTGAGTGGACATTCTGTACCAGATACGTGCCCGCCAGGCTTCATTCAGCGCGGGCGAAGGCCGGATCGCCAAGCTGCTGCTCAGCGATATTGCCTTTGCGGCAAGTGCCAGCCTGGACGAGCTGGCCAGTCGCGCCGAGGTCAGCAGTGCCACACTGTCGCGCTTCGCCCGCAACATCGGCTGCCGTGACCTGCGCGACTTGCGTCTGCAACTCGCCCAGGCAAGCGCGGTGGGCAGTCGTTTTCTGCACCCGGAACAGGCTCCGGAGCAATCGGCTTTTTTCACCCGGATTGTCGGTGACATCGAAGCCACGCTGCGTCAGCACCTTGCAGGTTTTGATGCCTCGCGCTTCACCGCAGCCGTGGCGTGTGTCGCCGATGCGAGCATGATCCATACGTTCGGCATGGGCGGTTGCTCCAGCCTGTGCAGCGAGGAACTGCAAACCCGCCTGGTGCGCCTCGGCTATCCGGTGGCCGCCTGCCGCGACCCGGTGATGATGCGCATGATTGCCGCCACGCTCGGCCCGCAACACAGCCTGATTGTCTGCTCGCTCAGCGGGCGTACGCCAGAACTGCTCGACGCGGTGGCCTTGGCACGCAGCTATGGCGCTCGCGTGCTGGCCATCACCTTGCCTGACTCACCGCTGGCGCAACTGGCCGAGGTGGTGCTGCCGCTGCAAATTGCTGAAACCAATTTCATCTATAAACCCACGGCAGCGCGTTACGGCATGTTGCTGACCATTGATGTGCTGGCCACTGAACTGGCATTGCAGAGCCCTGAAGACAATCAGGAGCGGCTGCGCCGGATCAAGCTTGCGCTGGATGAATACCGTGGCGGCGAAGACGGCCTGCCACTGGGAGACTGAACCATGCTTTACGACTTGATCATTCGCGACGCACTGGTGATCGATGGCAGCAATACGCCTGGAGTGCGTACCGATGTAGCTATCGGCGACGGGCGTATTCAGCGCATCGGCAGCCTGACCGAGGCCCGTGCGCGGGAAGAGGTCAACGCAGCCGGGCGCGTGCTGGCCCCTGGGTTTATCGACGTTCACACCCACGACGACACGGTGGTCATTCGCAAACCCGACATGCTGCCCAAGATCAGCCAGGGCGTGACGACGGTGATCGTCGGCAATTGCGGGATCAGCGCATCACCGGTGTCGCTACGCGGCAATCCGCCAGACCCCATGAACCTGCTGGGCGACGCAGCGGCGTTTGTCTATCCACGCTTCGCCGACTATCGCGCAGCCGTAGATAACGCACGGCCCGCCGTGAACGTGGCCGCTTTGATTGGCCATACTGCCTTGCGCAGCAACCACATGGACGACTTGTTTCGCAGCGCCAGCCCGGCGGAAATTGCCGCCATGCGCGAGCAATTGCGCGACAGCCTCGAAGCCGGCGCGCTGGGTTTATCGACCGGCCTTGCCTACGCCTCGGCCTTCTCGGCCGCCACCGGCGAAGTCAAACAACTGGCCGAAGAGCTGACGGCGTTCGGTGCGGTCTACACCACCCACTTGCGCAGCGAGTTCGAGCCGGTGCTGGAGGCGATGGCGGAGGCATTCGACATCGGCCGCCATGCGCGCTCGCCAGTGATCATTTCCCACCTGAAATGCGCTGGCGCAGGTAACTGGGGCCGCAGCCCGCAACTGCTGGCTGCACTGGAGAAAGCCGCGCAGGATCATCCGGTCGGCTGCGACTGTTATCCCTATGCAGCCAGTTCCTCGACGCTGGATCTTAAACAGGTTACCGACGCGTTCCGCATTACCATCACCTGGTCAACGCCGCACCCGGATCAGGGCGGCCGGGACCTGCAGGACATTGCCGCTGGCTGGGGGCTGTCATTGCAGGACACCGCCCGCAAGTTGCAGCCTGCGGGCGCGGTGTATTACGGCATGGATGAAGGCGATGTCGAACGCATCATGTCCCACCCGCTGTCGATGATCGGTTCCGATGGTCTCCCGGAAGACCCGTTCCCCCACCCGCGCTTGTGGGGAGCGTTCCCCAGGGTGCTCGGCCATTTCAGCCGCGACAAAGGACTGTTTGCGTTGCACACCGCCGTGCACAAAATGACCGGGCTTTCGGCAGCACGCTTTGCCCTGCACGAACGCGGTTTGATCCGCGGGGGCTATTGGGCGGATCTGGTGTTGTTCAACCCGCATACCGTGCGCGACGTAGCCGACTTCAAAGACCCCCAGCGAGCAGCAGAAGGCATTGACGGCGTGTGGGTAAACGGCCAGTTGAGCTACGCCGACGGCAAACCGCAAGGCCAGCGTCAGGGCAGATTTCTGCCACGCAGCGGCTCACTGGTGGAGGGTTTTGCGGATACAAAAACGCCGACATAGTCGTCGGCGCTGACAAGAACAGATGACACCCAAGGGCCTTCAGAATTACCAGAGGTAGGGAAACAGGAACTCGATCGAGTGCCGGGAGAGGTTCAGGGATACCGGCTTGCGGCCGTCCAGAGTGATCAAGCCTTCTTTAGCCATCTGGCTCAGCAAACTGCGCGTAGTACGCTCGCCGACACCCAGGCGAGCCTGAATATCGGCGCGCTGCTGGTCGCCCTGATAGAGTAATGTCTTGTAGACATCCCGGGCCTCGATTCGAAGCTCAGGCAGAGTCTGGCCTTCGCTGTCCGAAAGCGCCCGACGGCTGCGCATCTCGAAATATATGTCTATACGCTCGCTGAGTCTTTCTGGTTCGAGCTGAGCACTGAAGTATTGCAACTGATCCAGGGCCGTCTCCGCGAAGAAACGGGTCCAGCGCAGCAGGCCGCTATCCGAAAGCTCACCACGGCCATCCAGCTCGCCCTTGCGGGGGTGGTCGGCGGCGCCAAGCATCTCGTAGTAGGCACTGACGTTGCGGGCAAATCCACGGCTCATGGACCACAGGCCATACCCCCCAAAGCCTGCGGCCTTGAGGTACTGGTCCGTGAAAAGGCGGCCAGTACGGCCGTTGCCATCCATGAACGGGTGAA
Organism: Pseudomonas avellanae BPIC 631; assembly: GCF_000444135.1. GTDB lineage: Bacteria > Pseudomonadota > Gammaproteobacteria > Pseudomonadales > Pseudomonadaceae > Aquipseudomonas > Aquipseudomonas avellanae. The sequence continues at coordinate 48,616 of NZ_ATDK01000048.1, forward strand.
TCCACATCAGCCGGTGGTGCGACGCTGCCGCTGCAAAAAAGCGTGAGAGGCCATGGATTCGGTCCAGGCGGTACATACGCTCGAAGTCGTTGAGGTACGTGTGCATCTGCTCGACGGTTGGCGGGATGTGCTGGCCGACGCGAACCCCCAAGTGTCTGAATTCACCGGGGACCATGCGCACCGTATCGCCTTTCTCGCGCAACTCAATATCCAGCATCTCCTCGGGCATACCACCGTAAAACTCGCGGTGCAGACGTGAGACAGCACTTTTCGTGCATACATCAACCGGGTCGATAGGGTCGTCGTTGAGCCGACGCTGGGCTTCGATGTGGCGTTTGATATCCTGCAGATCCTTGACGCCCTTGACCTCCTGAGGAGCATCCTCAGCACGCAGAATGTCGGCCGGCGTCGTGGAGTTGCCTTCGATCTTGTTGCTGTAGTAAGAGTTCACCACCCGCAGCAGTTTCATCATTGGCAAGCGCAGCGGCCCCGGGATCTTCGCATGGAGGGCCGCGTCAAGCCGAGTAATCTGAACGACCTGATCCTGCAACTCATCGGGAGCTTTGTCTTGGGGAATGTACGGTGTGAATGCCATTTGCCGGCTACCTTTCTTGCTTTATCCCTTTATTTACGAGGACAAAGTAATTTTTCACCGGCTATTTTTGCCGGTTTGTTTGCCGACAATTTACCATTCTTCTTACAAACGGACACTGCCGTTGAATTGCCAGCTTTCCAGGCATGAGGATGAACAAGAGGAATAGCTTTCCCTATTCCTCTGTCACCGGTTTCACTCTCAAAACCGGCATCGCGAACCGGAAATTACAGGTGATACTGCGCCGACAACTCATGCACCGCTTCGATGAAGGCACCGGCATTGGCCGGGTCGACTTCGGGGGTGATGCCGTGGCCGAGGTTGAAGACGTGGCCGGTGCCGCTGCCGTAGCTGGCAAGGATGCGTGCGACTTCCTGGCGGATGGCTTCCGGGCGTGCGTAGAGCACGGTCGGGTCCATGTTGCCCTGCAGCGAAACCTTGCTGCCGACACGCTGACGCGCTTCGCCGATGTCGCAGGTCCAGTCAAGGCCGAGGGTGTCGGCACCGATGTCGGCGATGCTTTCCAGCCACAATCCGCCGCCTTTGGTGAAGACAATAACCGGCACCTTGCGCCCGTCGTGCTCGCGGATCAGGCCGTTGACGATCTTGCGCATGTAGGCCAGCGAAAACTCCTGATAGGCCGCCGAAGACAGGCTGCCGCCCCAACTGTCGAAGATCTGCACCGCCTGGGCACCGGCCAGAATCTGGCCGTTCAGGTACGACGTCACCGACTGCGCCAGCTTGTCGAGCAGCAGGTGCATGGCTTGCGGGTTGTCGTAGAGCATGGCCTTGGATTTACGGAAGTCCTTGGACGAGCCGCCTTCGACCATGTAGGTGGCCAGGGTCCACGGGCTGCCGGCGAAACCGATCAGTGGAACACGACCATTGAGTTCGCGGCGGATGGTGCTGACTGCGTCCATCACGTAACCCAGGTCTTTCTGCGCGTCCGGGATCGGCAGGGCTTCGATGTCGGCCAGCGTGCTGACGGTTTTCTTGAAACGCGGCCCTTCGCCAGTCTCGAAGTAAAGGCCCAGACCCATCGCGTCGGGAATAGTCAGGATGTCGGAAAACAGGATCGCCGCATCCAGCGGATAGCGATCCAGCGGCTGCAACGTGACTTCACAGGCGAACTGCGGGTTCTTGCACAAGCTCATGAAGTCCCCGGCGCTGGCACGGCTGGCACGGTATTCCGGCAGGTAACGGCCGGCCTGACGCATCATCCATACTGGTGTGACGTCTACGGGTTGCTTGAGCAAAGCGCGAAGGAAACGGTCGTTCTTCAGGGCAGTCATGTCGGCATCCGCAATAAAAGTGCCGGCATTTTCTCAGAGCGCGACGCAAAAGGCACGGCGAGAGCCGTGCCTTTTGTCTATCGAGGCGATTTGTTATACAAAACGTTGCGCCTTCGGAACCCAATGACGTCTATTTCAGGTCCTTATGATTCATGATGTTCCAAGGCTTAAGCAAGCCCTTCCCCTGTTGGAGTACCAGACGCCAGTCTCCTCTCCCGGTACTGTTACCAACGGTAGTCAGATCCAGGGTAAACATCTGTACGTCCTTGGGTATATTGAATTTTCCATTGTGTTTCCACGCATGCAGGCTACCAGCACCATCGTCGACGTACTTGGCAACTGCACGATTGACTGCGCTTTCAAGGCCGCCTTCGATATCGACCTGTATTTTACCCTGCGCCTTTGTAAACCTGCTTTTGGTGAAAAACTCATCCATGAATATCTTGTACCCGGACGTGTGAGCTCTATTGACCTGAGCCTCCTCGCGTGGGAGTTTCGGCACCGTATGTTTGCCGCCACCACGCAAACCGGTCGAGGCATGCACCCAGACGCCTTGACCGTCCAGTTGGATCGGTAGTTGGTAATAGGCATCCGGTCGCCGCGAATCAATCACTCGCCATACAGCGGAATCAGCGTCATACCTGACGGCATAGGCTTTTTCCTGTTGTATGGCGTAGAAGCGACTCGGCACACCCTCCTGAGCTTTCTCATGGATGCCCCGGTAAATACCGTCGCCGCGCAACGTCAAACCGCCGGGCGTTTTTGATAAGGCTGTTTTCGGATTGAGAACAGAGCGACCAGCCGCCGCCGGAGAATACGGTTTAACCCGCCGCCCTTTTGGAAGCGTCAGCCCATCGGCCAACAACAGCGCCGCCTGCACGAAATACAACGGAGCCGTGCCTTGTTCGCTGGCAGCCTTGGCGACGCCCTGCCAGATGGCGTAGAAACTGCGAAGAGCGGCGATCGGGAGCTGCACTTTAAAGGGCACGAAGGTGAGGATGATGTCGCCCACGGTTTGGGTGATCTCCCAAGCACTTCGCCAGTTGGTTTCCCAAGTGCTGGTGGTCCGCTCATCGACAGCCGATATCACCCGTTCGACTTCGGAGTCATACACCGCTTCAAGAAAGTTTTCGCTGCGGGGCAGCAACTCCATGAACAGCGCATCCCGGCCAGCGGTCAATGCCCGCCGCACGTCGGCCTGAGAGGGGAGCGCTGCCCTGCCCACCAGATAGTCCAGTAATTCGGGTTCAAGCAGCAGTTGCTGAAACTCGGTCAGGCTGCTCATTTCCCGAAAACATTGACCGTCAGGTGCCTGCGGAGTAAACATCACCAGGGCACCGACGCTGGAACGTGCCGCAACCCCAATTGCCAGTACGCCGCTCAAGGGCACACCGCTAATGGACAACTGACTGACCTGAATGCGATGCCCCTCGACAGTTGCACGGTCATCATCGTCGACAGGGTGGTCCAGGACGGCTGTCAGCCACTTGTGACCTCGGTTCGCCAGCTCGGGAGGAAGACTTCCGTCGCCCAGAAAGTCGCCTGCCATCTTTGCCTCGATCCCGTCGAGGCGCATCTGCGTATGCATCACGCGTGCGTAGCGTTGGCGGTGCCATGCGCCGGTAGACGAGGTCGACAATACATTTCTCAGGAACCTGGGGTAATTTTCACCAATGTTCAGATCACGGATCAGACTGAACAGATAACCAGCCTTGAGAAAACCGATCAATTGCCCCTGAGCATCTAACGCGCGACTGGTCAGCAAAAAGTTGAGATCGGTAACAGCGATATTTTCCAGGGACAAGTCCGTGAGGCTGCGTTGCTGCGTTTCGTAGTAAGCCTCGACCTCCGAAGGGCCTGCAAACTCATAATCCAGATCCAGGATAAAGCCAGGATCGATTTCAATACTTACGGTAAGGATGCTGATCTCGTCAGGATTAACCTCTACACCATGATCCAGCAGGATTCGCTCCTGCAGCTTCTCGCGAGCATAGTTGCGAAGCTGATCAGGCTCTCCGTATCTGGAGGGTTCAAGCAGGTCAGGAGCCTGGGCTTCGAGCACCGCCTGACTGTAATCCTGAACGGCGATCTTCCACGCGTACTTGTCGTCATCGGACGCGCTCGCGAACCACTCGGGCAAAAATCCCTTTTCAATTCCGGTCGGTTTTTCGGGATCGAACCAGCCTCGGTTTTCTTCGATTGCGTGCTGGGTCAAAGCCTTGCGAAGCCCCGCTACATCCTGCTCGAACTGCATGCCCAGCGACAAACGATCCTCAGCCTTCAATTGCGAACTGATTGCCAGATAAAAACTGTCGGTGCCGTCCTTGAACTCAGTTATCTCACCATTGCTTGTATCCTGAGCACTGTAATTACCGGAGCCATCGTGCAACAACACGATACTGGTATCGTCAGGTCCCGAAGGCTCGTACTTGCTCATGCCGGGGTCAAGGATCACCAGATTCTTCTCTGAAGCAGCCAGCAGCGCCCGAGCTCCAGTGCGAGCCAGTTCATCGGTGTACTGATTGAAAATCCGGGTGCGCGACAGGCCATCAATCGCCGTGCTGCGCGCCCATTCATCCAGCGAAATCTCCATCGCTTCAACGAATTCATCCGGGAGAACATCATTTTTCAAAAAGTCGATTTGCTGTTCTTCGGTCAGTGGCATCCGCCCCAGCAGCTCTTCGAGACGGCTGACAGGAACCTGCGGATTCAAGGCACCCAACCAGCCCAGAACCGGCGAGATTTCTATGTCCCTACGATCCCAAAGTGGCAGGAAGGGATTGGGCAGACGAACATTCAGTAGGCTTTTGGAAGTCCCCTCGTCAGCCAGCAAGGCCGTGAACAACTGCGGCCGCTGTTCCCTGGCCAATCCTGCTATCTGTTCGCGCAGGTTGACGATTCGGCCAACTGCACTGTTGCTGCCCGGAAAGTTTCCGCCCATGCCGAGCGTCGAGCTGACAGGCAATTGGCTGAAGACAAGATTCAACAGGGGCTCGTCATCGGAGATGGAAACACCGGCGGGTGCGACATAAGCATCGTCACCGTCATGCATAAGCACGACGGTGTTTTCGACAACGCTTTGGTCGTTGCCTTTCAGGTACAGCGCAAGGTCTTCACCGTTTTCGTTTTGAACACTGATCATCAGTTCAGCAGGCCATTCCGGCAACTGAACCAGCAAGGCGAACAAGGCACTCTCGCCATCGTCAGGGAAAAAATTCTTTTCTGTGAAGCGCTCGACGAACTGGTCGATCATTCGGTCTGCGCGCTCACGTGCCCGGTGTTCACGCACCGCAACCGTGCTGGGGCTGAAGCGGTCAGGTCCGAGCGCTTTCTGTTCGTTGGATCGGGCAAGCTTGCCCATGGGTGCTGCTTTCATCATGGCTATTTCCTTATAGCGACATGGAAGGCGGGAGCGTCGATCCAGAGATCGATCTCCCGAGGAACGTGTAATAGCGTAATGTTTTTCGGAGAGCGCGAAGGGCAAGCGGAACTTTCAGCCGCACTGACGCCGCTGAAGACTTCTCGCATCAATCTTCCTGAGGTGCAGCCACAAGAGCCTGTTCAAGTGCGTAGGCATAGCTCAGCAAATTAGCTTCATCCCAGGCCGTGGAAAGAAAATACAGCCCTTCTGGCATGCCATCATCATGGCGCATGAAAGGCACGGTTATTCCCGGGTAACCCGCGACAGCGCCAACCCCTTTGAAGGAGACGTATGACAAGTCAACGAGTGCGTCAAGCGAGTGTTGTTGCACAAGCCCATCTATCAGCTGCTGATTAGCATTGCGCAAATCGGTTGCCTTGGACAGGGTATCCGGATCGACAGGCGTGTTAGAAGACTGAATCAATAGGTTCTGGTCATAGCCTTCTGCCGAAGGAGATGCGGTGTTGAACGCAATGATGTCATCCAGCGTGCTCACCTCAAGCCCAGGGCGCGTGCTCAAGTAAGCATTTAGCTCACGCTTGAAATCCTGCAGCATCACGTCAAACTCTGGACTGTTATCAATATCCGGAACGTCGATGGGGACCACTATCGCCCCGGCAGACTGCAAACTGGTCTTTGCCTTTTGGAAATCAGGATCATCGTCCATTGACTTGTCGTCCCACGTCAACCTCGGATAGCCCAGGCGTTTGCCTCTTAACGCGTCCGTGCTGAGGTGATCGAAGTAGTTCACGGTGTAGGTGGAAGCTTGGCCGGTGGCGTCGTCGAGAGGGTCTGTGCCGCTCATGGCCGTCAGCATGATGGCGGTATCAGTGACGGTTCGCGCCATGGGACCGGGGGTGTCCTGACGACGGGTGAGCGGAATCATACCGGTGCGGCTGAGCAGACCCAGCGTAGGCCTTAGCCCTACGACGCCATTCGTTTGCGCAGGTTGAATGATCGAACCGTTAGTCTCGGTGCCCAATGCCAGAGGCGAAAAACCAGCGGCAAGACCCACTGCCGAACCGGTACTGGAGCCACGTGGAGTCTCGCTCAGGTTATAGGGATGAAGCGTCTGCCCGCCTCGGCTGCTCCAACCGTTCGGGACGTTACTCCCACGAAAATTAGACCATTCGCTGAGATTGGTCTTGCCGATAATGATCGCGCCGGCCTCGCGAAGCCGCTGCATCACAAAAGCATCGTGCGGAGCAGGCGACCCGACCATCGCGAGAGCGCCCGCAGTCGTCTGCATCTTATCGCCCGTATTGATGTTATCTTTCACCAGTACGGGAATGCCGTGCAGCGGCCCACGTTTTTCGCCGCGGGAACGCTCCGCATCCATTTGCGCGGCGATCTGCAGAGCGTCGGGGTTGACCTCAATAACAGCATTAAGCTGTGGGCCATTCTTGTTCAGTGCTTCAATACGCTGGAGCAGGTCTTGAACCAGCTCGACAGAAGTCAGGCTGCCTGCGCTCATGCGTTGCTGAAGCTCAACACTGGATTCAAAATAAACGGCTTTGTTTTCGATGATCGAACCGAAAACGGGTCCGTCAAAGCTTGCGTGCACCTGATCAGCAGATGCTAACTGCGCAATCGAGACTGCAAGATCCAAACCAAACTGATTGTTCATGACGTCCTTCCCTGGCTTGATAAAACGCTCCTCGTGAGCGAGTTCACCAAGTCTAGGGAGGGAGTGGCAGCGGGGATGTCAGACAGATAGGCAGGTTGCAGGTGAAGGGCAGACGCTTGTTGTAGGAGTGCGCCCCAGCAAAGGCGCACTCCCAAGGATCAGACGCCGAGGTAATCCATGATCCCTTCAGCCGCATTGCGGCCTTCGAAAATCGCAGTGACCACCAGGTCGGAGCCGCGAACCATGTCGCCACCGGCAAAGATTTTCGGGTTGCTGGTCTGGTGCTTGTACTGCGCCTGTTCCGGAGCGACGACGCGGCCCTGGCTGTCGGTGCTGATCGTGAACTGCTCGAACCACGGCGCCGGGCTTGGGCGGAAGCCGAAGGCGATGACCACGGCGTCTGCCGGGATGATCTCTTCGGAACCCGGAATCGGCTCCGGGCTGCGACGGCCACGGGCGTCGGGTTCGCCAAGACGCGTTTCGACGACCTTCACGCCTTCGACCTTGCCTTCGCCGACTATGGCGATGGGTTGGCGGTTGTAGAGGAAACGTACGCCTTCTTCCTTGGCGTTCTTCACTTCCTTGCGCGAACCCGGCATGTTTTCTTCGTCGCGACGGTAGGCGCAGGTGACCGATTTGGCGCCCTGACGGATCGAAGTCCGGTTGCAGTCCATCGCCGTGTCGCCGCCGCCCAGCACGACAACGCGCTTGCCTTTCATGTCGACAAAGTCTTCCGGCGCCTTTTCAAAGCCCAGGTTGCGGTTGACGTTGGCAATCAGGAAGTCGAGCGCATCGTGCACGCCCGGCAGGTCTTCACCGGCAAAACCGCCTTTCATGTAGGTGTAGGTGCCCATGCCCATGAATACGGCATCGTACTCTTCGAGCAACTGGTCGATGGTGACGTCCTTGCCGACTTCGGTGTTGAGCCGGAACTCGATCCCCATGCCGGTGAACACTTCACGACGATGGCTGAGCACGGATTTTTCCAGCTTGAACTCGGGGATACCGAAGGTCAGCAGACCGCCGATTTCAGGGTTCTTGTCGAACACCACCGGGGTCACGCCGCCACGCACAAGCACGTCGGCACAGCCCAGGCCCGCAGGCCCTGCGCCAATGATGGCGACACGCTTGCCGGTCGGTATGACCCTGGACATGTCCGGACGCCAGCCCATGGCGAACGCGGTGTCGGTGATGTACTTCTCGACCGAGCCGATGGTGACCGCACCAAAGCCGTCGTTCAGCGTGCAGGCACCTTCACACAGGCGATCCTGGGGGCACACGCGGCCGCAGACTTCCGGCAGGGTGTTGGTCTGGTGGGACAACTCGGCCGCAGCAAGAATATTGCCCTCGGCAACCAGCTTGAGCCAGTTGGGAATGAAGTTGTGCACCGGGCACTTCCACTCGCAATACGGATTGCCGCAACCCAGACAACGGTGCGCCTGATCGGCGGACTGCTGGGGTTTGAAGGGTTCGTAGATTTCCACGAACTCTTTCTTGCGTTGACGCAGCAGTTTCTTCTTCGGGTCTTTACGCCCGACGTCGATGAACTGGAAGTCGTTACTGAGACGTTCAGCCATTCTCTGGAGCCTCTTTACAGCAGCTTCAAGCTACACGCTTGAAGCTGCAAGAAATCAATTCAGTTCAATTCACAGGGTGGCACACTTGCGGCATGAAGCTCACCGCTAGCAGCTGCCTCTATTGCGGATTCGCCCGAGTGCTGGAGAGCAGCGATTTCAGGTTGGCTGCCTTGGGCTTGACCAGCCAGAAACGACGCAGGTAATCGTCCAGGTTTTCCGCCAGGTTACGGCCCCATTCGCTGTCGGTTTCAGCCACGTACTCGTTCAGAACGCTCTGCAGGTGAGTGCGATAAGCTTCCATCGACTCGCCGCTGATGCGTTGAATCTCGACCAGTTCATGGTTGACCAGGTCAACGAAGGTGTTGTCCTGATCGAGCACGTAAGCGAAACCGCCGGTCATGCCGGAGCCGAAGTTGTAACCGGTCTTGCCCAGAACGCAGACGAAACCACCGGTCATGTACTCGCAGCAGTGGTCGCCCGTGCCTTCCACAACCGTGTGGGCACCCGAGTTACGCACCGCAAAACGCTCGCCCGCCGTGCCCGCCGCAAACAGCTTGCCGCCGGTTGCGCCATACAGGCAGGTGTTGCCGATGATGGCGCTCTCGTTGGTCTTGAACGGGCTGCCCTTGGGCGGCACGATCACCAGCTTGCCAGCGGTCATGCCCTTGCCGACGTAGTCGTTGGCATCGCCTTCCAGGTACATGTTCAGGCCACCGGCGTTCCATACCCCGAAGCTCTGACCGGCAGTGCCTTTGAAACGGAACGTGATCGGCGCCTTGTTCATGCCCTGATTGCCGTGCAGTTTGGCGATTTCGCCGGAGATCCGCGCGCCGATGGAACGGTCGCAGTTACAGATGTCCAGCTCAAACTCGCCGCCGCTGAGGGATTCGATGGCGGGTTTGGCCAGCTCGACCATTTTCTCGGCCAGCAAACCCTTGTCGAACGGCGGGTTGCGGTCCACCAGGCTGAACTGAGGCTTGTCAGCCGGGATGTGATCGCTGCCCAGCAAAGGCGTGAGGTCCAGGTGCCGTTGCTTTTCGGTTTCGCCCGGCAGGATGTCCAGCAGGTCGGTACGACCGATCAGCTCTTCCAGCGTGCGAACGCCCAGTTTGGCCAGCCACTCGCGGGTTTCTTCTGCCACGTAGGTGAAGAAGTTGATCACCATATCGACGGTGCCGATGTAGTGGTCTTTGCGCAGCTTTTCGTTCTGCGTCGCTACGCCGGTGGCGCAGTTGTTCAGGTGACAGATGCGCAGGTATTTGCAGCCCAGCGCGATCATTGGTGCAGTACCGAAGCCGAAGCTTTCGGCACCGAGAATGGCTGCCTTGATCACGTCGAGACCGGTTTTCAGACCACCGTCAGTCTGCACCCGGACCTTGCCGCGCAGGTCGTTGCCGCGAAGGGTCTGGTGCGTTTCGGCCAGGCCCAGCTCCCACGGCGCGCCAGCGTATTTGATGGAGGTCAGTGGCGATGCGCCGGTGCCGCCGTCATAGCCGGAAATGGTGATCAGGTCGGCATAGGCCTTGGCCACGCCTGCGGCAATGGTACCCACGCCCGCTTCTGCCACCAGCTTGACCGAGACCAGCGCTGCCGGGTTGACCTGTTTGAGGTCGAAAATCAGCTGCGACAAGTCTTCGATGGAATAGATGTCATGGTGCGGCGGCGGCGAAATCAGCGTCACACCCGGCACGGCATAGCGCAGTTTGGCGATCAGGCCGTTGACCTTGCCGCCCGGCAGTTGCCCGCCCTCACCCGGTTTGGCACCCTGCGCAACCTTGATTTGCAGCACATCGGCGTTGACCAGATACTCAGGCGTTACACCAAAGCGGCCCGTGGCGATCTGCTTGATTTTCGAGCTGCGGATGGTGCCGTAGCGCGCCGGGTCTTCACCGCCTTCACCGGAGTTGGAGCGCGCACCCAGGCGGTTCATTGCCTCGGCCAGCGCTTCGTGAGCCTCGGGTGACAAGGCACCCAGCGAGATACCGGCCGAATCGAAGCGCTTGAGAATCTCGCTCAGCGGCTCGATTTCGTCGATGTTCAGCGGCTGGTCGAGGGTCTTGACCTGCAACAGGTCACGAATCATCGACACCGGACGCTGGTCCACCAGCGCGGTGTACTCCTTGAACTTGCTGTAGTCACCCTGCTGTACAGCGGCTTGCAGGGTGCTGACCACATCCGGGTTGTAGGCGTGGTATTCGCCACCGTAGACGAACTTGAGCAGACCGCCCTGCTGGATCGGCTTGCGCGGGCTCCAGGCTTCGGCGGCCAGGGCCTTCTGCTCGGCTTCGATATCGACGAAGCGCGCGCCTTTCAAGCGGCTCGGCACACCACGGAAGCTGGTGTTGCAGACTTCTTCGGACAGGCCGATGGCTTCGAACAGTTGCGCACCCCGGTAGGACGCAACGGTCGAAATGCCCATCTTCGACAGAATCTTGAGCAGGCCCTTGGTGATGCCTTTGCGGTAGTTCTTGAAGACTTCGTACAGGTCGCCCAGCACTTCGCCGGTACGGATCAGGTCACCCAGCACTTCGTAGGCCAGGAACGGATAGACCGCCGAAGCGCCAAAACCGATCAGCACAGCGAAATGATGCGGGTCACGCGCCGTGGCGGTCTCGACCAGAATGTTACTGTCGCAACGCAGGCCCTGCTCGGTCAGGCGGTGGTGAACCGCGCCAACGGCCAGCGAGGCGTGCACCGGCAGTTTGCCCGGTGCAATGTGGCGGTCGCTCAGCACAATCAGGGTATGCCCGGAACGCACCGCTTCTTCGGCCTGATCGGCGACGTTGCGCACAGCGGCTTCAAGGCCCAGGCTTTCGTCGTAGTTCAGGTCGATGATGTGGCGCTCAAAACCCGGACGTTCCAGGTTCATCAGCGAGCGCCATTTGGCCGGCGAAATGACTGGCGAGCTGAGGATCACGCGTGAGGCGTGCTCTGGCGATTCCTGGAAGATGTTGCGCTCGGCACCGAGGCAGATCTCCAGCGACATGACGATGGCTTCACGCAGCGGGTCGATCGGCGGGTTGGTAACCTGCGCGAACTGCTGGCGGAAGTAATCGTAAGGCGAACGCACGCGACGCGACAGCACTGCCATCGGCGTGTCGTCACCCATCGAGCCCACGGCTTCCTGGCCCTGCTCGCCGAGCGGGCGCAGCACCTGATCACGCTCTTCGAATGTGACCTGATACATCTTCATGTATTGCTTGAGCTGCTCGCTGTCATAGAAAGCCGAGCCGTGGTCGTTGTCTTCCATGGTGGCCTGAATGCGCAGGGCATTCTTGCGCAGCCATTGCTTGTACGGATGACGTGACTTGAGGCGGTTGTCGATGGCATCGGTGTCGAGGATCTGGCCGGTTTCGGTGTCCACGGCAAAAATCTGCCCAGGACCGACACGGCCCTTGGCGATGACGTCTTCGGGCTTGTAGTCCCACACGCCGATTTCCGACGCGAGGGTGATATAGCCATTCTTGGTGGTGACCCAGCGCGCCGGGCGCAGGCCGTTGCGGTCGAGCAGGCAGACCGCATGACGACCTTCGGTCATCACGATGCCGGCCGGGCCGTCCCACGGCTCCATGTGCATGGAGTTGTATTCATAGAAGGCGCGCAGGTCCGGGTCCATGGTCTCGACGTTTTGCCACGCAGGCGGAATGATCATGCGCACGCCACGGAACAGGTCGATGCCGCCGGTCACCATCAGCTCAAGCATGTTGTCCATGCTCGACGAGTCGGAGCCCACGCGGTTGACCAGCGGGCCGAGTTCGTCCAGATCCATCAGGTCGTTGGTGAACTTGGTGCGACGCGCCTGTGCCCAGTTACGGTTACCGGTGATGGTGTTGATCTCGCCATTGTGGGCAAGAAAGCGGAAAGGCTGGGCCAGCGGCCATTTCGGCAGGGTGTTGGTCGAAAAGCGCTGGTGGAACACGCAAATTGCGGTCTGCAGACGCTCGTCGCTCAGGTCCGGGAAAAAGGCCGTGAGGTCGGCCGGCATCATCAGGCCTTTATAAATGATGGTCTTGTGCGAAAAGCTGCAGATGTAGTGATCGGAATCTGCAGCGTTGGCAACCGATGAGCGGCGACGTGCACTGAACAGTTTGATGGCGAATTCCTGATCGCTCAGGCCCTCACCGCCGATGTACACCTGCTCGATTTTCGGCAGACGCTCCAGCGCCAGTTGACCCAGCACGCTGGTATCGATCGGCACCTGGCGCCAGCCCACCAGCTCCAGGCCCTCGGCCAGGATCTCGCGGTTCATGTTTTCACGCGCGGCTTCGGCTTTGGCGTCGTCCTGATTGAGGAACACCATGCCCACGGCATATTGGCGGGGCAGATCGACACCGAAGTGCTCGCTGGCCATCGCGCGCAGGAAGCCGTCGGGCTTCTGAATCAACAGACCACAACCGTCGCCGGTCTTGCCGTCGGCGTTGATACCGCCACGGTGGGTCATGCAGGTCAGGGCCTGAACGGCCGTCTGCAACAGGTGATGACTGGGCTCGCCCTGCATATGAGCGATCAGGCCGAAGCCGCAGTTATCCTTGAATTCATCTGGTTGGTACAGACCTGCTTTCATAGACACTTTCTCACCAGGCTGCCTCTATGCGAGGCAAATTTCCTTTTAATTCAACCAATTACCTGTCACGCCGAACGTACGCCAGCTTCGGACAGGCAAAACGGAGGTCATTGTACACAGCGACACAGGGGCTCACAAATTTAACGACGACTGGTTGATAATCAATGTCGCAATTATGAAAGTTTTAAAGCGGGTCGCTGTGCTAGTCAAAGCATTTCTTCATGAATCTGACTGACGCGACGGGAGACTGCAGAGCGCTTGTAACGCAGACGCCGCAAGGCGCGCACCCATAAGGTGGCGCTCATGCGGGTTAAGTCAGGCTGGCTGGGTGAAGCGGCCCGGATAGAGCCGCTGCGACTTCAGCGGGTGGCGCCGAGCTCTTGTTGGACGCTGGCGACAGTGCGAGGCCAAGGTTTACCAGCCTGAACCTTGGCTGGCAATACCTTGATGGCTGCCAGAGCGGCAGCACGGTCAGGAAAGTTGCCGTATGTGATGACGTACAGCGGCTTGCCCTGCAGGGTTTTCTTGAAATAACGGTACTCGCCACCTTGCTCTGCGATATAGGCCTGAGCCGTCGCTTCGGAGCTGGTGCCGAGAATCTGCACCACGTAGTGGCCTGGTGCCTGACTGCTGTACCAGTTACCACCGGCCGCTGGCTTGGCGGCCGCAGCTGCCGGTTTTTCAGCAGGCTTGGCGGCCGGTGCAGGCGCTGGAGCAGGCTTGGCGACCGCAACCTGAGTCGGCGCTGGCGCCGGTTTGGCGGCAGGCGTTGGCGCAGGAATCGACGAACGTGGCGTTTGAGCGGCGGCCTGACCGGCAGGCACGCCTGCTGGCGGCGCGGTGGTGGTCACGGTCGGCGGCTGGGCAGGCGAACCCGTCGGCACGGCGTCTTCGTCGACATCGCTGGAACCGGCTGCCTCAGCCAGCGGACCGCGCATTACCGGCTGCGAATTACCGTTCATCGGCAGCGGCATCGGTTGCGAGTTGCCCGCAAATTCGATGGCCGGGCTACCGTTGTTCGATTGTTGAGCAGTTGGCTTGCCCTCACCCAGCGGCAGTTGCGCCTGAGCGGAAGCAGGGGCATTGGCAGGTGCGCCCGTCTTGTCACCGCGACCCGGGATCAGCACTGCTGCTGCCACGGCCACTATGACGACGGCACCCAAGGCCAATACGTGTTTTTTCGGCATGTTGAACCCCACACTTGGACGCTTGACCGCGGAACGACTCGCGATCATCGCCTCGATCATTGAATCGCGGGCCACCTGGTTGATTGCCCCAGGCCAGCCATCGGATTGTTCATGAATATCGGTGATCTGGTCGGCAGTAAACAATGCGATTCCCTGCCCTGCACCCTCCAGACGCTGAGCCAGATACTCCCGGGTTTCCTCTTGCGTATAGGGTTGCAGCTCGATGACGTGAAAGCGTTCGCCTTCGACATCGCCCTGCAGGTCGGCACACATCTGATCGAGACGATCGAGCAGCGATGGCTCTCCGAACAGGAATACATGCGGACGCCCTTCCGGCGTGCCCGCAGCAAGACCCAGCAACGCTTCGAGCGCCGAATCGCCCAGTTGTTCCGCATCGTCGACCAGCAAGTAGACTTCCTGACCGGTCAGCCCGAGCTGAACGACCTGCGACAGGATCGCCTGCATTTCGGCCTGAGCGACGCTCAGCGCCTGGGCGACCTGCTGCAATACGCCCGCCGCATCACCGGCACCGCGCGCAGAAACCACGACGCTTTGCACCGACTGCTTGTTGGTGCTGGCCACCAGCGCCTGGCGTAGCAGGGTCTTGCCGCTGCCCTGTGGCCCGGTGACTGCCAGCAACAACTGACTGTAACGCGCCAGATGATGAAGCTGACCCAGCACGGGCTTGCGCTGGGCAGGAAAGAATTTGAAGCCAGGTACCCGCGCTGCAAAGGGGTCATGACTCAACTGATAATGGCCGAGGAAGGCCTCGTCGGCATGCAAACTAGTCATGGGTTTTCCGTTAACCTCTAAGCTGATCCACCAGGGCGCGATAGTCCGCAACCAGGGTGGCCTGTAATACTTCTTGTGGATAATCGTCCGTGATAACCGCTTCACCTATCTGGCGCAACAGCACCAGACGCAGGCGACCGTCGATGACTTTCTTGTCGATCGCCATGTGTTCGAGAAAATTGTCTTCCGTCATTTCTTGCGGCGGCACCACCGGCAGCCCGGCACGCTGAAACAGGCGAATGCCGCGATCCCGTTCCTGCGTGCTGATCCAGCCCAGGCGCGAGGACATTTCCAGCGCCATGACCGTACCGGCAGCTACCGCTTCGCCATGCAGCCAGACACCATAGCCCATATGCGTCTCGATGGCGTGGCCGAATGTGTGCCCCAGGTTCAATGTGGCGCGCACACCGGACTCACGCTCATCGGCACCGACCACCAGCGCCTTGGCGGCGCAGGAACGCTGAATGGCCACGGTCAGCGCGGCCTGATCAAGCCCGCGCAGGGCGTCGACATGTTCTTCGAGCCAGGTCAGAAACGGCTCGTCGCAGATCAGACCGTACTTGATAACTTCGGCCAGCCCGGCGGACAACTCACGCTCGGGCAGGGTATTGAGCGAGGTGGTGTCGATCAGCACGACGCTTGGCTGATAGAACGCACCGACCATGTTCTTGCCCAATGGATGGTTGATGCCGGTCTTGCCGCCGACCGAGGAGTCCACCTGAGACAACAGCGTGGTCGGGATCTGAATGAAATTCACGCCGCGCTGATAACACGCCGCAGCGAAACCGGCCATGTCGCCAATCACTCCGCCACCCAGCGCAATGACCGTGGTACGGCGGTCGTGACGGGCGGTGAGCAGGCCATCGAAAATGGTCTGCAGGGTTTCCCAGTTCTTGAACGCCTCGCCATCAGGCAGAACAATCGGCAGGACGTTGTAACCGGCCAGCGTCTGTGTCAGGCGCTCCAGATACAGCGGCGCGACCGTCGTGTTGGAGACGATAGCCACCTGACGCCCGACAATGTGCGGGGCAAGGAGCTCTGGCTGATCCAGCAGGCCTTCGCCTATATGGATCGGGTAGCTGCGCTCGCCCAGCTCGACCTTAAGTGTCTGCATGTGTCCCCACATTGATTACCGATTGGACCGCTGCACGGTTTTCAGGATGTCATGACGCAAGGCCATGCACTGTCGCTGTTTTTATGGTCGCCGAGGATAGCGCATTTTCGCCTGCGCTTTAACGGGGAGGAAGCTCTGCAAGGCGCGCCAGTATCTCGAGAACCACCATTCGGGGTGGCCGCTCATCGGTTTCGATCACCACGTCGGCGATTTCCCGATACAGCGGGTCGCGGATGGCCAGCAATTCGCTCAGCACCCGGGCCGGATCGGCAGTACGCAACAAAGGACGATTTCGGTCACGCGCGGTGCGCCCGACCTGCTGTTCGATAGAGGCATGCAGATACACCACACGCCCACCGGCACGCAGCGCCTGACGGTTTTCACTGCGCATTACTGCGCCGCCGCCAGTGGCCAGAACCACGCCATCGGCTTCGCACAGCTCGGCAATCATGGCCTGCTCGCGCTCACGGAAACCCGGTTCGCCTTCCTTGTCGAAGATCCAGGGGATATTGGCGCCCGTGCGCAGCTCGATTTCCTTGTCGGAATCCTTGAACGGCAGTCGCAACTCTTTGGCAAGCAAACGGCCGATAGTGCTTTTGCCAGCACCCATCGGCCCCACAAGTATTAAATTTCGCACAAAATCAACGACTCACAGAAATCGCCTGGTTGTTCATGATACGCGGAGTCAAAAATACCAACAGCTCGGATTTGGACTCGGATACCACATCGCGCCTGAAAAGCCGGCCAAGATACGGTACATCGCCAAGAAATGGCACTTTATCGACAACTTTACTTTGCGTATTGGAGAACACACCACCGATCACGATGGTTTCGCCATCGGAAATCAGCACTTTGGCGTTGACCTCGTTTTTCTTGATCGGCGGTACGCCAAGCACCGCATTCAGGTAGTCCGGCTCATCCTTGGTGACCTTGACCTCCATGATGATGCGGTTGTCCGGCGTGATCTGCGGCGTGACTTCAAGCGACAGCGAAGCCTCCTTGAAGCTTACGGTGGTGGCGCCGCTGGAGCTGGATTCCTGATACGGAATCTCCGTGCCCTTGAGGATCTTGGCGGTTTCCTTGTCGGACGTGACCACTTTGGGCTGGGAGACGATTTCGCCGTTGCCGGTCTTCTCCATCGCGCTCAGCTCAAGGTCCAGCAAGGTGTTATTGGTCACAAAGCCCAGGCCGATGCCGGACGTCGCCCCGGCGGCCCCCAGGTCCACGAACGGAACGTTGGAAGTCAGATTGCCGCTCGTGTTACCGGCCTCATCGCCATTGTCATCCAGCCCGTAAGTCGTCCATTTCCCGCTGCCGCTGGTGTTGGTCGAACCGCCCCAGCGCACGCCCAACTGCTTGTTGTAATCGACGTTGGCCTCGACGATGCGTGCTTCGATCATCACCTGGCGCACCGGAATGTCCAGTTGTGAAACGATGCGACGCAGTTCGTCGAGACGGTCCTGGGTCTGGTAGGCAATGATGTTGTTGGTGCGGTCGTCCACGGTGATCGAGCCACGCTCTTCAGCCTTGGACTCGGCACTGGTCACCGACTGGAACAGCTTGGCGATGTCGGCGGCCTTGGCGTAATTGACCTGCAGCAGTTCGCGGCGCAGCGGTGCCAGTTCGGCGATCTGCTTGAGCGATTCCAGCTCCTGGCGTTCGCGGGCGGCAATTTCATCCGCTGGCGCAACCAGCAGAACACTGCCGACCTTGCGCTTGTCCAGGCCTTTGGTTTTCAGCACCAGGTCCAGCGCCTGATCCCACGGCACGTTCTGCAGGCGCAGGGTGATGCCGCCCTGAACCGTGTCGCTGGCCACCAGATTGAGGTTGGTGAAGTCGGCGATCAGTTGCAGCACCGAACGCACGTCGATGTCCTGGAAGTTAAGCGAGAGCTTTTCACCGGTGTACACCGGCTTGTCGGCGGCGCGGCGGTCCAGATCTTCGTTGGTCAACGGACGTACGCTGATGGTCAGCTTGTTTTCGGTCTGGAACGCAGAGTAATCGAAGGCACCCGACGGCTCGATCAGAATACTGGCCTTGTCGCCCGTGGCCGACGCACTGACGAACTGCACAGGGGTCGCGAAATCCTTGACGTCCAGCCGCACACGCAGAGGCTCGGGCAACTGGGTCTTGGCGAAGTCGACACGGATCTTGCCGCCCTGCTCCTGAATATCAGGCGCGATGCTCGGGTTACTCAGGTCGATGACCACATTGCCTTCACCCAGCTCACCGCGCTGAAAATCGACATTGCGGATGGCTTTGACGCCCGCCGGTATAAAGGGCTTGGCAGACGCCGGGACAGGCGGCGGCACCGCTACCCGTTGCGCGCCCATCGCAGTGGTTGGCTGGGAAGCCTGCGCTGCGGCGGCACCCTGGCCAATGACCACGAACAGATTGTTGCCGTCGACGCGGGAGCTGTAAGGCGCAAGCGTCGTCAGGTTGATGATCACTCGCGTGCGATCCTGAGCCTGCACCACCACTACGCTGCGTGCATTGCCGGTGCCCAGCTCACGGCTTTTGGTCTCCAACTGGCTGGTCACGCCCGGCAGGTCCAGAGCGATGCGCGCCGGCTGCTCGGTGGTGTAGCCGCGCGGCGCGGGCACCGGTGCGTCAAAGGCGAGCTTGAGCTCGATGCGATCGCCTGGCAGGGCGGCGACATCCAGGGTCTTGAGGTTGGCAGCCTGGAGAACCGGCGACAGCATCGCTATGCATAACGACACGCCGATAATCGAGAGAATCCGGGTCATGATCAATTTCCGTTGAGCGCTACTGTGCATACTTGGCCTTGCCCACTTCATGAGCGTTCTTTGAGGGAAATACTGCGCGGCCTTTCCAGCCAGGCCCCCTCTCCATCAGGAACTATTTCAATGACATCAACCTGCGCATCGCCGATTGACACTACCCGGCCATTGTTGCGCCCCAGGTAATCGCCCACTTTGACGCGATGAACACCTCCGGCCCCGCGCAACAGGGCAAACGTCCCTGACTCGTTGCCGATCGTACCGACCATCTCGAAGGCCTCGATATTGAACCCTTCGAGAAACTGTCTGACCCGATGCTCATCCGGTGCCACCAGCCGCGTGCCTTTCTGACGATTGAGCAGGTCAATCTTGATCGGCGGCTGAAACGGGCTGCGCAGGGCTGCTGCGTTATAGGTGAAAGCCTCATACGGGCGAAACTTCGGCAAGGGCTCGATCGTACCGCTCGGGCGCGCCCTGGCCTGATCCATGAACTCGCTCAGGTCGGCAAAATCATTGTCATTGCCGCAACCGGCCAGCCCTGCCAGAACCACACTGACGCACAACAATCGCGCCGCCCTCATTTCTTCAGCCCTTCATCGTTGTAGCGGTAGGTCTTGGCCAGAATGCTCATGCGCAACTTGGTCGGCACCTTCGGATCGACCGGCTTGATCTCGAAATCATGCAGCGTGACGATACGCGGCAGGCTGGCAACGCCGCTGACAAAGGTCGCCAGGTCGTGATAGCCACCCACCACTGTGATCTGTATCGGCAGCTCGATATAGAACTGCTGGACCGCTTCGGGCAACAGCTTGATTTCCTCGAACTCAAGCCCGCTTCCAAGCCCGGTGCGGGTGATGTCTTCAAGCAGGCCTGGCACTTCGGTGTCGCTCGGCAACTGCCGCAGCAGCGCCCCGAAGGTGTTTTCCATTTCTTCCATCTGCTTTCTGTAGGGCTCAAGGTTCGCAGCCTGGAACGCCTTGTTGGAAAACTGCTCTTTAAGCGCCACTTCGCTGGCCTGCGTGCTCTCCAGTTGGGTTTCCAGATCCTGAATAAAGAAGAAATAGCCCAGCGCGAAAATCAGTACCGCGACCAGCACACCGGCAATCGCCTTGATCGCGGCGGGCCAGGAGCCCATGTTGTTCAGGTCCAGCTCGCTCAGATCAACCTTGCGCAACCCTTCCAGCCATTCGGACATATTCATGGCTTGGCTCCTGCAGCGGGTGCGGGTGCGGGGGCCGGGGCGACCGATGTAGCGCCGGCTGGAGCAACTGCGGCAACCGGTGGCTGGGTCTGGCGCACGGTCAACTGAAAGACGTTGGCCTGATCGACAGCACCCGCCGTCGTGGCCTTGACCTCGGTGAGGCTTGGCGCTTCCAGCCAGTCGGAGGCTTCAAGGTTACGCATGAGGTCGGAAACCCGGTTGTTCGATTCGGCAGCGCCACTGATGGCAATCAGTTTGCTGGTCATTTTGACCTGCGAGAAATAAACGCCATCCGGCAGAGTACGCGCCAGCTGGTCAAACACGCGCCCGGTGATAGGCCGGTTGCCTTGCAGGTCCTGGATGATCTTCATGCGCTCAAGCAATTGTTTGCGACGCGCCTTCAGGTCGCTGATCTCCTTGATGCGGATATCGAGCTGGGCGATCTGGGTTTGCAGAAATGCGTTGCGGGCCATCTGATGTTCGATGGCGCTGCTGACGTAGCGATCGATCAGAAAGAGAATGCCGACCGACACCACCAGCACGCCGACCAATGCGGTCAGAAAGCGTTTTTTGCGTGCTTCGCGAAGCTCTTCACGCCACGGTAATAAGTTGATCCGCGCCATCAGTCAAAGCTCCTCAACGCCAGACCGCACGCGATCATCAGGGCAGGCGCATCGCTGGCCAGCGCACCGGCATTGACCTTGGAGCTCAAGGCCATGTCGGCAAACGGGTTGGCAACCATGGTCGGCGTGCCGATACGTCGCTGAATCAAATGCTCCAGCCCTGAAATCGAAGCCGTACCGCCTGCCAGCATGATGTGATCCACGGAGTTGTACTGACCGGCCGCAAAGAAGAACTGCAGGGATCGGGAAACCTGTTGCACGAGCGCGTCCTTGAAGGGGTCCAGCACTTCGCTGACATAATCGTCAGGCAGCCCGCCCTGCTTCTTGGCCAGCCCGGCCTCTTCCATGGAAAGCCCGTAGCGGCGCTGAATTTCGTCAGTCAGCTGGCGGCCGCCGAACAATTGCTCGCGGGTATAGATGATTCGGCCGTGGTGCAGCACGCTGAGGGTGGTCATGGTCGCGCCGATGTCCACCACGGCAACGGTCAGTTCGTCATGACCGTTGCCCAGTTGCGCAGCCAGAAGCCCGAATGAACGCTCCAGCGCGTAGGCCTCGACGTCCACGACACGCGCCGTCAGCCCGGCGAGAGCCAGCGCAGCCTCGCGCACCTCGACGTTTTCCTTGCGGCAGGCCGCCAACAGGACTTCGACACGTTCCGGGTTGCGGACCGAGTAGCCCTGCACTTCAAAATCGATGGCAACTTCTTCGAGCGGATAAGGGATGTACTGATCAGCTTCAAGCTTAAGCTGATTTTCCATGTCGTCGTCGGAGAGACCGGCGTCCATCTCGATGGTTTTGGTGATCACAGCGGAACCCGCCACGGCAACCGCCACAATCTTGACGTTGGTCTTGGCCTTGACCAGTACGCGAGACAACGCCTGACCAACCCCTTCGAGTTCGGCAATATTCTTTTCGACGACAGCGTTGGCCGGTAACGGCTCTACTGCGTAAGACTCGACCTTGTAACGAGTGCCGGAACGACTCAATTCCAGGAGTTTTACCGAGGTGGAGCTAATATCGATCCCTAGAAGGGTATTGGCCTTCTTGCCAAAGAGTTCGAACACAACCTGATTCCTATGAGTTTCCGTCACTTACGGAGTTATTTCGGGTCAACGTCACTGTCGACAGCCTTGACAGTAGCGCAAATCACGCTCGGGGACGAAAAATGCTTATAATGCGCAGCGTTTTTTTCATTTAAGAAAGCTTCAAGGCGTGTTCATTTGTAAATGCCTGCGCTTAACCCATTATTTTTTCTGGAAATCCAAAAGCCTTGATACGCCTGCTGAAGTTTTTCTGGTGGTCCCTCGTCGCGGTATTCTGCTCGCTGTTACTCGGCCTGAGCGGCGCGTTTCTGTACCTGAGCCCGACCCTGCCATCCGTCGAAGCGCTGCGAAGCATTCAACTGCAAATCCCCCTGCGCGTGTTCAGCAGCGACGGCAAGCTGATTGCCGAGTTCGGCGAGATGCGCCGGACCCCGATTCGCTTTGCCGAAATCCCGCCCAACTTCATCAACGCGCTGTTATCGGCCGAAGACGACAACTTCGCCAACCACTATGGCGTTGATCCCAGCAGCCTGATGCGTGCCGCCACCCAATTGGTGAAAAGCGGCCATATTCAGTCAGGCGGCAGTACCATCACCATGCAGGTCGCGAAAAACTTTTTCCTGACCAGCGAACGAAGCTTTTCGCGCAAAACCACCGAGATCCTTCTCGCCTTGCAAATCGAGCGCCAACTCACCAAGGACGAGATTCTCGAGCTTTACGTGAACAAGATTTATCTGGGTAACCGCGCCTACGGCATTGAGGCGGCGGCGCAAGTCTACTATGGCAAATCGATTCGCGATGTAAGCCTTGCGCAAATGGCCATGATTGCCGGTTTGCCCAAGGCGCCGTCACGTTTCAACCCACTCGCCAATGCAACCCGTGCCAAAGAGCGTCGCGACTGGATTCTGGGGCGCATGTTCCGTCTGGGCAAAATCGACCAGACCGCGTATCAGGCAGCGCTAAACGAGCCGCTCAACGCCAGTTATCACGTGCCGACACCGGAAGTGAACGCGCCGTACATCGCTGAAATGGCCCGCGCCGAAATGGTCGGCCGTTATGGCAGCGAGGCCTATACAGAGGGCTTCCGTGTCACAACCACAGTGCCGAGCGACCTGCAGGAGCACGCAAACAAGTCTATCCAGCAGGGCTTGATCGACTACGATCAGCGCCACGGCTATCGCGGGCCTGAAAGCCGCTTTCCGGGCATGACCCGCGCTGGCCGGACGCAGGAGCTGACCAAACAACGCACGATCAACGGCCTGGAACCGGCCATCGTCACCCAGATCGACAAGACCAGTCTGCGCGTTCTGACCCGCAATGGCGAGAAGGAAGAAACCGTCGATTGGGCCAGCATGAAGTGGGCGCGTCCTTATCTGAACACCAACAGTCTGGGCGCCAATCCCAAGCAGCCTGGCGATGTTGCGAAGGTGGGTGATCTGGTTCGCCTGCTGCGTCAGACCGACGGCTCGCTGAAATTCAGTCAAATTCCCGTCGCACAGAGCGCACTGGTTTCCCTTGATCCGCAAAATGGCGCGATTCGCGCCCTGGTCGGCGGCTTTGCTTTCGAGCAGAGCAACTACAACCGGGCCATGCAGGCCAAGCGTCAGCCGGGCTCCAGCTTCAAACCATTCATCTACAGCGCCGCGCTGGATAACGGCTACACCGCTTCCAGCCTGGTGAACGACGCGCCGATCGTGTTCGTCGACGAGTACCTGGACAAGGTATGGCGTCCGAAAAATGACACCAACACCTTCCTCGGCCCGATCCGCCTGCGCGAAGCACTGTACAAGTCACGCAACCTGGTTTCTATCCGCCTGCTTCAGGCGCTGGGCGTCGACAGCACCATCGACTACATCACCCGCTTCGGTTTTGCCAAACAGGACCTGCCACGCAACCTGTCGCTGGCACTCGGTACGGCCACACTGACCCCGATGGAAATCGCTACCGGCTGGGCGACTTTTGCAAACGGCGGTTACAAGGTCAGCCCTTACCTGATCCAGACCATCGAGAACCGTGACGGCCAGACACTGTTTGTCGCCAACCCGCCTAGCGTTCCGGTCAATGACGTGAATACGGCGCCTAATACGTCGACATTTGCCGTGCATGACAGCCCGAGCGTCGTCGCGGGCCCTCCGGGCTCACCGGCTCAGCCGCAAGCGCCAGCCGTTGCCGAGCGCATTGTGGATGGGCGCACCACGTACATTCTGAACAGCATGCTGCAGGACGTGATCAAGCGCGGCACCGGGCGTCGCGCCTTGTCGATGAACCGGCCGGACATTGCAGGCAAGACAGGTACGACCAACGATTCCAAGGACGCATGGTTCTCCGGCTATAACGCAGATTACGTCACGACGGTGTGGAGCGGCTTCGATCAGCCTGAGAGCCTTGGCCGTCATGAATTTGGCGGCACGGTCTCGCTGCCGATCTGGATGGACTACATGAGCGCCGCGCTCAAGGACAAGCCGCCCCATCAGCAGGCCGAACCGTCAGGCATCCTCAGCCTGCGCGTCGACCCACTGAGCGGCCGCGCTGCCACACCGAGCACGCCAAACGCGTTCTTCGAGCTGTTCAAAAGCGAAGACACACCGCCAAGCGTCAACGAACTGGGCGGCAGCAGCGCACCCGGCAGCCCGTTGCCAGCAGACGAGTCAGCGCCAATCGACTTGTTCTGACGCGAAGAGGCGTGACGCGGAGCGTCACGAAGGGCATTCCTCCGCGGAGTGTCAGACCATTTCGGGGCAAGGCGATCTCCTTCCTTGTACGCGAGGGCTTTATTTCAGGCGGTACATCTTCAGCGGATGTACGCCTTCCTTGTTCGCGAAGGCTTTATTCCTGACGATAAATCTTCAGTGCATGTACCGGCCCTTTCGCGAACAATGCGGATCGCCGCCCCGGTCGCCCCCACGGCCTTCGGCCAGAATCAAAAGCGGACTTGCGCTCTGCGTCGGCTTTGAGCCGTTACCAGGCATAAAAAAACCCCTGCATCGCTGCAGGGGTTTTTTATTGCGGCGGGATCAGCCGTTGAACACGTCGTCCACGCTGGTCAGCGGGTAGTGCTTCGGATACGGCAGGGTCGCAACGCCGCTTTCGATGGCAGCTTTGGCAACCGCGTCGGCGATCAGGCCCAGCAGGCGGGTATCCATTGGTTTCGGGATGATGTACTCACGACCGAATTCCAGTTTGATACCGCCGTAAGCGTCGCAGACTTCCTGAGGAACAGGCAGCTTGGCCAGTTCACGCAGGGCGTTGGCTGCGGCGATTTTCATCTCTTCGTTGATGCGCTTGGCGCGAACGTCCAGTGCACCACGGAAGATGAACGGGAAGCCCAGCACGTTGTTGACCTGGTTCGGGTAGTCCGAACGGCCGGTAGCCATGATCACGTCGCTGCGGGTGGCGTGAGCCAGCTCCGGGGAGATTTCCGGGTCCGGGTTCGAGCAGGCGAACACGATCGGGTCCTTGGCCATCAGCTTGAGGTTTTCAGCGCTCAGCAGGTTAGGACCGGACAAGCCTACGAATACATCAGCGCCATCCAGTGCATCGGTCAGCGAGCGCTTCTCGGTGGCGTGAGCGAACACAGCCTTGTACTGGTTCAGGTCGGTACGGCCGGAGTGGATAACGCCGGTACGGTCAACCATGAAGATGTTTTCGATCTTCGCGCCCATGCTCACCAGCAGCTTCATGCACGAGATGGCAGCAGCACCAGCGCCCAGGCAGACGATCTTCGCGGACTCAAGGCTTTTGCCGACGATTTCCAGCGCGTTGATCATGCCGGCTGCGGTCACGATGGCGGTGCCGTGCTGGTCATCGTGGAAAACCGGGATGTCGCACTGTTCGATCAGCGCTTTCTCGATCTCAAAGCACTCAGGTGCCTTGATGTCTTCCAGGTTGATGCCACCGAAGGTGATGGAGATACGCTTGACGGTGTCGATGAACGCTTGCGGGCTTTCGGAATCGACTTCGATATCGAAAACGTCGATACCGGCGAAACGCTTGAACAGAACCCCTTTACCTTCCATGACCGGCTTGGAGGCCAATGGGCCCAGATCGCCGAGGCCGAGAATCGCGGTGCCATCGGAAATAACTGCTACCAGGTTGCCTTTGCCGGTGTACTTGTAAGCCAGCTCGGGGTCACGGGCAATTTCACGCACGGGTTCAGCAACGCCAGGGCTGTAGGCCAGAGCCAGGTCACGAGCGGTTGCGGTCGGCTTGGTGAGTTCGACGCTCAGCTTCCCCGGACGAGGATTGGCATGGTATTCGAGCGCGGCAGTTTTCAAATCTGACATGTATTGGATTCCGCTTTTTACTGTGGGACAGACGGACCGCCGAGGATACGCAAGATGCATAGTCCTAACAAGACTGGCCAGTCACTGCTGTCAATAGGTACCGGATTAGACTTTACGCTTAGATGCCTGACCGCTGGTCGCCTGCCTGCTGATTTCTACTGCCAGCCTCTAAAGGCTCAGCATTGCTGGATGGCTCAACGCGATCATCCAGCGCGACTGCCCGGCCTTCAAGCCACCCCGACTAGAACGATCGACCACCCAGCCGCGCGTTTCGATTTGCCGGCCCTTTAGACGCTCAAGCGCCGCCATATCGAACCTGGACGCCTGATCAGGGGCAACGCGCAGCACCAGCGAACCATGCAGTTCGATCCAGATACCACCGCGATTGCGCTGCACGCTCCTGACCTTGCCGGACACCACGGCAAAGCCGCTTTTGCGTAGTTTGTCGGAAGGCTGCACCGGCGAATTGCGCCACACGCCACGCTTAGCCTGACGCGCCTCACGCTCGGCGCTTTGCTGGCAATCGACCAGTGCCACGTTGGGCGCGACAGCGACCAGATAGCCCAGCCCTTCGCTGAGCAACTGCGCTTCAAGATTGTCGCCATCGCGGCCATAAACGTTGGCCAACGTGCGGCCGTAATGGTCCTTGCCCTGCTGACCGACACGCAGGCTGACCTGCCCGCCGCTTTTGTCCACCAGTGCTTGCAAACGCTTTTTGGCGGCTTCGGCGAATGGCTCGGCAGACCGGCCTTTCTTGCCGGTTTCAGGGGTATTGAGGCCGATCATGCGCACATTGCGGCCGTCGGTCAGGCGCAGCGTGTCGCCATCAACCACGCGCTGCACGTGCGCAACCGGCAACGAAGCGGGTGCCGGGCAGAAGGCCTGGGCACCAGACAGCCAAATCGCGGACATAAAAAAGACGCCCACAAGGGGCGCCTTTTCAAGCAGTCTGGAAATGCCCAAGGGGCAACCAGTCTTGCTATCAGTCCTGCTTCGCTTTGGTTGCGCCGAACGCACCGAAACGGGACTTGAACTTGTCAACACGGCCGCCGATATCAAGCGTTTTTTGCTTGCCGGTGTAGAACGGGTGACATTCGTTGCACACGTCCAGGCTCAAAGGGCCGGTCAGGGTGGAACGGGTTTTGATGACATTGCCGCAGCTGCAGGTCGCGTCAATGGCTTCGTAAACTGGATGGATATCAGCTTTCATCGGTACTTCCTCAGTCTAACGTGCCGCCACCCAACACTATTGTTGAATACCGCACGGAAATAGGCTGCGGATAGTACCAGACAATTGCAACGACGCAAGCGAACCTTCTCACCGGTCGTCTGCTAAGATCGCGCCTTCTTATTACAGACCACCACAGGGAAACATCGCGTGCCCGACGCCATCCTGCGCCTTGCCCTGCCCTCGCCGCTTCGCCGCCTGTTCGACTACCGTGCCCCGGCGGGCGTGCTGCGCAGCGCTTTGCAGCCGGGCATGCGTCTGCGGGTGCCGTTCGGACGGCGAGAAATGATCGGGATTCTGGTGGAGGTGGTCGATCACAGCGAAGTGCCCGCCGACAAGCTCAAGCCCGCCATCGCCCTGCTCGACAGCGAAGCGCCGCTGCCGCCCGCGCTGTTCAAGCTGTGCCTGTGGACGGCGCAGTATTATCAGCACAGCCTGGGTGACACGCTGAGCTGGGCGTTGCCCGTGCTGCTGCGTCAGGGCGAGCTGGCCGAGAGCCGCCAGGAACGCTTCTGGCACGTGGCCGCCAATGCCAGTGTCGATGACCCGCGTATCGCCCGTGCGCCCAAGCAGCGTGAAGCGCTTACCACACTCGCCCAGCACCCGCATGGCGTGGCGCATCAACTGCTCGGCAAACTGCTGCTTAACAAGGACAGCCTTAACCTGCTGCTGGCCAAAGAGCTGGTATACGTTGAGGTGCGCAGTCATGCGCCCAGCGCACGCCATGAACACTGGCTGGCTCAGCCGGAATTACCCCTCAACACCGAGCAACGCGCCGCTTACGAAGCCATTCGTGCCGGCTTCGACAGCTTTCATGCGTTTTTATTGGCGGGCGTCACGGGCAGCGGCAAGACCGAAGTCTATCTGCAGCTGATTCGCGAAACCCTTGAAGCCGGCAAACAGGCGCTGGTGCTGATCCCGGAGATCAACCTGGGGCCACAAACCCTGGCGCGCTTTGAACAACGTTTCAATGCTCGCATCGCGCTGGTGCACTCGGCCGTCAACGACCGCGAACGGCTGGATGCCTGGCTGGCCGCCCGCGATGGCGAAGCCGACATTATTATCGGCACGCGCTCGGCGCTGTTCACGCCGATGAAAAACCCCGGCCTGATCATCATCGACGAAGAACACGACGGCTCCTATAAACAGCAGGAAGGCCTGCGCTACCACGCCCGCGACCTGGCGCTGGTGCGAGCCCGCCAGGAAAACATCCCGATTGTGCTCGGCTCGGCCACGCCGTCTCTGGAAAGCCTGCACAACGCCTACACCGGACGCTACGGTCTGCTGCGCCTGAATCAGCGCGCAGGTGGCGCGCAGCAGCCGCGCTTCATGCGCCTGGACGTCAAGAGCAGGCCGCTGGACAGCGGCATTTCCGGTCCGATGCAACAGGCCATCGGCCAGACCCTGGCAGCAGGTCAGCAAGTGCTGGTGTTTCTCAACCGCCGCGGCTTTGCGCCGACCCTGCTGTGCCATGACTGCGGCTGGATGTCCGGCTGCCAGCGCTGCGATGCACGCATGACCGTGCACCAGCGCTCGGGCGAGTTGCGTTGCCACCATTGCGGCTATGTCGAGCGTGTGCCACGCCAGTGTCCGTCCTGCGGCAAGGTGGATTTACGCCCGGTAGGCGCAGGCACCGAACGCGCCGAAGAGCGGCTGGCGATTCTGTTCCCGGACTTTCCCGTGTTGCGCGTCGACCGCGACAGCACCTCGCGCAAGGACGCCATGAACCAGTTGTTCGCGACCATCCAGCGCGGTCAGCCGTGCATTCTGGTCGGCACGCAAATGCTCGCCAAAGGGCATCACTTTCCCCGGGTGACGCTGGTGTCGATTCTGGATGCCGACGGCGGGCTGTTTTCCGGTGACTTCCGCGCCAGCGAGCGCATGGCGCAGCTGATTGTGCAGGTGGCCGGGCGTGCCGGGCGTGCCGAAGAGCCGGGCAAGGTGATCATCCAGACTCATCTGGCCGACCATCCGCTGTTGATCCAGCTCACCGAACAAGGCTATTTCGCCTTCGCCGAGCAAGCCCTGAGCGAACGCCGCTCGGCGGGCCTGCCACCGTTTTCACACCTTGCGCTGCTGCGCGCCGAAGCACACAAACCGGGGCAGGCCGAAGCCTTTCTCGATCAGGCCTGCAGCGATGCCGAGCAGTTGGTGGCGCAGATGCAGCTGGGCGGCATCGAGCTGCTGGGGCCTATTCCGGCACCGATGGAGCGCCGCGCCGGGCGTTATCGGGCGCAGTTGCTGGTGCAGTCCAGCGCGCGCGCGCCGCTGCACAAATTGCTCGGCAGCTGGCTGCTGGCACTGGAGCAAATGCCCAGCGGGCGACAGGTCCGATGGTCGCTGGATGTGGACCCGGTCGATCTTTATTAAGGCACGCCGTTGGCAAGCAGGCTCCGGCAACGGATAATGCGGAGTTTTTCCACCCGCGCATTGAAGCGCCACCGCGCTCGCGGTCGAAGAGAGCCTCATGAAAGACACCATTCGCCAGCTGATTCAACAAGCCCTGACCCGTCTCGTCACCGAGGGCGTCTTGCCAGAAGGGCTGACGCCGGCGATCCAGGTGGAAAACGCCCGTGACAAGACCCACGGCGACTTCGCCAGCAATATCGCGATGATGCTCGCCAAGCCTGCCGGCATGAAGCCCCGCGACCTGGCTGAAAAGCTGATCGCCGCGCTGCCTGCCGACGAGCAGGTCAGCAAGGTCGAAATTGCCGGGCCGGGCTTTCTGAATTTTTTCCAGAACACGGCCGCGCTGGCTGCGCGCCTCGACGCCGCCCTGGCCGACCCGCAACTGTCGGTCCGCAAGGCTGGCACAGCCCAGCGTGTGGTGGTCGATCTGTCGGCACCCAATCTGGCCAAGGAAATGCACGTAGGGCACCTGCGCTCGACCATTATTGGTGACGGCGTGGCCAACGTTCTCGAGTTTCTCGGTGACACGGTCATTCGCCAGAACCATGTCGGCGACTGGGGCACCCAGTTCGGCATGCTGTTGGCCTATCTGCAGGAAAAACCGGCGACCAGCGACGAGCTGTCGGACCTGGAAAACTTCTACCGCGCCGCCAAACAACGCTTTGACGAGTCTGAAGAGTTCGCCGAGCGGGCTCGCGGGCTGGTGGTCAAGCTGCAAGCCGGCGATGCCGAATGCCTGACGCTGTGGACGCGCTTCAAGGATATTTCGCTGTCGCACTGCCAGCAAACCTACGAGCGTCTCAACGTCAAACTGACCCCGGCCGATGTCATGGGCGAAAGTGCCTATAACGATGACCTGGCCAATGTCGTCAACGACCTGAAAGCCACTGGCCTGCTGGTTGAAAGCAATGGCGCGCAGTGCGTGTTTCTCGAAGAATTCCGCACCGCCGATGACACGCCGCTGCCGGTGATCGTGCAAAAGGCCGGTGGCGGTTATCTTTACGCCACCACCGACCTGGCCGCCATCCGCTACCGCAGCAAAGTGCTCAAGGCCGACCGCGCGCTGTATTTCGTCGACCAGCGCCAGGCCCTGCACTTCCAGCAGGTGTTTGAAGTGGCTCGCCGCGCAGGTTTCGTCCACGAAGGCATGCAACTGGAACACATGGGTTTTGGCACCATGAACGGGGCCGACGGCCGTCCGTTCAAGACCCGCGACGGCGGCACGGTCAAGCTCATCGACCTGCTCGATGAGGCCGAAGAGCGCGCCTACTCGCTGGTCAAGGAAAAAAACCCGGAAGTCGCCGAGGCCGAGCTGCGCAGCATTGCCAAGGCCGTGGGCATCAGCGCGGTGAAATACGCCGACCTGTCCAAGCACCGCGCCAGCGATTACAGCTTCAACTTCGATCAGATGCTGAGCTTTGAAGGCAATACTGCGCCTTATCTGTTGTACGCCTACACCCGTGTCGCCGGCGTATTCCGCAAGCTGGGCACGCCGTTCGACGCCGGCAAGGGGCACATCGTCCTTGAGGCGCCGCAGGAGCAGGAACTGGCTGCACGCTTGGCGCAGTTCAATGAAACACTGAATAACGTCGCAGAAAAAGGCACACCGCACGTACTTTGTGCTTACCTGTATGACCTTGCGGGCCTGTTTTCGAGCTTTTACGAAAACTGCCCGATCCTTGGTGCGGAAAATCCCGATCAGCAGCAGAGCCGTCTGCGTCTGGCTGCCCTGACCGGCCGCACCCTCAAGCAAGGCCTGGATCTGTTGGGTCTGGAAACTCTGGAGCGTATGTAAGTTGGCAGTTGCGAAGAAAAAACCGGCACCCAAGCGGGGCGCCAGCCGTTATCAGGCACCCGCGAAGAAGCCGATTCCAGGATGGTTGTGGCTGGCGATTGGCTTGACCGTGGGCGCATTCGTGGTCTTTCTGATGAAGCTCGAACCGGGCGGCGAAGACGTCAAGCGGGTCAAGGCGGACGCCAAGGCCGCCAAGATCGCCGAGGCGAACAAGACGCCACCGAGCCCCACTGCGCCGGTCAAACCGAAGTACGACTTCTACACGCTGCTGCCGGAATCGGAAGTGATCGTGCCCAACGAAGCGGTCCCGGAGAAGACTCCACCGCCTGTGGCACCGACCGCCCCGGTTTCGCCCGAGCAGGCCGCCAAGATCGACACGGCACGCGCCCAGGCAGCCCTCAGCGGCCTGACGCCGCCACCGGCTCCGCCAGTTGCCACGACCAAGCCAGCGGCCGTCACGACGTTCTTCCTGCAGGCGGGCTCGTTCCGCAAGCAGGCGGACGCCGAGAAAGTCCGCGCACAGATCATCCTGCTCGGCCAGACCTCGACAGTGGAGTCCGGCACGGTCAAGGATGAAACCTGGTACCGCGTACTGGTCGGCCCGTTCAGCAACCGCGAACAACTTACCACCGCCCAGAAACAACTGGCAGGCGGCGGTTTTAGTAACCTGTTGTTGCAACAGCGCCAGAGCCGATAGCTGAAACAGAGCGCGCAAAGCGCTCTGCGCTACATGTGGGAGTGAGCTTGCTCACGAAGAGGCCCTTATAACCGCCGGAGGTTTATGCCTCCGGCAGTCAACTGCCAGTTATCCCCGCTCTTCATCCCCAAGGTTGAAATACTCACCCACACCCCCATATGAGTTTGCATCAGGGCATTTTCGCCCCGCAGTGTGGAGACTCTCCCTTGACCACCATCGTTTCAGTGCGCCGCCACGGTAAAGTCGTCATGGCCGGCGACGGCCAGGTTTCCCTGGGCAACACCGTCATGAAAGGCAACGCCAAGAAGGTGCGCCGCCTGTACCACGGTGAAGTGATCGCCGGATTTGCTGGCGCGACCGCCGACGCATTCACGCTGTTCGAGCGTTTTGAAGCCCAACTGGAAAAACACCAGGGGCATCTGGTTCGCGCAGCCGTCGAGCTGGCCAAGGACTGGCGTACCGACCGCTCGCTGAGCCGTCTTGAAGCCATGCTGGCAGTCGCCAACAAGGACGCGTCCTTGATCATCACCGGCAACGGCGACGTGGTAGAGCCCGAGGACGGCCTGATCGCCATGGGCTCCGGCGGTGCATTCGCTCAGGCCGCTGCCCGCGCCCTGATGCTCAAGACTGATCTTTCAGCACGCGAAATCGCCGAGACTTCCTTGCACATCGCTGGCGATATCTGCGTGTTCACCAACCACAACATCACCATTGAGGAGCAGGACCTCGCCGATTAAGCCCCTGCGGGCCGCACATGCTGCGGCCCCATTGGCTTGATCGCGCCAGAGGGCCGTGAGTAACCATGTCCATGACTCCCCGCGAAATCGTCCACGAACTCAATCGCCATATCATCGGCCAGGACGATGCCAAGCGCGCCGTTGCCATTGCCCTGCGCAACCGCTGGCGGCGCATGCAGTTGCCTGAAGAACTGCGTGTTGAAGTGACCCCCAAGAACATCCTGATGATCGGCCCGACTGGTGTCGGCAAGACCGAAATCGCCCGGCGCCTGGCCAAGCTCGCCAATGCGCCGTTCATCAAGGTCGAAGCGACCAAGTTCACCGAAGTGGGCTATGTAGGCCGTGATGTAGAGTCGATCATCCGTGATCTGGCCGATGCTGCCATCAAGCTGCTGCGTGAACAGGAAATCGTCAAGGTTCGCCATCGCGCCGAAGACGCTGCCGAAGACCGCATCCTCGACGCCCTGCTGCCGCCTGCCCGCGTCGGTTTCAACGAAGACCCGGCGCAAAGCAGCGATTCCAACACCCGTCAGCTGTTCCGCAAGCGCCTTCGTGAAGGCCAGCTGGACGACAAGGAAATCGAAATCGAGATCAACGAAGCCGTTGGTGTCGATATCTCCGCGCCGCCCGGCATGGAAGAAATGACCAATCAGTTGCAGAGCCTGTTTGCCAACATGGGCAAAGGCAAGACCAAGAGCCGCAAGCTCAAGGTCAAGGAAGCGCTCAAGCTGGTACGCGAAGAAGAAGCCGGGCGTCTGGTCAACGACGAAGAGTTGAAGGTCAAGGCACTGGAAGCGGTCGAGCAACACGGCATCGTGTTCATCGACGAGATCGACAAAGTGGCCAAGCGCGGTAACTCGGGCGGTGTCGATGTGTCCCGTGAGGGCGTACAGCGCGACCTGCTACCGCTGATCGAGGGCTGCACGGTGAACACCAAGCTGGGCATGGTCAAGACCGACCACATCCTGTTCATCGCCTCGGGTGCGTTCCACCTGAGCAAGCCGAGTGATCTGGTGCCCGAGCTGCAAGGCCGTCTGCCCATCCGCGTCGAGCTCAAGGCGCTGTCGCCGCAGGACTTCGAGCGCATCCTCACCGAGCCACACGCCTCGCTGACCGAGCAATACCGCGAACTGCTCAAGACCGAAGGCCTGAAAATCGAATTCAAGCCCGACGGCATCAAACGTCTGGCCGAGATTGCCTGGCAGGTCAACGAGAAGACCGAGAACATCGGCGCCCGACGCCTGCACACTCTGCTTGAGCGTCTGTTGGAAGAAGTTTCGTTCAGCGCAGGCGACCTGGCGATCAGCCCGGACGCAGCGCCTATCGAAATCGATGCCGACTACGTCAACAGCCACCTTGGCGAGCTGGCGGAAAACGAAGACCTGTCGCGCTATATTCTTTAAACATGAGCTGCAAGCTTCAAGCTGTAAGAGGTCGTTCACTCCTGCAGCTTTTCTGCTTGTAGCTTGTAGCTTGTAGCTTAAAACTTGAGGCTGCTCTTAATGCTCCCCACCGCTATCCAGCTGCACAAAGCCTCTAAAACCCTGACGCTGAAATACGCGGCGGATGAGGAATATCACCTTCCTGCCGAGTTTCTGCGCGTGCATTCGCCGTCTGCTGAAGTCCAGGGGCATGGCAGGCCGATCCTGCAGTTCGGCAAGCTGGGCGTGGGTCTGAGCAAGGTTGAACCTGCGGGGCAATACGCACTGAAACTGACCTTCAACGATGGTCATGACTCAGGACTGTTCACCTGGGACTACCTGTACCAACTGGCCACACGCCAGGAGTCGCTGTGGGAAGACTATTTGCAGGAGTTGAAAAAAGCCGGCAAATCCCGCGACCCTTCCGAACAAGTCATCAAGCTGATGCTCTGACCTGTCCAGTCCCGCCTGCCTGACCTGTCCTCACAATCAAGCTAAGCCGCTCTGACCTGCCGCTTGCCGTTTTAGAAAGCGCTTTCTAATCAATTTTGTTTCAATGTTCCGCGCAGCGGTCGATGACCGACGCTGCTTGCGATTTTTTTAAATCTCGGGTAACCAGTCACTTTGGCAAGTTTCCTGCGTCGGATTGTCCAGAAGAAAGTCACACCGTAAATTGACAGTAGAACTGGCTATCCGCCTGTATCACTGGTTCACAGGCAAGGAATGTCAGTGTTCGTCTCAGGACAATGGAGCGTCGTAGATGAGTAACCCGAAAGACGATGAACTGCAGCGCCAGGCCTCTGAGCACACGCTAGGCCTGAACCCGGTAGTAGGCCTGCGCCGCAAGGACTTGCTGAGCACCGCACGCCTTGTACTGCGCCAGGCGCTCAAGCAACCGATCCACAGCATCAAGCACGTCGCGCACCTGGGCGTCGAACTCAGGAACGTGATGCTCGGCAAGTCCGCCTTGCAGCCGACGCCCGAGGACCGACGCTTCGCTGATCCGGCCTGGAGCCAGAACCCGCTTTACCGCCGCTATCTGCAGACCTACCTGGCCTGGCGCAAAGAGCTGCACGAGTGGATCGGCGGCAGCAACCTCACCCCGCAAGACATCAGCCGTGCTCACTTTGTGATCAACCTGATGACCGAAGCCATGTCGCCCACCAACTCCGCCGCCAACCCGGCAGCCGTTAAGCGCTTCTTCGAGACCGGCGGCAAAAGCCTGCTCGATGGTCTGTCACACCTGGCCAAGGATCTGGTGAACAACGGCGGTATGCCGAGCCAGGTCAACATGGATGCTTTCGAGGTCGGCAAGAACCTGGCTACCAGCGAAGGTGCCGTGGTGTTTCGCAACGATGTGCTGGAGCTGATCCAGTACAAGCCGATCACCGAGCAGGTTCACGAGCGTCCACTGCTGGTGATCCCGCCGCAGATCAACAAATTCTACGTCTTCGACCTGAGCCCGGAAAAAAGCCTCGCGCGGTTTTGCCTGCGCAGTAACGTGCAGACCTTCATCATCAGTTGGCGCAACCCGACCAAGGCCCAGCGCGAATGGGGCCTGTCGACCTACATCGAAGCACTCAAGGAAGCGGTCGATGTGGTGCTGGCGATCACCGGCAGCAAAGACATCAATATGCTCGGGGCCTGCTCGGGCGGGATAACCTGTACCGCGCTGCCGCTGCTGGGGCATTACGCGGCGCTGGGCGAAAAGAAAGTCAACGCCATGACCCTGCTGGTCAGCGTTCTGGATACCACGCTGGACAACGAAGTCGCGCTGTTCGTCGACGAGCAGACGCTCGAAACTGCAAAGCGCCACTCCTATCAGGCAGGCGTGCTGGAAGGCCGCGACATGGCCAAGGTATTCGCCTGGATGCGCCCCAATGACCTGATCTGGAATTACTGGGTCAACAATTACCTGCTCGGCAACGAGCCGCCGGTCTTCGATATTCTGTTCTGGAACAACGACACCACGCGCCTGCCCGCCGCGTTTCACGGCGATCTGATCGAGATGTTCAAGAACAACCCGCTGATCCGCCCCAACGCGCTGGAAGTCTGCGGCACGCCGATCGACCTCAAGCAGGTCACGGCCGATGTGTTCTGCCTGGCCGGCACCAACGACCACATTACGCCGTGGGCCTCCTGCTACAAGTCAGCGCGGCTGTT
This sequence comes from Pseudomonas avellanae BPIC 631, assembly GCF_000444135.1. Lineage (GTDB taxonomy): Bacteria > Pseudomonadota > Gammaproteobacteria > Pseudomonadales > Pseudomonadaceae > Aquipseudomonas > Aquipseudomonas avellanae. The sequence goes on from NZ_ATDK01000048.1 coordinate 85,123, forward strand.
TGGCGGCAAGACCGAGTTCGTGCTCTCCAGCAGCGGCCACATCCAGAGCATTCTCAACCCGCCGGGCAACCCTAAGTCGCGTTACATGACGCACGATGAATTGCCTGCGGACCCGGCCGTCTGGCAGGAAAACGGCACCAAACACACTGATTCCTGGTGGCTACACTGGCAGGAATGGCAGACCAGCCGCTCGGGCAAATTGAAAAAGGCACCGGCCGGGCTCGGCAACAAAGCCTATCCATCAGCCGAGGCAGCGCCCGGGACCTACGTTCACGAACGTTAGGCTCGCTCAGTCCGGAGAAATCCCCCGGCGGTTCAATCAACAGGGCTTCGCGCATGCCGGAACCGTTTGTTTTTCGCTCCATAGACCTGAACGGACACACCATTCGTACCGCCGTGCGCCCAGGCAAGAGTCACCTGACGCCGCTGCTGATATTCAACGGCATCGGCGCCAACCTGGAGCTGGTGTTTCCGTTTGTCGAGGCGCTGGACCCGGACCTGGAAGTCATCGCCTTCGACGTGCCGGGGGTCGGTGGGTCGTCGACACCCAAACGTCCCTATCGCTTTCCGGGGCTGGCCAAACTCGCGGCGCGCATGCTCGATTACCTGAACTACGGGCAGGTCAATGCCATCGGTGTTTCCTGGGGCGGTGCGCTGGCGCAGCAGTTTGCCCATGACTACCCCGAGCGCTGCAAGAAACTGGTACTGGCGGCCACGTCAGCGGGCATGGCGATGGTGCCGGGCAAGCCAAGGGTGCTGTGGTTGATGGCCAGCCCGCGCCGCTATATTCAACCGTCCCATGTCATTCGCATCGCACCGGAAATCTACGGCGGTGCGTTTCGGCGCGATCACAACCTTGCGGCCAATCACGCTGCCAAGGTGCGCTCGTCCGGCAAGCTGGGCTACTACTGGCAGCTGTTTGCCGGCATGGGCTGGACCAGCATTCACTGGCTGCACAAGATTCACCAGCCAACGCTGGTGCTGGCAGGCGATGACGATCCGCTGATCCCCCTGGTCAATATGCGCCTGCTGGCCTGGCGAATACCCAATGCCCAGCTACACATAATCGATGACGGGCATTTGTTCCTGATTACCCGCGCCGAAGCTGTCGCGCCGATCATCATGGGGTTTCTGCAGCAGGAGCGACAACGCGCGGTCATGCACCCTCAGCCCACACCAGCCCGAACGCGCTGACAGCGCCAGCAGGCCCTCGACGCTGAACAGAACAGTTCCAACCATTACGCACTACACAGGAGCTTTTGAGCGCGCAAAACGACGCAAGCCCTTCGCAGCAGAAAGGCCAGCGCCATCCCATGAGTTGCCTGACGACGGAGTGTTGCCCTCATGCAAGAAAAACCAGCGAAAGCTGCCGCGATCGCGCCCGCGAACTTTATCAACGCGCAAAGCGCCATAGCCGGTGTGCGCGGGCGAGACCTGCTTTCGACCCTGCGTAATGTGGCTACGCAAGGCTGGCGGCATCCGATTCGCAGCGCCCGCCACGCTCTGGCACTGGGCAGCCAGTTGGGTCGTGTGGTGCTGCTGGGCGAAACCCCTCACCCGCACAACCCAAAGGACAGCCGCTTCGCCGACCCGACCTGGAGCCTGAACCCGCTTTATCGCCGGGGGCTGCAGGTTTATCTCAGTTGCCAGCATCAAGTCAGGCAGTGGATTGATGACTGCGACCTGTCCACAGAGGACCGGGCCCGCGCGCATTTTCTGTTCACGCTGATCAACGACGCGCTGGCCCCGTCCAATACCCTGCTCAACCCGCAAGCCATCAAAGAGCTGTTCAACTCCGGCGGTGCCAGCCTGCTCAAAGGCCTGAGCCACATGGCCGATGACCTGTTGCACAACAACGGCCTGCCCAGCCAGACCACCAAGGACGCTTTCGAGGTAGGACGGACCGTGGCGGCCACACCCGGCGCGGTGGTGTTCCGTAACGAAATGTTCGAATTGATCCAGTACCGGCCGATGAGCGAAAAGCAGTTCAGTCGACCGGTTCTGATCGTGCCGCCGCAGATCAACAAGTACTACATCTTCGATCTCAGCCCGGCCAACAGCTTTGTGCAATACGCCCTCAAGAACGGCCTGTCGACATTCATCATCAGTTGGCGCAACCCGGATATTCGTCATCGCGAATGGGGGCTGTCCAGTTATGTCGAGGCGACCGAGCAGGCGATGAATATCTGCCGGGCGATCAGCGGTGCGCGTGAGGTCAATCTGGTGGGCGCATGCGCAGGCGGTCTGACCATCGCCGCGCTGTTGGGCCACTTGCAGGTCAAACGCCAGACACGCCGTGTTGCCAGCGCGACCTACATGGTCAGCCTGCTGGACAGCCAGATCGATAGCCCTGCCACGCTGTTCATCGATGAGCAGGCACTGGAAGACGCCAAGCGCCGCTCCTATCAGCGAGGCGTGCTGGAGGGCAGTCAGATGAGCCGGATATTTTCCTGGATGCGCCCCAATGACCTGATCTGGACGTACTGGATCAACAATTACCTGCTGGGCAAATCGCCGCCGCCGTTCGACATTCTTTACTGGAACAACGACACCACGCGCCTCCCGGCGGCACTGCACGGTGACCTGCTGGACTTCTTCAAGCACAACCCACTGAGTCATGCCGGTGGGCTGGAAGTCTGCGGTACGCCAATCGACCTGCAGAAAGTCACGGTCGACAGCTTCAGCGTCGCCGGCATCAACGATCACATCACGCCATGGGACTCGGTGTACCGCTCGACCCTGCTGCTGGGCGGCGACCGACGTTTCGTGCTGGCCAACAGCGGCCATGTGCAGAGCATTCTCAACCCGCCCGGCAACCCCAAAGCCAACTATGTCGAGAACGACAGGCTGAGCAGCGATCCGCGTGCCTGGTACTACGAAGCCACCGCCCGAAAATGCTTCAACCGGGCGAAGGCGTTTTCTACGAGATGTCGATTGCGATATAACCCTTTGTCCAGATCTGCGTTCCCTTTCAGAGAATTGCGCTTTCGTG
>NZ_ATDK01000049.1 GCF_000444135.1 Pseudomonas avellanae BPIC 631
TGCCTCGCGTGACGCTCTGCGTCACAAATCTGTGCCGCGCCGCTGATCCAGGATCGGAAGCAGAGCGTCCAGAACTGCATGCGACGCAGAGCGTCGCACGATGATCAACTGTGTAGTGTTTGTTTACTTTTCAGCCTTCCCAATCTTCGAGTCATCCTCACGCCAGATCAGGCGCGAAGTGTCGTAGCCTTGCTGGCGAGCCTTGCTGAGCATGTTTTCCCTGACCGATGCAGACACCGTCGGCGTGCGCGACAGCAGCCACAGGTACTTGCGGTCCGGGTTGCCGACTACGGCGGTTCTGTAGCCTTCGCTGACGTCCAGAATCCAGTAATCACCCTTGGCAACACCTGGCAGAAGGCGCGAGAACCAGTTATCGAATACAACCCATAGCTTGTCGGTCTTGCCCGGGACCTGTGGCGAGGCCGTGCCCGTTGCTTCTTCCCATTTGCCTTCAATCGTCCGGCAGCGGTTGGTCACCGCGATGTTGCCGTCATCCTTGAGCGTGTACTGCGCTTCGGACTGGGCGCATTTGCGCTGGAAGAACATCGGCAGGCGTGCGATCTCGTACCAGGTGCCCTGATACTGCTTGAGGTCAACGCTGTCGACAGTCCTTGGTTCAAGGTTGTCAGCCGAGTGGGCAAAACCGATAGCCAGGAAGCTGGCCATGACAAAAATTCCGAAACGTACCAGTACCTTGATCATGTTTTATTTCAGACCCTGACCCGAGAACAACACCACTTTGTCCGCTGCGTACTGCACGCTGATAAAGGTGTTCTGATCGCCCCATGTGCAACTGGACATGCCCAGCGCGCCGGAACATTCCGTCGGGCTGCCGAGCAGGGATTCGACCTGTGCCTTGGGCATACCAGCGGAAATTTTCGAGTAGTTTTCCTGAGTGATCTTGCTGCAGGCAGCCAGAAAGACGCAGAACGAGAGTAACGCGACAGTGCGCAAGGACATGGATGTAGCTCCTGAACGGAAGGGGGGCGCGTCGCAGTGCAGGCGGATGCAGCTGGCGCTGGCGCAGTACCGCAAGCTTAGAAGAGAAAAACGGGATCTGGTTCCCGCAGGGCGCAAGGATTTGTGGCGTGGATCGGAGGGTTGACTCGCAGCCCCGTGCTGGCTGCATCACCTCATGCTGATTTGCCTGAGCATTTGCCCGCTTGATGGCGGTTCAGCCAGGCTGAACCGCCACAGGAGCATCAGAAGCGGTCTTACTCTTTGTGATACGCGGTTGCGCGCTCGACTTCTTCTTTCGAGCCCAGGTACACCGCTACGCGCTGGTGCAGGCCTTCGGGCTGGATGTCGAGGATGCGCTGATGGCCATCGGTGGACGCGCCACCAGCCTGTTCAACCAGGAAGGACATCGGGTTGGCCTCGTACATCAGGCGCAGTTTACCCGGCTTGGACGGCTCGCGGCTGTCGCGTGGGTACATGAACAGACCGCCACGGGTCAGGATGCGGTGCACGTCGGCAACCATCGCGGCAACCCAGCGCATGTTGTAGTTCTTTTTCAGCGGACCGTCTTCACCGGCCAGCAGCTCGCTGACGTAGCGCTGTACCGGGGCTTCCCAGTGGCGCTGGTTGGACATGTTGACGGCGAATTCCTGAGTGCTCTCAGGAATGGTGATGTCTTCATGAGTCAGCACGAAGCTACCCATTTCACGGTCCAGGGTGAAGCCTTTCACGCCATCACCCAGCGTCAGCACCAGCATGGTCTGCGGACCGTAGATGGCATAACCGGCCGCGACCTGTTCGGTACCCGGCTGCAGGAAAGCCTTTTCGTTCAGCGCTTCGTTCTGGCTCAGGTATTCATTAGGGCAACGCAGTACCGAGAAGATGGTACCGACCGGTGCGTTGATGTCGATGTTCGACGAACCGTCGAGTGGGTCGAACACCAGCAGGTACGCGCCCTTCGGGTATTTGCCCGGGATCTGGTAGGCGTTGTCCATTTCTTCGGACGCCATGCCGGCCAGGTGACCGCCCCATTCGTTGGCTTCGAGCAGAATCTCGTTGGAGATCACGTCGAGTTTTTTCTGCACTTCGCCCTGAACGTTTTCAGTACCCATGCTGCCCAGAACGCCGCCCAGCGCGCCTTTGGAGACGGCGTGGCTGATTTCCTTGCAAGCGCGCGCCACAACTTCGATCAGGAAGCGCAGATCGGCAGGGGTGTTGTTGCTGCGGGTCTGCTCGATCAAGTAACGACTTAGTGTGACGCGGGACATGGATAGCTCCGAAAATAGGGGTATGAAAACCCGCGCAGTTTAACGCGAGTGGCGACGTAATACTGCTATCAGACTGGCTTATGCCTGTTTCAGTTCAGATGTCGGGCGAACCGAGCCCGACAGGCCGTATGTTTCAGCGTTTCGAAGCGCGTAAGGTGCTGAATGCCATCCAGCCCAGAAACAGCACGCCGAGCAACAGCACCGCCCACAGCCCCAAGCGTTTGAAGTCAGCGCTCTGTGTGGCCACCTGCGGCGCGGCGGTCATGTTGGCAACGCTTGCCGTGGCAGGTTTTGCGGTGCCGATAGAGGCCAGTTTTGCCGGGCTCAGGTCGGGAATCAAGGTCGCCAGCGACAGGTTCGCCGCCTTGGCTGCAGCGTTACCGACCGCCAGCGTGAATGGCCCGTTGCCGCGTGCCAGAAACACCACTTCCGTCGCTGGTACGGCCACGCTCAATTGCGGTGCCTCGTTGCCCAGCCCGCCGCCGCGGTCATCGACCACCAGCTTGAGCTGCTGAACGATACGCCCGGACAATTGCAGTTGGTCCTGCAACACATCGCTGTTGTTCTGCGACAGCCGATACAGCAGGCCACTGCTGACCGGCTGCCAGGGCTGTTTGGCGTCGATACGGCCGTAAAGTGTTGCCGGGGCGAGGCTGTTGGGTTGCGCGATATCGACCCTGACGCGCCCTACCGGCAGGCCTGCCGGCAATTGCCAGACATATTCGTTGGGGCTTTCAACGCTGCCCTTGACCGGCGGCGACCAGGTCAGCGGCGGCGTCGGGTTGTCGCTTGCGGCGCTCAGCACGTGCGCGGAAACCAACAGCGGAGCGCTGTGTGGTGCGCGCCACAGCAGGCGCAGATAACGGGCACTCTGACCCGGCAGGCCGACTTCACGCTGCTCGACCACTTCGTCGGCAAACGACAGGCGTGCAACTTGCCCCTCGCCCCAGTCGCGCCAGTGCTGCAAGTCGTCGCTGGCCTCGATGCTGAAATTCTGAAAGCCTTCGCGCTCGGTGCTCCAGTCGATCACCAGTTGTTCCAGCGGTGCCTTGACGGCGCTGGTGTCCAGCAGCCAGCCACGCAACACCTCTTCGCCGGCTTCGATGTCGCTTTGCGGCTGGACCTCGATCACGCTGCCGTTGCTGGAGCGCTCGATGCGGATGACCGGCGCGGTGTCGCCGGCTTCCTGCGTGCTGTACAGCGCGAACCATTTGACCTCGATCGGCGCGGGCTCCTGCTCGCGGGCGGGCTGTCGAGGGGTTATTGCATAAGCCTGCGGCTGCCCCTCGGCGTTGAACACACGCACGTCACCCAGGTCGGTCTGACGGGCATTCAACTGGACGGCAAGCGGTAACTCGATGCGATACCACGGCCCTTCGCCGCTGAGGCTCAGCGGGGTCTGACTGGCGAAATCCGCCGGCTTGTCCTGAGCGGCGGCGGTCATCACCGTGCACAAGGCCAGGCCAAGCACGGCGATTTTCATGGCGGGATGACTCAAGAACAGTTCCTCATGGCGTTTCAGGCGCGGCAGTCGGGCCAGGGCCGGGTGCTTCGCCGAGATTTTTGACAGCATGTTTCGGCGGTAATGGTGCGAAATATCCCACCACCAGTAGCAAAATGCCAACACCGATGAACGAGACGATACGCTCCATGCCGCCGCGATTGCTCAGTTCGACAAAAAACAGCTTGATCACCACCACCCCGATCAACGCTGCGCCGCCCAGCCAGATTTCGCGATTGGCGCGCATGTGGCCGCCGATCATCAACGCCAGCGCCATGAGCGTCCAGACAATCGACAAGCCCGCCTGAACGCGCATCGACGCCAGCAGTGCCTCGGTGTCCCACGGCACATCGGCCCAGTGATGAGCGGTGCGCATGACCATCGCCGTGATCAGTGCGAACAGCGAAGCGCCGGCCAGCAGCAGGGTGTGATTGCGTTTGTGCGTCAGGTAGCTGCGCATCCACAGGCACACGCCGGTCAGCGCGAGCAGCAGGCCGATTTCCAGCGGGTTGAACAGCGGCAGGTAAGGCAGCGGATCGGCGGAACCGTCGCTGAAGATATTCGCTAGCCAGAACCACACCAGCATCAGGGCCGCCAGCGGCGCGGCTGCGCCTATTTGATAAGCCTCGGGGCAGGCTTTCACGGGCCACGGCCATTGACGCGTCGAACTCATCGCCAGCAGGAACAGGCTCGGCAGGATCGCCCAACCCAGCCAGCGCCAGGCATTGTAGTACTCGGACAATTGCAACAGACCGAAACGCAACTCCAGTGCCAGCACGCTGATGATCAGCAGGCAGCCCACTGTGTGAGCGATGCGTTGGACAAGGATGGATTGCAGGCCCGTCAGGTAGCGCAGACTTAGCAGGTGCACAGCGAACACCGCCAGCCAGGCCAGCCAGCCCAGGTTGCCTGCCGGATTGTTTCGCAGGTACACCGAGATCATCAGCAATGCAGCGCACACAGGCGTTAGTGCGCTGCACAGCGCGGCGAGATCCGTCCAGCGCAAACGGAGGGCGAATGCGGCCCAGAGCGCCACGCTGATTGCCATGGCGATTAGGGCCGTGGAGGCCAGATACGGCGCTGGCGCGTGCAGGACGGCTGCGCTGGCCAGCGAAACCAGCCACCAGAACGCCCCCCAGATGACCAGCAGTGTTCGAGCGGTGCGCTGATCGATGAGGGTCAGCGAATTGAGGCGGAACACGCACCAGGCGCTGACCATGGCGGCGATGGCCAGAATCATCGGCGTCCAGTAATCATCGGCAAAGGCTTGCCGCGAGCTGTCGGTGCCGCCGCTGATCAGAATCGCGCTGGCGGCCAGTTGCAACACCAGGCCGAAAACCTGTGCCAGCTTGCGGTGCTGGCGCAGGCCCAGCCAGAAAACCGCTGCGCCTTCCACGGCCCAGGCACTGGTCGTCCAATGCGAACCGAGACCCAGCGGTATTGCCAGCGTGGCAAACACCACGCCCAGCGCCAGGCAGGTTTCCATCAGCAAAACGGTTCGGCCTGTCGCACGTGCCGCCAGCCAGCGTGCCAGCCCCATGTAGATCAGGCCCAGCGCGAGCGCGCTGAACGCAGCGCCAAACTCAAGGTGGTCGACCAGCGCGTATTGCAGGCCGAACCCGACGATCGGCGTGCCAAACAGCAGTGTGCCGTCGACGTAATCACCCTGACGTGCAGACCAGCGCAGCAGGGTTTCGCGACTGGCATCCGGTGGTGCGTCAGTGAGCTCCAGCAGCTTGTGACGGGCGAACAGCAGACCGATGGCCAGATACATCAGGAAAAACAGAATCAGAAAGGGTTCGGTGCTCCAGAACAGTTCGGGGGTGTAAGCCCTGATGCCCCAGGCGAAGCCGATGCCGAAGGTGCCGAAAAAACCGATCAGGTTGAGGACGCGCCAGGCCTTGAACCAGGCGATGGCGATGATGCCCGCATTGAGCAAGGCGAAATAACTGAACAGCGACACATGGCTGCCTTGCCCGGTCGAGGCCAGAATCGGTGCCGCAAACCCGCCAAGTGCGCCCGCGCAGGCCAGCGCCAACGAGTTCTGGTTCAGCGCCAGAATGGTCGAGAACGCAGTGACGGCGACCAGCAGCGCAAAGCCCAGCGTAGGGTCCAGCAATGCGTGCAGCTTCATCGCTGCGAATACAGTCAGGTACAACACGCCGACGCCAGCGCCTTGCAGCATCAGCGCGTAAGGCCCGTTGCGCAACCTTAGCCACCAGCCCAGCGCCAGCAAGGCCAGCGCACTGGCTGCAACACCGGCGTAGCGCGCTTCAATCGGCACGACCACGCCTTCAGTGGCATAACGCAGCAGAAACGCCAGGCCGAGAAACAGCACGACCACACCGACGCGCAACACGGTATTGCCGCCCAGCAGCCAGTTTTTTGCGCGCTCGATTGTGCTGTCCAGCAGGTTGGGTGTTGCCGGTTGTGATGGCTGGGGGAGTAAGACGGCAGGTTTGGGTGGTGGCGCTGGTTGCGGTTCGTCCGGCAGGTCCCAGATCAGTTCGGGGCCAGCAGTCGGCGTTTGCAGAATGACAGCATCCACCGGCAGGGGAGCGGCGTCCTGTGCAGGCGGTACGACGGCGGGTGCAGGCTGGCGTTCAAGCGCGCCAAGGCGTTGCTGGAGGGTCTCGATGTTTTTGCCGGTTGCGATGATCTGTTGCAGTTGAGCCTCGGATCGCCTGCCAAGCACCCGTACACGAATGCCTGCCCAGACAGCCCAGCCCATCAGCGCGCCGATCAGAAAACCCGTCCACTCGTCATAGCTGAGCAAATAGCCCAGTACTGCACCGCCCACTACCAGACAAATCCAAAGCACGCGACGACATCCTTTTCGGTGTGTGAAGGTTTATCGGGCGCAGTATATAGGGGCCGGCGGACATCGTTTGTAATGTTTTATGCGGGGTACGCACGCCCGATGGCTGCAGAGAACGGGCTTCTGCCCGGAGGGCCTGGGAGCGGACCGGGCGACGCTTCGCTTGTCCGCGATATCCGGTCCTTCGTAGGAGCGGACTCGTCCGCGAACTGCCGGGAACCGGCAGTAAAATCGGCCGCCTCGGTGTGTCAGACACAGCCAAGGTGACCGGTTTCAGGGCCGCTTCGCAACCCTTCGCTTGTCCGTGCCCTCTGGTCTTTCAAGGAGCGGACCGGGCGATGCCCTCGGTCAGATCAGACGAGTTTATAACTCAGTCCAGCGCCTTCCAGATGTCGCCTGCGTATTCGCGAATGGTCCGGTCCGAGGAGAACCAGCCCATGCGTGCGGTGTTGAGCACCGCCGAGCGCCACCATTCCTTGGAGTCGTGCCAGCGTTCCTCGACCTTGGCCTGGGCCGCCCAGTACGAGTCGAAGTCGGCACAGACCAGGAAACGGTCATACGCCAGCAACTGATCGATCAGGCCCACGTAACGGTTCGGATCATCCGGCGAGAACACCCCGCCACGAATCGCTTGCAGTACATCGTTCAAACGTCCCGATGCCTCTACATCACCATGCGCGCTGAATTCGCCTGCCTGTTTGCGGGCTTCGACCTGTTGCGAGGTCATGCCGAAGATGAACATGTGCTCCAGCCCGACCTGCTCGCTCATCTCCACGTTGGCACCGTCCAGTGTGCCGATGGTCAGTGCGCCGTTGAGGCCGAATTTCATGTTGCTGGTGCCCGACGCTTCCAGGCCGGCTGTGGAGATCTGCTCGGACAGGTCGGCTGCCGGAATGATGCTCTCGGCCAGGCTGACGTTGTAGTTGGGCATGAACACCACTTTCAGCAAACCACGAACCGTAGGATCGTTGTTCACGGTCCGGGCGATGTCGTTGGTCAGCTTGATGATCAGCTTGGCCGAGTGATAGCTGGCGGCTGCCTTGCCGGCGAAGATTTTCACTCGCGGCACCCAGTCCGTGCCCGGTTCGGCACGAATGGCCTGATACAGCGCGACGGTGTGGAACAGGTTCAGCAACTGACGCTTGTATTCGTGAATCCGTTTGACCTGCACGTCGAACATCGCCGCAGGGTTGACCGCAATGCCCAAACGCTCGTGAATGATCGCGGCCAGGGCACGCTTGCTGTGCAGGCGCTGATCGGCCATCTGCTTGCGGAACGATGACTTCTCGGCGAACGGCTCAAGCTCCTTGAGTCGGGTCTCGGCGTTGTCCAGCACATCCTCGCCCAGCGATTCGACGAGCATTTCGGTCAGTTTCGGGTTGGCCTGGAACAGCCAGCGGCGGAAGGTGATGCCGTTGGTCTTGTTGTTGATCCGGTCCGGGTAGATTTTGTGCAGTTCGGCGAACACGGTCTTGCGCATCAACTGAGTGTGCAGCGCCGAAACACCGTTGACGCTGTGCGAGCCGAGGAAGGCGAGGTTACCCATGCGCACCCGGCGACCGTTGTCTTCTTCGATCAGCGACACTGCGCGCAGCACATTGACGTCGTCGACACCTTTGGCGCGCAGCGTGTCGATGTGTTGCGCGTTGATCAGGTAGATGATCTGCATGTGGCGCGGCAGCATGCGCTCCATCAGGCCGACCGACCAGGTTTCCAGCGCTTCGGGCAGCAACGTGTGGTTGGTGTAACCAAGCGTGCCGACGGTGATTTTCCAGGCGGTGTCCCACGCAATGTTGTGGTTATCGATCAACTGACGCATCAGCTCGGCCACCGCAATCGAAGGGTGCGTGTCGTTCATCTGGATCGCAGCGTGATCGGCCAGGTCGGTCAGCGTAGCGTGCTGGTTCAGGTGGCGACGCAGCAAGTCCTGCAGCGATGCCGATACAAAGAAGTACTCCTGACGCAGGCGCAGTTCCTGGCCCGCTTCGGTTGCATCGTTCGGATACAGCACGCGCGAGATGCTTTCTGCGCGCACCACTTCGGCCACTGCACCAAAGTGGTCGCCGGCGTTGAAGCGCTCCAGATGCAGATCTTCCACCGCGCGGGCACGCCAAAGGCGCAGGGTGTTGACGCTTTTGCCGCGCCAGCCCACCACGGGGGTGTCATAGGCGATGGCTCGCACGGTTTCGCCCGGACGCCATACCTGACGCGATTCGCCCGCTTCGGTCACGACGGTGTCGACGCTGCCGCTGAAGCCGATGGAGTACACCACCTCAGGACGTTCGAATTCCCACGGGTTGCCGAAGTCCAGCCAGTTCTCGGTCTGTTCCTGCTGCCAGCCATCGACGATGCCCTGACGAAACAGCCCATGCTCGTAACGAATGCCGTAACCGTGGCCAGCAATGCCCAGGGTCGACATGCTTTCCATGAAGCACGCGGCCAGGCGGCCCAGGCCGCCGTTACCCAACGCAGCGTCGGGTTCGAGCAAGCGGATACGCTCGATGTCCACGCCCAGTTCGGTCAACGCTTCGCGAGCGACTTCCAGCAGGCCGAGGTTGCTCAGGCTGTCGTACAGCAGCCTGCCGATCAGAAATTCCAGCGACAGGTAATAAACGCGCTTCTGGACCTTGCGATAAATCTGTCGCGTGTGGTCCATCCAGTGTTCGACCATGTGGTCACGAGCGGCCAGGGCAACGGCTTCAAACCAGTCATGCTCAAACGCATGGTCGGGGTCCTTGCCCACCGAATAGGTGAGTTTGGCGAGCACGGCGGCGCGAAAAGCTGCCACATCAGCGTCACGAACAAGTGGTTCCTGAGACATCGATACAACCTCAAGTAGTCTGACGAATGGAAAACGGGATTCTTAGACTGTAGGCGTGTCGTCAGTTATTTCCTGAAAATAGAGAAATAATTCGGTTTACGACTCACGCTTCGACCCAGCACGACGGCTCTGGTTCGCGAACTTTTCAAATTGGCAAAACGCTTGCATCGATCGTTCCACCCCTATCAATGACGTGCAGCATGCTCATTCTTCGTTTCGGGTTTATGATGCCCCGTGGCAGAACAATAGAAGCCTCTGAACTGGACTTATGGAGCACTTATGCAGACTTTGTACCCGCAGATCAAACCCTACGCCCGGCACGATCTGGCCGTGGAACAACCGCATGTGCTCTACGTCGATGAAAGCGGTTCGCCTGAAGGGTTGCCTGTGGTGTTCATTCACGGTGGCCCGGGTTCTGGATGCGATGCGCACAGCCGCTGCTATTTTGACCCCAACCTGTACCGAATCGTTACGTTCGATCAGCGTGGCTGTGGCCGCTCCACACCTCACGCCACCCTCGAAAACAATACCACCTGGAAACTGGTAGAAGACCTCGAAGTTATTCGCGAGCACCTGGGCATCGACAAATGGGTGCTGTTCGGCGGCTCGTGGGGTTCGACCCTCGCGCTGGCTTACGCCCAGACCCACCCCGACCGCGTGCATGCTCTGATCCTGCGTGGCGTGTTTCTGGCCCGCCAGCAGGAAATCGACTGGTTTTATCAAGCAGGTGCCAGTCGCCTGTTTCCCGATTACTGGCAGGACTACGTCGCCCCTATCCCGGTGGACGAGCGCAACAATATTCTCGCGGCCTTTCACAAACGTCTCACCGGCGCAGACCAGATTGCCCAGATGCACGCCGCCAAGGCCTGGTCGACGTGGGAAGGTCGCTGCGCAACCTTGCGTCCCAATCCTCAGGTGGTCGACCGCTTTACCGATCCGCACCGTGCCCTGTCCATCGCGCGTATCGAATGCCACTACTTCATGAACAAGGCGTTTCTGGAAGAGAACCAGCTGATTCGCGACATGCCGAAGATCGCTCACCTGCCGGCAATCATTGTGCATGGTCGTTACGATGTCATCTGCCCGCTGGACAATGCCTGGGAGCTGCATCAGAACTGGCCCGACAGCGAGTTGCAGATCATTCGCGACGCAGGGCATTCGGCCGCCGAAACCGGTATCGCCGATGCGCTGGTACGTGCCGCCGCACAGATTGCGCAGAACCTGCTCGATCTACCGCCCGAAGAAGCCTGATGGCAGTGTTTTGAAACGGGTCTGACGTCTGGAAAGGTCGCTATGAAAGGTTTGTTGCAACGCGTGCGCGGCGCACGCGTCGAGGTGGGCACCGAGGTCGTCGGTGCGATCGATCAAGGTATATTGGTGCTGGTCGGAATAGAGCCTCAAGACACCCGTGCCAGTGCCGATAAGTTGCTGCACAAACTGCTCAATTATCGCGTGTTCAGCGACGCCGACGGCAAGATGAACCTGTCGTTGCGCGAAGTGAGCGGCGGATTGCTGCTGGTTTCGCAGTTCACACTGGCTGCAGATACCAAAAGCGGGTTGCGCGCAGGTTTCTCCAAAGCCGCTGCTCCAGCGCTGGGTGCCGAGTTGTTCGACTATCTATTGAGTCAGGCCAGAATCGCGCACCCGGTCGTGGCGGCGGGCCAATTTGGTGCGGATATGCAGGTGCACCTGATAAATGATGGCCCTGTGACATTTTTGTTTGAGACATAAGCTACGATTTCATCGTTACGCCTGGCGAATTCATCGTTCGTTCAGGAAATAAATTCTTTGTCATACCTGATGCGTTGTAGCGCGCGCTGCTGGATAATCGCGCGCTACGGGGATCGGCACTGTTGGTCCAATTGGTATGACAAAAGCGGTTCTGACATCGGATTGGGGAATCATTAAGCCCATTCGGAGTCGGAACAATGCTCGCCAACCCGGCATTGATAGCTGGCCGTTGGTTTATTCATCTGTTTTTCGGCGAGGGTTGCTCGTGATTGTTAGTCCCTGTGATGCTCCAAAGACACCCGTCAAGCGGTTGCGTAGTGCACTTCTGGCAAGCTCGGCCCTTGTGTGCCTGTTCAGTGCAGGTCAGCTGTGGGCGTTCAGTCTTGATGATGTAGCGGCAAAGGCCAAAGAAATGGCCGGGCAGAAGTTCGAGGCTCCGCGGAGCAATCTGCCGAATGAACTGCGCGACATGAAGTTCGCCGACTATCAGAAGATCCGCTTCCGTGATGACAAGGCCGAATGGGCGGGCGACAAGACCCCGTTCAAAGTGTCTTTCTACCACCAGGGCATGCACTTCGATACGCCGGTCAAGATCAACGAAGTGACCGCGACCAGCGTTGACGAGATCAAGTACGACGCCAGTCGTTTCGACTTCGGCGGCCTGAACATTGATCCGAAAGCCACCGAGAAACTGGGTTATGCCGGTTTCCGCGTTCTGTATCCGATCAACAAGGATGACAAGCAGGACGAAATCATGACCATGTTGGGCGCGAGCTACTTCCGCGTCATCGGCAAGGGTCAGGTTTACGGCCTGTCCGCACGCGGCATGGCCATCGACACTGCATCGCCGTCCGGTGAAGAGTTCCCGCGCTTCAAGGAATTCTGGATCGAGAAGCCAGGCCCGGATGACAACCATCTGGTGATCTTCGCTCTGCTCGATTCGCCACGCGCCACGGGTGCGTACCAGTTGACCCTGCGTCCTGGCACCAACACGCTGGTTGACGTCAAATCGCGCATGTTCCTGCGTGACAAGGTCAACAAGCTCGGTGTTGCGCCGCTGACCAGTATGTTCCTGTTCGGCGCCAACCAGCCTTCGCGTGTGCCTAACTACCGTCGCGAGCTGCACGATTCCAGCGGTCTGTCGATTCAGGCAGCCAATGGCGAGTGGTTGTGGCGTCCGCTGAACAACCCTAAACATCTGTCCATCAGCAGCTTCTCGGTCGAAAACCCGCGTGGTTTCGGTCTGCTGCAACGTGGTCGTGATTTCAGTCAGTACGAAGACCTCGATGATCGCTACGACAAGCGCCCTAGCGCCTGGATCGAGCCAAAAGGTGATTGGGGCAAGGGCACCGTCGAACTGGTCGAAATTCCGACTGCCGACGAGACCAACGACAACATCGTCGCGTTCTGGAAGCCTGAGACCCTCAAGGCGCCGGGCGAGGAAATGGCGTTCGATTACCGTCTTCACTGGACCATGCAGGAAAACTCGATTCACTCGCCGGATCTGGGCTGGGTCAAGCAGACTCAACGTTCCATCGGTGACGTGCGTCAGTCCAACCTGATTCGTCAGCCGGACGGCAGTCTTGCATTCCTGGTCGACTTCGTTGGTCCAGTACTGGCCGCATTGCCGGAAGACAAGACCATTCGTAGCCAGGTCACTACCGACGACAACGTCGAGCTGGTGGAAAACAACCTGCGTTACAACCCGGTCACCAAAGGCTATCGCCTGACCCTTCGTGTGAAGGTCAAGGATGCCGGCAAGGCGACCGAGATGCGCGCTTATCTGCTGCGTGAAATCCCTGCCGAGCCGGGTAAGGAACCTGCGCTGCTTGTCGCTGATAAAGCTGACGAGAAGAAAGCTGCCGCCAAGGAAGCTGCTGCCAAGGAAGCTGCCAAGCCTGTCGTTGCCAAAGAGTCCGCCAACGACCAGGTAGAAATTGCCAAGGCTGATGCGCCGAAGCCTGAAGCCGCTAAACCTGAAGCTGGCAAAGCTGATGCCTCCAAGGCCGACGCTGCCAAAGGTGACGTTGCCAAGGCTGATACAGCCAAGGCTGACGTAGCCAAGGGCAAGGACGGTAAAGAGATCCAGCAGCCTGCTACCGAGGCAGCACCCACCCATCCGGAACCGGCCAAGACGTTGCAAGTCATGACCGAGACCTGGAGCTATCAGTTGCCGAGCGATGAGTAATTCTCAATGGGTGCCAGTGTCTCTGAACGAGTACCTGGCGCATTTGCCGATGAGCGACGAGCAGCGGGCAGAACTTGCCAGCTGCACGACCTTCGCCGAGTTGCATGAACGCCTTTCGGCGCAGCCGGTCACCGATCCTGCCGAGGCCGCTCAGGCTTCGGTAGGTCGTCGTCTGACGCTGTCCGCAGACGATCTGGAAGACGCCGAGATGCTCGGTGTCGACGCCAGCGGGCGTCTGTGCCTGAAGGCTACACCGCCGATTCGCCGGACCAAGGTCGTGCCCGAGCCGTGGCGCACCAACATTCTGGTGCGTGGCTGGCGCCGCCTGACCGGCAAGAGCAACCCGCCCAAGCCGGATCACAGCGATCTGCCTCGGGATCTGCCGAAGTCTCGCTGGCGCACCGTCGGTTCGATCCGCCGCTATATTCTGCTGATCCTCATGCTGGGTCAGACTATTGTGGCTGGCTCGTACATGAAAGGCATCTTGCCGTATCAGGGCTGGTCGCTGGTTTCGCTGGATGAAATCACCCGTCAGACCTTCGTGCAGACCGCTTTGCAGGTCCTGCCTTACGCCTTGCAGACCAGCATTCTGTTGCTGTTCGGCATTCTGTTCTGCTGGGTATCGGCCGGTTTCTGGACCGCGCTGATGGGCTTTCTGGAATTGCTCACCGGGCGTGACAAGTACCGCATCTCGGGTGCCAGTGCTGGCAACGAGCCGATCGAAGCCGGTGCACGCACCGCGCTGGTCATGCCGATCTGCAACGAAGACGTGCCACGTGTTTTCGCGGGTTTGCGTGCAACGTTCGAGTCGGTAGCGGCCACGGGTAATCTGGACCGCTTCGACTTCTTCGTGCTCAGTGATACCAACGAGACCGATATTGCCGTTGCAGAGCAACAGGCCTGGCTGGACGTGTGCCGCGAGACCAAAGGTTTCGGCAGCATCTTCTATCGCCGCCGCCGCCGTCGCGTAAAACGTAAAAGCGGCAACCTTGATGACTTCTGCCGTCGCTGGGGCGGTGAATACCGCTACATGGTCGTGCTCGACGCTGACAGCGTCATGAGCGGTGAGTGTCTGACCAGCCTGGTTCGCCTGATGGAAGCCACGCCGGATGCCGGTATCATCCAGACCGCGCCGCGTGCTTCGGGCATGGACACGCTGTATGCACGCATGCAGCAGTTTGCTACCCGCGTCTACGGTCCACTGTTCACGGCCGGTCTGCACTTCTGGCAGCTGGGTGAATCCCACTACTGGGGTCACAACGCGATCATTCGCATGAAGCCGTTCATCGAGCACTGCGCGCTTGCGCCGTTGCCCGGTAAGGGCGCGTTTGCCGGTGCAATTCTGTCCCACGACTTCGTCGAAGCTGCGCTGATGCGCCGTGCCGGCTGGGGTGTGTGGATTGCCTACGACCTGCCGGGCAGTTACGAAGAGTTGCCGCCTAACCTGCTCGACGAACTCAAGCGTGACCGTCGCTGGTGCCACGGCAACCTGATGAACTTCAGGCTGTTCCTGGTCAAGGGCATGCACCCGGTTCACCGTGCGGTGTTCCTGACCGGCGTGATGTCTTACCTGTCAGCACCGTTGTGGTTCTTCTTCCTCGTGTTGTCCACGGCCCTGTTGGCGGTGAACACCCTGATGGAGCCGACCTACTTCCTTGAACCACGCCAGTTGTACCCGTTGTGGCCACAATGGCATCCGGAACGCGCTGTAGCGTTGTTCTCGACCACCATCGTTCTGCTGTTCCTGCCTAAACTGCTCAGCGTCATTCTGATCTGGGCCAAGGGCGCGAAAGGCTTCGGTGGCAAGTTCAAGGTTACCGTTTCGATGCTGCTGGAAATGCTCTTCTCGGTGCTGTTGGCACCGGTGCGCATGTTGTTCCACACACGCTTCGTACTGGCTGCCTTCCTGGGCTGGGCCGCAACCTGGAACTCGCCGCAACGCGACGATGACTCCACGCCGTGGCTTGAAGCGGTGAAGCGTCACGGTCCACAGACCTTGCTGGGCGCCTGCTGGGCACTGTTGGTGTTCTGGTTGAACCCCAGCTTCCTGTGGTGGCTTGCGCCTATCGTGGTCTCGTTGATGCTGTCGATTCCGGTGTCGGTGATTTCCAGCCGTACCAACCTGGGCCTCAAGGCGCGCGACGAGAAATTCTTCCTGATTCCTGAAGAATTCGAGCCGCCGCAAGAGCTGGTCTCGACCGATCAGTACACCCACGAGAACCGCTGGCATGCGCTGAAACAAGGCTTCATTCGTGCGGTCGTCGATCCTCGGCAGAATGCTCTGGCTTGCGCGTTGGCCACCTCACGTCACCGTCAGGCACAGCCGATTGAAGTCGTGCGTATGGAGCGCGTTGATCACGCGCTCAAGGTCGGTCCGGCGAAGCTCGACAATCAGCAACGTCTGATGCTACTGAGCGACCCGGTCGCACTGGGTCGCTTGCACGAGCGGGTCTGGAGCGAAGGTCACGAAGAGTGGCTGGCTGCCTGGAGAGCTTCCATCGAAGCTGATCCACATGCGCCTTTGCTGCCTTTGCAACCTGCCGTAAAAGCACCGGAGCCGGTCCTGGTCTAAAACCACCCGGCAACGAAAAAGCCCCTGAAGCACTGCTTCAGGGGCTTTTTATTAGGTGCGTGTCGAGAAAAGGTTTTTTGTGGGAGCGGACCGGGCGACGCTCCTACAGTTACGCATTTCAATCGATCTGTTAGCGATCATTTGCCCTTCACCACCACTGCGCATCCCTATTTGGGGCGTACTCCTTGTGGGGACTTGTCCGCGAAGAGGGCTCCACATCCGCAGAATATTTATCGCCTGCGGTGCAGCATTCGCGGACAAGTCCGCTCCTACATTCATTCCGATGGACCGTGAATGAGTCATCCGACCGCTCGCGCACAAGCGAAGCAGTACCCGGTCCGCTCTGGATTCTGGCCGAAGGCCGTGAGCGAACTTGTTCGCGAAGGCTTCATTCCTGACGATACATTTTTAGCGGATGTACCGGCCCCTTCGCGGACAAGACCGCTCCCACTTGGGCAGACTCAAAAACGGCCTTCTGTCCGAGGGGTAGGAGCGAACTTGTCTAAGCCCGTTAAGCAGAATCAAAAGCGGGCGGGTGTATAACGCCAAGCGCTCCAGCTTGGGAATCCTTGCATCGCAGATCCATCAACTCACCTTGAATTTCCCCACCAGCCCCTGCAAATGGGTGCCCAGTCGGGCGAGTTCGACGCTGGATGCTGCGGTTTGTTCGCTGGCGGCGGCGGTCTGTTCGGAGATGTCGCGTACGCTGATGACGTTGCGGTTGATCTGCTCGGCGACCACACTTTGTTCTTCGCTGGCGGTGGCGATCTGTTCGTTCATGTGCTGGATGGTCGCCACCGTGCGGGTAATATCCTCCAGTGCACTGCCCGCGCGACGGCTCAGTTCGACCGTGTTGTCGGTCAAGGTGCGGCTGTTGTCCAGCGTCGTTGCGACCTGCTGCGTGCCGCTTTGCAGCGCCGCGATCAACTCCTCGATTTCCTCGGTGGACTTCTGGGTGCGTTGCGCCAGGCTGCGTACCTCATCGGCGACCACCGCAAAGCCACGCCCGGCTTCGCCCGCGCGGGCTGCTTCAATGGCAGCATTCAGGGCCAGCAGGTTGGTCTGCTGCGAAACCGACTTGATCACATCCAGAACGCCGACGATCTTGCCGCTTTCCTGCTTGAGCTGATTCATGGACTGGGTGGAATTAACCATTTCGCGCGCCAGTTGCTCGATCTGAGTGATCGCCCGTCCGACCACTTCATCGCCGCTGCGCGCCTGTTGGTCGGCCTGAACAGCCGCCTGGGATGCCTCCTGAGCACTGCGCGCCACTTCCTGCACGGTCGCGGCCATTTCATTCATGGCGGTTGCCACCAGATCGGTCTCGTCCTTCTGACTGTTGACCCCTGAACAGGTCTGTTCAGTGACGGCTGAAAGCTGCTCGGCTGCGCTGGCGATCTGCGTGACGCCATCACTGATGCCGCCAATCAACTCGCGCAGGCTGAGCGTCATGGTCTGCATACTGCGCTGCAACTGCCCCATCTCGTCACGACGCTCTACTGTCATGTCCCGGCTCAAGTCGCCTTGAGCGATACGTGCTGCAGCAATCAGCGTTTGTTGCAGCGGGACGGTAATTTGTCGGGTCATGACCCAGGCCGCCAGCAATCCGATCAGCAATGCCAAGCCCGCCACACTGGTCAGCATCGTTCTGGAGTTTGTAGCTTCGCTGTCTCGTTGCGCGGCTTGCAGAAGGGTCAGTGCGGCCACTGATTCAAGTAGCTTTTCACCCAAGCCTTCCATTGACTCCTGACCCGCTTCGGCCTTGGTCTGTATCTGTTTGAACTTGCCCAGGCTGTCCCGATAACCCTTCAGCGCCTCGGTCGCGGGTATCAGCCCTTGAAGCGGATCGTCGGCCTGAGTCTGAGCGATCTGCTCGACTTCCCTGAGCGCTTCGTCGATAGCGGTAATGGCAGCTGTTTCATCCGTATCTTTGGTGGTGAAGGTATAAGCCTGCACCTGATAACGCGCCACCTGGATCTGCTGCCTTAGCTGCGTAATGTTGGTAAATTCTTCCATACGCTCGCTGCTGTCCTGTTCCTGGCTTACGCTCTTGAGCACTTCGGTTTCGACCTGCGCGACTGCCTGCAAAGCCTGCTCTGACCTTTGATCCAGGCGCTGGCGTATCTGGTTGTGGCTCTGTCGATTGCTGCGAATGTCGGCGAAGGATTTCTCCAGTTCGCTGACCGCCTGCAACTGCCCATTGAGCAAGGTGATGGTCGCCTGCTCCGTGCTCTGCCGGTGCAGCGATATCAGGTGGGTTTTCATTTCGTCGAGCTTTTTGATGACCTGCGCTGTGGTCTCCGGGGTCTTTTGCACCCGGTCGGTGATTCTGTCAGCGCGCAGGTCTTTGGTCAGGCTGGTGAGCTGTGAGACTTCCGAAAGCGACTCGGAGCGGTTGATCATGGTGTAAAGACCATGCCAGCCGGTGAGTGTGATGATCAGGGTCAGTAACAGCACCAGGCCGAAACCCAGGGACAGTTTGAATCTGACGTTCATGTTGCCGAGCGCGTGATTGATCAGTCGGAACATTGGAATCTCCTGCAATGAGCGAACAAAAGCAGGTCCTGTATGAGTCAGGACGTGCGTTGTGAGCGCATCGGCATGACGATCCATTGTGTGACCTGAGAAGGTCGTAGGAGATTTCCGAGAAGAAACGAGGGGTGACAGACGTCACATTCAGCGCAGACAGTCAGGCCCGTGCTCGCAAAAAGCATGGGCCTGATGCGCTTGATCAGACGGTAAAGCGGCTTACCAGCAACTGCAGGTGATTGCCGAGTCTGGCCAGCTCGACGCTTGAGGCTGCCGTCTCTTCACTGGCCGCTGAGGTCTGTTCAGACACATCGCGCACGTTGATGATGCTGCGATTGATCTCCTCGGCAGTGGCGCTCTGCTGTTCGGCTGCGGCGGCAATCTGCTGATTCATCGACTGGATGGCCGAAACGGTTTTAGTGATGTTTTCCAGCGAGCCTCCAGCCCGACGGGTCAGCTCCACGCTGCTGGCGCTCAGCTCGCGGCTGCTGTCCATGACCGTCGCGGCCTGTTGAGTGCCGCTTTGCAGGCTGGCAATCAGCGCTTCGATTTCTTCGGTGGACTTCTGGGTGCGCTGCGCCAGGCTGCGCACTTCGTCGGCGACCACGGCAAAACCGCGACCCGCTTCACCGGCACGGGCTGCTTCAATGGCGGCGTTCAAGGCCAGCAGATTGGTCTGTTGCGCGACCGATTTGATGACGTCCAACACGCTGCCGATCTTCTCGCTTTCCTGTTTCAGGGCACCCATTGCTTCGCTGGAATTGCCCACCGCAGAGGCGAGGCGTTCGATCTGCGCGATGGCCTCCTTGACTACCCGTTCACCATCACGGGCCTGCTGATCGGCGGCTACCGCGGCTTCAGAGGCTTCTTCGGCGTTGCGTGCCACTTCCTGAACCGTGGCGGTCATCTCATGCATGGCCGTAGCCACCTGATCGGTCTCGACCTTCTGGCTGTTGACCCCGGCACTGGTCTGCTCGGTGACTGCCGACAATTCCTCGGCAGCACTGGCAATCTGCGTCACGCCGTCACGGATACCGCCAACCAGCTCACGCAGGCTGACGGTCATGCGCTGGATGGTGCTTTGCAGCTTGCCCAGCTCATCCTTGCGATCAACCCGCAGGTTGCGACTCAGGTCGCCGGAGGCAACGCGCTCCACCACTTCAAGGGTTTCCTGCAGGGGCGTGGTGATCTGACGGGTGATTATCCAGGCTGCCAGAATGCTGATCACCAGCGCCAGCGCGGTGGCCACAGCGATCATCAGAACTGACTTGTCGCTGTCTGCGTCGCGGCTTTTGTTCTGTCTGGCGATCAGGTCATTGCTGGTGGCCAGCATGGTGGTGCCCAGCGCGGTCATTTTCTCCAGCGCGGTCTTGCTGGCGGCTTGCGCGTCCCGATATTGCCCTACTGCAGCGCGGTAGCCTTTGAGGCCGACCACAGCCTGTTGCAGCAACGGCAGGTATTCGGAGGAAATGTCACCGGCCAGGGTGTTGATCCCGGTAACGGCTTCATCGATGGCCTGGTTGGCGTTCGTTTCAAAGTCCGGACGGCCGCTGTAGGTGTAACCGCGAACCTGGAAGCGCGCCTGCTGAATCAGCTTGCTGACGCCGACGATGCCGTTGAAGGCAAGGATGTTGTCTGCCTTGAGCAACTCGGCTTCCACCTTGTTGGCCTGATCCACCGCCTTGTCGGCGTTGTCGCCCATCTGGCTGCGGCTGGTCTCGCGAACATCGATGGCTTTGGTCATGTCCGTGAACGACTTGCGGTATTCACGAGCGGACTGGATCTGACCATCGAGTAACTGGAGGTTTTCTGGCGAGCGCAGCAGGCTTCTCGCGTACGCAAGTGCTGCATCAAGTTGATCCAGGGTAGTTCTGACTTCTGCCGCGCTTTCTGCGTTGAACAGGTCTTCGTAACGGGAACGGCTGATGCGCAATTGGAGTGTCAGCTCGTTGATCTCTGCAATCGCCGTGACACGATCTCCACGATCAATAAGCGCCTGGTTGCTGAACCAGCCGGTGGCCGAGATCATCAGGGTCATTAACATGACCAGGCCAAAGCCGACTGCCAATTTCAGGCTGACACTCGCGTTGGCGAGACGTTGAGATAACCCACGAGACATGACCACTCCTTAGCTGTCTGTTCTTTTACGAATGCACTTACATCGGCAGTGCAGCAACTAACTGAAGCGATTTAGTTTGCGTAAACAAGTCTAGAACAGACGAGCCAGAAGGGCTGTTACTGCCGTTTCGACGCGCAGGATGCGCTCGCCCAGTTGCACAGGCTGCAAACCGGATTGACGCAGCAGGTCAACTTCATACGGAATCCAGCCGCCTTCGGGGCCGATCGCCAGCGTGACAGGCTGGGTGACCGCGCGCGGGCAGGCAGGGAAGTCGCCAGGATGGCCGACCAGGCCAAGTGTGTCGGCAGCTATGTGCGGCAGGCGGTCTTCAACGAAAGGTTTGAAACGTTTTTCGATCACGATCTCGGGCAGTACACAGTCGCGCGCCTGTTCCAGCCCCAGAATCAACTGCTCGCGAATGGCTTCGGGCTCCAGAAACGGCGTCTGCCAGAAGCTTTTTTCGACCCGGTAGCTGTTCAGCAGAATGACTTTCGGCACGCCCATGGTCGCAATGGTCTGAAACACCCGGCGCAGCATTTTGGGACGAGGCAGCGCCAGCAACAGGGTCAGCGGTAGCTTGGCCGGCGGCTCGGCAGTCAGCGAAACACGCAGCTCGGCCTCGTGGGGCTCTAGACGCAGCAGTTCGGCACTGCCCAGCAAGCCGTTGACACTGCCTACGCGCAAGCTGTCGCCAACCTCTGCGCGATGCACCTCCTGCATGTGCTTGAGGCGCCGATCGCGCAGAACCACGCGGTCGGCCGCGATAAAGTCGGCCTCCTCAAGTAACAGCAGATTCACGGTGTGGTGGCGGGCGGTTGATCCTGCTTGTCAGCGTCCTCGGCCTGATCGTCCGGGTGTTCGCCGCGCTTCTTGATCATCGAGCTGCACAGGATGCCCAGCTCGAACAGCAGCCACATCGGCACGGCCAGCAGCGTTTGCGAGAAGATGTCCGGCGGGGTCAGGATCATGCCGACCACGAAACAGCCGATGACCACGTAAGGGCGTATCTTCTTCAGGTATTTCACGTCGACAATGCCGATCCAGACCAGCAATACCACAGCCACCGGGATTTCGAAGGCCACGCCGAAGGCGAAGAACAACGTCATCACGAAGTCCAGATAACTGGCGATGTCGGTCATCATCGACACGCCTTCCGGGGTCACGCTGGCGAAGAAGTGGAAGATGATCGGAAAGACCAGAAAGTAGGCGAACGCCATGCCTGCGTAAAACAGGATGATGCTGGAGACCAGCAACGGAATGGCCACACGCTTTTCATGCTTGTACAAGCCCGGCGCGATGAAGCCCCAGATCTGATGCAGGATGACCGGCATCGACAGAAACAGCGCGACCATCATGGTCAGCTTGAACGGTGTGATGAACGGCGAGGCCACGTCGGTGGCGATCATCGTTGCGCCTTCAGGCAGGTAGACGCGCAGCGGGGCCGACACCAGGGTGTAGATCTTCTGCGTGAAGTAAAACAGACCGGCAAAAATCAGGAACACTGCCGCGACACAACGCAACAGGCGTGTACGCAGCTCGGTGAGGTGCGAGATCAGCGGCATTTGCTGATCGTTTTCCGGGATATCAGCGCTCATGGGGCTCGCGGTGGCAATGACGAATCGTGGGCGGGAGGCGTCGGGACCGGCGTGCCGGCAGCGGCTGGCTTCGCGGTTTTCTCCAGCGACAGTGCGGTTTTCGGTGCCGCAGGTTCCGCCGGGCCGAGGGCGTTGTGCCCGGTATCGGCGGCGTCGGTCTGCACCGGTGCTGGCTGCGGGCTCACCGGCTCGTAAGCGGTCTCGGGGTGCTGATTCTGAGCGAACATTTTACGCGCTTCGTCTTCCAGCGAAAGAATGTGCTCGTTGTGCAACTGCCGACGAATTTCGTCGGCACCGATTTCACGTTCAACTTCCTGTTTGATCGCATTGAAGCTGCGCTTCAAGCGGCCGATCCATAAGCCTGCAGTGCGTGCGGCACCCGGCAGGCGCTCGGGACCCAGCACCAGCAAGGCAACCAGGCCGACAAGCAGCAGTTCAGAGAAGCTGATACCGAACATGGGCTTAAACCTGGTCTTTGCGGATCGGCTCGTCGACTTTGTGCGCTTGCGCGTCGATGGTGTGCGGCTGGTTCAGCGGCGAGCCCTGAGGCGCGGGCTGGGTCGGCTGCGGTTGAGGTGCAGGCTGCTCGGCTGGCTTGTCGTCATCGTGCATGGCTTTGCGAAAGCCCTTGATCGACTCACCGACGTCAGTGCCCAGGCCCTTGAGCTTTTTGGTCCCGAAAACCAGTACCACGACGATCAGGATGACGATCCAGTGTTTCCAGTCAAAAATACCCATGAAACAGTCCTCGTAAAAGAGTTCAAGCTTGAAAGGGGAGAGCGCTATTCTGCCGTGCGAGCGGCTTTTTCGGCGTGACCGGACAAGCCGAAACGGCGGTCCAGTTCATCAAGCACCGCCTGTGGATGCTGACCTAGCGCGGCGAGCATCACCATGCTGTGAAACCACAGGTCGGCGGTTTCGTAGATTACATCGCTGCAATCACCGCTGACCGCTGCGTCCTTGGCGGCAATGATGGTCTCGATCGATTCTTCGCCTAGCTTTTCCAGAATCTTGTTCAAGCCCTTGTGGTACAGACTGGCGACGTAGGAGCTGTCGGCAGCCGCATCCTTGCGTGATTCCAGCACCTCGGCCAGGCGGGACAACGTATCAGTCATGTTCAATGGCCTGCAGGGTAAATAGCATCAGGATCTTTCAAAACCGGGTCTACGGTCTTCCAGCCTGACTGTTCATACACGCGGTAGAAGCAACTTTCGCGGCCGGTATGGCAAGCGATGCCGCCGATCTGCTCGACCATCAGGATAATGACGTCGGCATCACAGTCCAGGCGCAGTTCATGCAGCTTTTGCACATGACCTGATTCTTCACCTTTGCGCCAGAGTTTGCCACGCGAACGCGACCAATAGATTGCACGATTCTCGGAGGCCGTCAGGCTCAGGGCCTCGCGGTTCATCCAGGCCATCATCAGTACCCGGCCGGTCTTGTGGTCCTGAGCGATTGCAGGCACCAGACCGTCGCTGTTCCAGTGAATCTCGTCCAGCCAGTCTTTCATATCTACTCCGGCAGCCGGACTTCAGGCCCGGCGGATTGAACAGTGTGCCAGCGCCATACGCTGCTGGCTATCGGCGAACGATCAGATACAGCCCGGCGATCAGCATGATCGCCGCTGGCCATGCGGTCAGCGTCAGCAACTGTGTGGCTGCCTCGCTCATCACCCAGCCCTGTATCGCGCCGCCCACCAGCAATGCCGCACCGATGAGCCGCAAGACCGGCTCGTCCTTGCGCTCGTGCCAGGGGCGTGGCGGGTCCGAAGCATGCGGGCGCGACATGCGCTCCAGCAGGTCGCGGGTCATGCCGGCGATATGCGGCAGTTGCTCGACCTGGGATTGCAGGTTACCCAGCAGGGTTTTCGGGCTGACCCGCTCACGCATCCAGCGCTCCAGGTACGGCTGCGCGGTGCTCCACAGATCGAGCTCCGGGTACAGCTGACGACCCAGCCCTTCGATGTTGAGCAGGGTCTTTTGCAGCAGAACCAGTTGCGGCTGAACTTCCATATTGAAACGGCGCGCGGTCTGGAACAGGCGCATCAGCACCTGACCAAAGGAAATATCCTTGAGCGGCTTCTCGAAAATCGGCTCGCAGACGGTACGGATGGCCGCTTCGAATTCATTGAGCTTGGTCTCGGCCGGCACCCAGCCCGAATCGATGTGCAACTGCGCAACCCGGCGATAATCGCGTTTGAAGAAGGCAAACAGGTTACGCGCCAGATAATCCTGGTCTTCCGGGGTCAGGCTGCCGACAATGCCGCAATCGATGGCGATGTATTTCGGCGCCCACGGATTGACCGTGCTGACGAAAATATTGCCGGGGTGCATGTCGGCATGGAAAAAGCTGTCGCGAAAGATCTGCGTGAAGAAGATCTCCACGCCGCGCTCGGCGAGCATCTTCATGTCGGTGCGCTGATCGGCCAGCCCGGCCATGTCGGTGACCTGCAGGCCGTAGATGCGCTCCATGACCAGCACTTTCGGGCGGCACCAGTCCCAATAGACTTGCGGCACGTAAAGCAGGTCGGAGCCTTCGAAGTTGCGGCGCAGCTGGCTGGAGTTGGCCGCTTCGCGCAACAGGTCCAGCTCGTCGTAGATGGTTTTTTCGTAGTCCATCACCACCTGCACCGGGTGCAGCAGGCGCGCATCGGCAGACACACGCTCGGCCATGCGGGCAAGGATGAACAGCCAGGCAAGGTCCTGGCCGATGATCGGTTTGAGCCCTGGGCGTACTACTTTCACCACGACTTCTTCACCGGTCTTAAGGCACGCGGCATGCACTTGCGCCACCGAGGCCGAGGCCAATGGTGTTTCGTCAAACCGGCTGAACACATCGCAGATACGCGCGCCCAGTTGTTCTTCGATCAGCTTGATCGCCACTTGCTGGTCGAATGGCGGCACGCGGTCCTGCAGCAGCATCAGCTCGTCGGCGATGTCTTCGGGCAGCAGATCGCGGCGCGTGGACAGCAGTTGCCCGAACTTGATGAAAATCGGCCCCAGGTCTTGCAAGGCCAGACGAAAACGTACGCCACGGCTCAGCTCGGACTTGCGCCGTGGCAGCCAGCGCCAGGGCAGCAGGAAACGCACCGCGAGCATCCACCACGGCAGGGGCAAGGCGAACAACAGGTCATCGAGGCGATAGCGAATAACGACACGTTGAATGCGAAACAGACGGCGGACGGCAAGCAGCTTCATGCGTTATCGCTGGTATTGAGAGAGTGGGCAAGGCGGGCAAAACGCGCCTCGAGACGGTCCAGATCGAGTTTGATCCGGTCGAGTTCGGCGAAGCGTGCCTCGGCTTCGTGATTGCCCACCAGCGTACGCGATTCTTCGCTGAGGTAGTCGGCAACGTTCTGGCTGAGGCTGGTGAAGCTTTCACGCGTCCAGCGCCCGCTGCTGCGTACGCGGCTGCTGAATAGCTGGCTGGCCACAGGGCCGACCCAATTGGACAGTTCGTGCTCCCAGTCCAGTTCAAGGTCCTGAAGAATGCCGGTCAGTTCCAGCAGCACGCCGCTGTCACCCTCAAGTTCGACGTCCGGGCCATGCAGCACGGCGGTCTTGTCCTTGCTCAGGGCCAGCCGCAACAGGCTTGAAGCCGGTGCACGCAGGGTGCAATCGGCATCGGCGGCCCAGTCAGCGGCCAGCAACAGGCCTTCGTCACTGGGCAGAATGAAGATTTTCAGGGACGGGTCGCGGCAATCGACGGCAATGACATGGCCGGACAGACGCGCCAGGCGCGGCAACGCTGTGCTGTCCAGGCGCAACACCCGATTGATACCGTGCTCGATGCTGGCGAGCAGCCCCCGAAGCAACATCAGGGTTTGATACCGCGGTGCAGGGCAACGACACCCGCCGTCATGTTGTGATAGGTCACGCGGTCGAAACCGGCATCGACCATCATCGACTTGAGGGTTTCCTGATTGGGGTGCATGCGGATTGATTCGGCCAGATAGCGGTAGCTTTCCGAGTCATTTGTAACCAGCTTGCCCATCAGGGGCATGAACGCGAACGAATAAGCATCGTAAGCCTTGGACATGAGCTTGTTGGTCGGCTTGGAGAATTCGAGCACCAACAGGCGGCCGCCCGGCTTGAGCACGCGCAGCATGGAGCGCAGAGCGTCTTCCTTGTGCGTCACGTTGCGCAGGCCGAAAGCGATGGTCACACAGTCGAAATGGTTGTCCGGGAACGGCAGTTTTTCGGCGTCGGCCTGGACGAACTCGACGTTGCCTGACACACCGAGGTCCAGCAGGCGGTCGCGACCGACCTTGAGCATGGAGGCGTTGATGTCAGCCAGAACCACTTGCCCGGTCGGGCCGACCAGATTGGAGAATTTGCGGGTCAGATCACCCGTGCCGCCAGCGATGTCGAGCACGCGGTTGCCGGTGCGCACGCCGGACAGCTCAATGGCGAAACGCTTCCACAGGCGGTGCATGCCACCGGACAGCAAGTCGTTCATGAGGTCGTACTTGGCCGCGACCGAATGGAAAACCTCAGCGACTTTTTCTGCCTTCTGGCTTTCCGGTACATTTTTGTAACCGAAGTGAGTCGTAGGTTCGGCATCGCTGCCTTTGCGCTGATCGTTCATATCGCTTCACCGGAATAGAGTGCGGGTCATTCTAATCGCCAAGGCCGGCTTTGTCTTGACAAGGCTCATCAGCAACGCTTTCTTGGATGCGGGCGGGTGTATATAGTTGCGCCGCATTTCATCTGACGATCAAGGAACGCTCCAATGGCCAAGATAACCGTTGAACGCCCGCACGCCCTGGGCCGGGAAAAGGCTCGCGAGAAAGCCGAACAGTTGGTTCAGAAGCTGTCCGACAAATACGGCCTGGCTCACGAGTGGTCTGGCGATACCGTGAAACTGGAAGGCAATGGCGCCAAGGGCAAGGTCGAGGTCGAAGAGGCGTTGATCCGCATCAATATCGAGCTGAACTTCATCCTGTCGACCATGAGCGGCTCGATCAAGACCGAAGTCGAGCGTGTGCTGGACAAGGCGCTGGCTGCCTGAGGCCTGCTGTTCGCCCTAGGGTCTGTTCCCGTTTCGACGTAACCTATTGATCCCTATGAGAACAGGCCCGTATTGTTGGAGTTCTCACACAACACCAATACGAGCCTGCAATGCC
>NZ_ATDK01000050.1 GCF_000444135.1 Pseudomonas avellanae BPIC 631
TTTCTTCAGGACTCAGGACGATATCTTGGGCGCTCATTTCTTCGCCTCCAACGGTGTAATCAACGAGCAAGAATAGACGATTTTACAGAGCATTTATTTTTGAGACAGCACACTAGTCAACAATGCCCAACGCATCGCGCATTTGGGGGACGTGCCGGTCTGATGTGGGGAAGATGCGCCTTTAACTCACGAAACGCGCCGAAAAGTCGCACTAGCCCCGATTTTATAACCTTTCACCTTTCGAGCACTACCGCAGCGAAGAAATCGAAGCTGAGGTGCGTCGCTCATTGTTCCCGACATTGTGGTGTTGCCACGCCGTACTGCCCTACATGATCGAGCAGGGTCGCGGAGCGATCGTCAACGTTTCTTCTGTCGCGACTCGCGGGGTGAACCGGGTGCCTTACGGCGCTGCCAAGGGTGGGGTGAACGCCCTTACCGCCTGCCTGGCGTTCGAGACCGCCGAACGAGGCATCCGAGTCAACGCCACGGCGCCGGGCGGCACCGAGGCGCCACCACGACGCATTCCCCGCAACACCCAAGCGCCCAGCGCCGACGAACAACGGTGGTACCAGCAGATTGTCGACCAGACCGTCGACAGCAGCTTGATGAAGCGCTACGGCACTATCAACGAACAAGCGAGCGCCATTCTGTTTCTGGCCAGCGATGAGGCCTCCTACATCACCGGCGTCACGCTGCCGGTAGGAGGCGGAGATTTGGGCTGATCTGGCAGTCGAACCCTTCAGGCTTGCTCATGCCAACCATAAATCCATGAGCGATGCCGTGCGTAACCACGAAATAAATTCGCTTATGGATTCAATTCCATGGTCTTGCCGCTGCCTCACAGGGCTCGGTTGCGCAGGACTGATACCCAATGCTGTGGCCTGCTGAGTTTCTGCGCGAACTGCTGAGCCGCAGGCCAGGGCCGCGATGGTATTCAGTTGTCTACGGGCAGGAAATGCGTCGGCTGACCTCATCGGCGGTATGACGAAGAGCAAGGTCGGAAGGGGATGGTCGGGGCTGGATATAAAGTGGTACAAAATTGGTAACTATCAAAGAGTGGAGTTGTATTTTTTTATCAATCAATGGCCTGTCGAAATGGATGGTCCCATCCATCACTCTGCCGCCAACCGGCTTTTCCCCCCCACCCCTAGCTCATCGTGCAGGGTTTACCTGCACAGCCTGAAACGTGCGTACTGCGCTGTCCCGACGACAGCGGGAGTGCCCGACTTTGCGATTTGCATGCATGGCTCAAATGAAGGCCATGCTGGGCTTTTACGTCAAGACCGGCAGCAAGATCAGCGAGATCAAACAGGCGTCTGACATCGCCGGGCTGAAAATCATCGTCGGCTCCGGCACCAATCAGGAAAAGGTCCTGTTGGTGTGGAACGAAGCCAACGAAAAGGCCGGCATCAAACCCGCACTGCTGCAGTATTTCGATGATCAGGCGGCGGCCCAGCTTGCCATTCGCTCGGGCCGCAGCGACGCGTTGTTCGGGCCCAATTCGGTGTATGCCTACTCGGCCGCCATCACCGTAGGTATCAAGCGGGTCGGCACGGTCAACGGTGGCTGGCCACTGCAGGCCGATATCGCCGTGACCACGCGCAAGGACAACGGTCTGGTCAAACCGATTCATACCGCCCTTGAAGGCGCGATTGTCGGCGGGCAGTACGAGCAAGTATTGCAGCGCTGGGGCCTGGATGTGGAGCGCGTCGACACGTCGCTGATCAACCCGCCCGGCTTGCCGGACTGAAGCCTTCAAGGGAGTAATGACCATGGGACTGACACGACGTGAAGCGCTGTCCAGCATTGCAACGGTGGGGGGCGAGAAAGCCCTCAAGGATGCGCTTGCGGTACTCGGCCTTGGGCCTTCGTCGCATCGACGACCGCAGCCGCTGAAGCTCAAGAGCGGGCTGGGGCAGGGCACCCGCGTGCGCAGCCGGTGGCGCTTGACCGGCTGCTGCACCCCGAGCTGTGGGGCGCCTTGCTGCACACTGAATTCCCGGAGTTTTCGGCCACCATGTTTCAGCCGGTAGGCGGCATGGACCGCATCACCGACGCGTTTTACCAGCGCCTCACCGAGCAGGTGCAACTGGGCGCGCAGGTGCGCCGGATTCGTCAGCGTGAAGACGGCGTAGCCGTGACCTATCACGACAGCCACAGCGGTCGCGAACAGGTGGTGCGCGCCGATTATCTGGTCTCGACGTTGCCATTGCCGTTATTGGCGAGGCTGGACACCGATTTCAGCGACCCGATCAAAGCCGCCTTGCTCAGCACCCGCAACGATCAGGCGACCAAAGTGGCGTGGCAATCGCCGCGCTTCTGGGAAACCGATTACCGCACCTATGTTGACTTGTCCTGGATCGACCATCCGGCGCGCCTGTTGTGGTCCCCGAGCAATGATCTCAATACCCGCGATGGCCTGCTCGTCGCCGGTTACGTGACCGGGGAGGGTGCCGATGTGTTCGGCGCCAAACCGTTCGATGCGCAGT
The DNA here is from genome assembly GCF_000444135.1 of Pseudomonas avellanae BPIC 631. GTDB lineage: Bacteria > Pseudomonadota > Gammaproteobacteria > Pseudomonadales > Pseudomonadaceae > Aquipseudomonas > Aquipseudomonas avellanae. The sequence goes on from NZ_ATDK01000050.1 coordinate 2,490, forward strand.
ACGCAACGTCCAGAGAAACCGTGGAACTGCTGCATCCCGGTTACTCGCATCATTTGCGCAACCCGCTGGCAGTGTCCTGGGAGCAGATCCCGTACAGCGAAGGCCCGTGGCTGCAACGCGAGCATTTTCCGGCTGACGCCAGCGCCTTGCTGGAAGCGCCCCATGGCCGGGTCTATTTCGCAGGCGACGGATTGGTGCAACGCGGCGTCGGTATCTGGCAGAAATCGGCCGCCAACTCGGCGCGCCATGTGGTCGGGCAACTGGCCGAGCGGGTCATCCAGCAACGACAGACTGCGGCCCTCGCTGCGTCTTGAACCCGTAGTGAAGCAAGAGCATCCATTCAAGAAGAAACACCATGAGCGACAGCATTCAACGCACCAGCGTCGGCGATTTTCCGATCTCGCAAACCGTGACCGTGCCGGCCTCGGCCAGCCTGATATTCATCAGCGGCACCCTGCCAGACCTCGCTGACCCACACGCCCCGGCGGGTACGCCTGCCGCCTACGGGAATACTGAGGTGCAGACTGTTTCGGTGCTCAACAAACTGCGCAGGATTCTGCAGCAACAGGACCTGGATCTGGGCGATATCGTGCAGCTTCGGGTGTTTCTGGTCGGGGCCAATGAGACCGGTGGCAAACTGGATTTTGCCGGGTTGCAAGCCGGTTACACGCAGTTTTTCGGCACGCCCGAGCGACCCCCAAAACCTGCGCGTGCGGCACTTCAAGTGGTGGCGTTGCCGTTGCCGGGAGCGCTGATCGAGGTAGAGGCTGTGGCGGCCAGATCAGCTTGATTCAGCGCTGTCGGCAGGTCGATCACCGCCGCCCGGCCCGTGTGCTGACGTCCACCCACACCGCCAGCACGAGGATGCCGCCCTTGACGATCATCTGCCAGTAACTGTCGACGTCGAGCATCGACATGCCATTGTCCAGGCTGGTAATCACCAGTGCGCCGAGCAGGGCGCCATATACGGTGCCGGAGCCGCCGCGCATGGACGTGCCGCCGATGAAGCAGGCGGCAATGGCGTCCAGCTCGCCCATGTTGCCGGCCGAGGGCGAGCCTGCGGCCAGGCGTGCGGTGTTGACCAGCCCGGCGAAGGCGCACATCACGCCCATGATGCCGAAGATCCACAGTTTCACCGCTTGTACGTTGATGCCGGACAGGCGCGTGGCTTCCATGTTGCTGCCCACGGCATAGACGCGCCGTCCGAACACCGTCTGGCTGGTGACGTAACTGAACACACCGAGCAAAACCAGCAACAGCAACACCGGAACCGGAATCCCGTCGTAGCTGTTGAGTATGTAGACAAACCCGCCCAGTACCGCGCCGATTATTACCACCCGTAACACATCGCGAACCATCGAGTGGGCCGCCAGCCCGTGCAGGGCTCTGTTGCGCCGTTGTTTCCAGGTCAGGAACAGTGTCAGCGCCAGCAGCAGTACGCCAAGCCCTGTACCGACAGAATGCGGCAAATACCCCTGGCCGACGTAGACCAGCGAAGGCGACACCGGGGCGACGGTGGTGCCGCCGGTAATCCCCAGCAGAATGCCGCGAAAGGCCAGCATGCCGACCAGCCCGACAATGAAGGACGGAATGCGCAGGTAGGCGGTCATGTAGCCGTTGGCCAGGCCGATCATCAGCCCGCACAGCGCAACCACGCTCAGGTTTGCCAGCAGCGGCACGTGGTAAACGACATCCAGAATTGCCGCCAGGCCGCCGAGCAGGCCGAGCATCGAGCCCACCGACAGGTCGATCTCGCCACTGATGATGACCAGCACCATGCCACACACCAGAATGCCGGTGATGGACATCTGTCGCAGCAGGTTGGAGAGGTTGCGCGGGGTCAGAAATCCGCCCTCGGTCTGCCAGCTGAAAAACAGCCAGATAACGGCAATGGCAATCACCAGCGCGAGCATTTTGTAGCGGGTGAAGAACTGTTTGACCTGATTCATCTACGCGGTCTTCCGGTCGTTGTCGTTATGATTATTGTTGTCAGGGTCATTACTGTCAGGGTCGCCGGGATGGCTGAGTGCGGCCGCAAGCACCTGCTCCTGCGTGAGTTCATGGTTAATGAAATCGCCGCACAACCGGCCCTCACCAATGACCAGCACGCGGTCGGAAACCCCCAGCACTTCGGCCAGTTCCGAGGACACCATGATGATAGCCACGCCCTCGGCCGCCAACGCGCCCATCAGCTTGTAGATCTCGTACTTGGCACCCACATCGACCCCGCGCGTCGGCTCGTCGAGAATCAGCACGCGGGGCTTGGTCAAGAGCATCTTGGCCAGCACGGCTTTCTGCTGATTGCCGCCGGAAAGACTGGTGATCGGCAGAAACGGGCTGGCGGTCTTGAGGTGCATGCGCGAAATTTCCCGGTCGATGCTGCCCAGTTCGGCTTCTGCGTCGATGCGGGTCATTTTCGAGTAGTTGTCGAGGACGGCAAGGGTGATGTTCTGGCCGACGCCCATGTCGGGAATGATGCCCTGGCGCTTGCGGTCTTCCGGAACCATGCACAAGCCGGCGCGGATTGATTTGAGCGGTGTGCGGGTATCGACCGGCTGGCCGTCCAGCCAGACCTCACCGCTGTAGCGGCCTGGATACGCACCGAACAGCGCCGAGACCAGCTCCGTGCGGCCGGCGCCCACCAGCCCGGCGATGCCGAGGATTTCCCCGCGCTTGAGGACAAACGAAATGTCGTCCACCCGTTTGCGCCTGGGGTTATCGACGTCGTAGCAGGTGATGTTGCGCGCCTCGAAAATCACCTCGCCGATGTCGTGCGCTTCGGTAGGGTAGAGGTTGCTCATTTCACGCCCGACCATCTGGGTGATGATCTTCGGGATGTCCATTTCAGCCATGGCAGTAGTGGCAATGTGCTTGCCATCGCGGATCACCGAAATGGTGTCGCACACGGCCGCCACTTCATCGAGCTTGTGCGAGATGTACACGCAGGCCACGCCTTTGGCCTTGAGGTCGCGAATGATGCCCAGCAGGACCTCGATCTCCGAGCGGGTCAGGGCCGAAGAGGGCTCATCGAGGATCAACAGTCGTGCCTGCTTGTTCAGCGCCTTGGCGATTTCCACCAGTTGCTGATGGCCACCGCCGTACTGCGAAACCGGCAGCGCCACGTTCATGTCAGGCACTTTGAGCTCACGCATCAGGGCTTCGGCACGGTGGATCATCGCCGGGTAGTTCATGCGCCCGCCGCGCAGGGTCAGTTCGTGGCCCATGAAGATGTTTTCGGCCACCGACAGGTCAGGGACCAGAGTCAGTTCCTGATGAATGATGACGATCCCGACGGCTTCCGTCTCGCTGATGGACTGCGCCTTGAGGGGGTGGCCGTCCCAGAGAATCTCGCCTTCCCAGGTGCCATGGGGGTAGACCGCCGAGAGGACTTTCATCAAGGTGGATTTGCCCGCGCCGTTTTCGCCGCACAGGCCGACGCATTCACCAGGGCGTACCTTGATATCAATGCCGTTGAGCGCTTTGATACCGTCAAAGGTTTTGACGATGCCGTTCATTTGCAGCAGGTAGTCGGACATGGCGAAGGGCTCATACACAGGCATCAGGGCTGGCTTGAGCGAGACGCTGCGCAACCGGGTTGCGCAGCGTCATGCTCATGCTCTATCGACAGGTTGACGCTCGACAGCTCACTGCCCGCCAATCTGTGCCTTGGTGTAAAAGCCGTCTTTTTCCAGCAGGTCGATGTTGGCCTTGGTCAACGGCGTCGGGGTCAGCAAGATAGTGTCGACTTTCTTGCTGCCATTGTCGTATTGCGAGCTGAAGGTGGGCTTCTCGTTACGCGCCAGTTGCACCGACAGTTTGGCGGCTTCGGTGGCGATCAGTTTCAGCGGTTTGTAGACGGTCATGGTCTGGGTGCCGTCGATGACCCGCTTGACCGCCGCCAGGTCGGCATCCTGCCCCGAAATCGGCACCTTGCCGGCCAGTTTCTGCGCGGCCAGCGCCTGAATGGCACCCCCGGCCGTTGCGTCGTTGGAAGCAACGATGCCATCAATCTTGTTGTTATTGCGGGTCAGGGCATTTTCCACAATGCTCAGCGCTTCGGTGGGGTTCCACTCCTTGACCCACTGCTGCCCGACAATCTTGATATCGCCCTTGTCGATGGCCGGTTGCAGCACTTTCATCTGGCCCTCGCGCAGAATCTTGGCGTTATTGTCGGTGGGCGCGCCGCCGAGCAAAAAGTAATTGCCCTTGGGTGCCGCTTGCAGCACGCCGCTGGCCTGCATCTCGCCGACCTTTTCGTTATCGAAGGAAATGTAAGCGTCGATGTCGGCATTGAGGATCAGACGGTCATACGAGACGACCTTGATCCCGGCCTTCTTGGCTTCGGCCACTGCGTTGGTCAGCACCGTGGCGTTGAACGGCACGATGACGATCACATCGACCCCACGGGAAATCAGGTTCTCGATCTGCGAAATCTGCTTTTGCTCGTTGGCATCGGCGGACTGAACGAAGACCTTGGCGTCCAGTTTCTCCGCCGCCGCCACGAAGTAATCACGGTCTCGCGACCAGCGCTCCAGGCGCAGGTCGTCGATGGAAAAACCGATTTTCGGGTGGGCGGCGTCGGCCATGACCGGCAGGGACAGCAGTGCCAGGGCACTGGCAAGCAGGGTGCGTTTCAGGGTGTTCATAGGGTGCGTCCTTTTATTGTTGTTTGAAAGACACTTCATGACGTGCAGCGTAATGCCGGTGGAACTTTAGAACGTTGTCGGACGCCGTGGGCACAGATTTGTCGTGCGAATGTCACTGCGGCGTCCGTGTCTGTTGCTCTCAGGTGTAGATAAAGCGGTTGACCACGCCTTCAAGCAGCTCCTGCCGGCCACTGACGGCCTGTGGATTGATTTCGTTGGCGAACGCATGTTCGGCCAGCGAAGCGAGGCTGAAACCTCCGCTCAGCACCGATTGGCCGAACGGCTGCTGCCAGCCTGCGTAACGCTGGTCCTTGAACTGCTGAAGTTTATCGTTCTGCACCATCGCCGCGGCACGCTCAAGCGCCAGGGCAAGGACGTCCATGGCGGCAACGTGGCCATTAAACAGATCGACATCGTCCAGGCTCTGACGGCGGACCTTGGAGTCGAAATTGTAGCCGCCGTGGGTGAAACCACCGGCTTTGAGGATTTCATAGGTGGCGAGGGTCATTTCCTCGACGCTGTTGGGGAACTGGTCGGTGTCCCAACCGTTCTGCGGGTCGCCACGATTGGCGTCGATGCTGCCGAAGATCCCCAGCGAGACCGCCGTGGCAATTTCGTGATGAAAGCTGTGCCCGGCCAGCGTGGCATGGTTGGCTTCGATGTTGACCTTGATCTCCTTTTCCAGGCCGTACTGCTGCAGAAAACCGAACACCGTGGCGCTGTCGTAATCGTACTGATGCTTGGTGGGCTCCTGTGGCTTGGGTTCGATCAGCAAGTCGCCTTTGAAGCCGATCTTGTGCTTGTGCTCAACCACCATGCGCATGAAGCGACCGAGTTGTTCGCGTTCGTGCTTGAGGTCGGTATTGAGCAGGGTTTCGTAACCTTCACGACCGCCCCACAGCACGTAATTGGAGCCTTTGAGGCGCTGGGTCGCGTTCATCGCGCTGAACACCTGGGCGGCAGCGTAGGCAAATACTTCAGGGTCCGGATTGCTGGCAGCACCTGCGGCAAAGCGCGGGTTGCTGAAACAGTTGGCGGTGCCCCACAGCAGCTTGATGCCGCTCTGTTCCTGATGCCGCTCGAGGTGGTCGACCATCTGCGCAAAGTTGTTTTGGTATTCCCTTATCGAGCTGCCTTCCGGCGCTACGTCGGTGTCGTGAAAGCTGTAGTAATCGATGCCCAGCTTGGAGAAGAATTCGAACGCTGCCTCGGCCTTGCCGATAGCCAGCTCCATCGGGTCACCGGCGCGTTGCCATGGGCGTTTGAAGGTGCCAACGCCAAACATGTCAGCCCCCGGCCAGACGAAGGTGTGCCAGTAGCAGGCAGCCATGCGCAGGTGTTCGCGCATGGGTTTGCCGAGCACCCGTTTGTCGGCGTCGTAGTGGCGAAAGGCAAGCGGCGAGTCGCTGTCGGGGCCTTCGTAGATAACCTTGTCGACAGTGGGGAAGTACGACATGTGCGTTTCCTTATTGTTATTGGCATTGTGAGTGGCGATGTCTCGATACTAGCAACGGCCTCAGGGCCGCTGATTATGAAAATCATCAACCGGCAGTGCGATTTTGAGTATTGAGATTCGCTTGCCACGCGCCTAGTCTGTCGAAAAGCCTCGCGCTTTACGGATCGGCATAAAAACAATGAAAACCGTACCTCCCGTTCACCGCATTGCGCTGTTGTTCAATGGCAGCAAGATCTACGACCGCGGCATCATCAGCGGCATCGGTAATTACCTGAGCAGCACGCGCGTGTCCTGGGACTTGTTCCTCGAGGAAGACTTTCTCTGTCGCTTGAAAGGCATCGAGCGCTGGCAGGGCGACGGGATCATTGCCGACTTCGACGACCCGCTGATCGGCGAAGCGCTGGCCGGGATCAGGTTGCCGGTTGTGGCGGTGGGCGGGTCTTATCAGGACGAACGCGCCTACCCGAAGGGCATTCCTTACGTGGCCACCGACAACCACGCCCTGATCAAGGCTGCCTACGAGCACTTGATAGAGGCAGGCCTGACACGATTCGCCTGCTTCAGCCTGCCCGAGGCCCAGGCCAACCGCTGGGCGCAGGAGCGGGAGAAAGCCTTTCGCCACCTGCTGCAACGCGACGGTCTGCACGCCGAGGTTTATCGCGGTCTGGGCACCAGCGCACCGCTCTGGGACAGCGCTGTAGAACAGCAGATTACCTGGCTGCAAAGCCTGCCCAAACCCATTGGTATCATCGCTGTGACCGATGCTCGCGCTCGCCAGTTGCTGCAGGCCTGCCTGACCGCCGGGATTGCCGTACCCGAACAAGTGGCGTTGATCGGCATCGATAACGATCCGCTGACCCGCACCCTGACCCGTGTGCCACTGAGTTCAGTGATTCAAGGCACCGAAACCATGGGCCGAACCGCTGCGCGCCTGCTTCATCAGATGCTGCACGGCATGCCGTCGTCCGGCACACACATTCTGATACCGCCGGATGCGGTCAATGTGCAGGCTTCAAGCCTGCACCAACCGTTGGGCGATCCCTACGTCATGCAGGCGCTGCTGTTTATCCGGCAGTACGCGTGCCAAGGCATCAAGACCGCGCAGGTCGCCGCCTACGTAGGCGTTTCGCGCTCATCGCTGGAGTCGCACTTTCGCCGGGTGCGTGGCTGCAGCGTGCACGACGAGATCCTGCGTTTCAAACTGGCCGCGGCCGCGCACGGGCTGGAAAACACTGACTGTGCCATTGCCGACATCGCCCGCGATTGCGGTTTTAAATCTGCGCAATACCTGCATACGGTATTTCGGCGGGAGTTTGGGTGTACGCCTCGGGAGTATTTGCAGAGCGCCCATTCTGCCGTTTCATAACCGTACCCATCGGAGCATTTACATTGACAGCGAGTGGGGCTCAGGCTAAAACGTACGTCTTGGTACAGTTATGGGCAAGGCGTACGTCGCCAGCTGCGAGACGAGAGGTAGAGAGATGGAGACGATGCAACTGCACGAAATACTGACTGTTCGCTTGCGTCTTGATGAGCTGCAATCGCTTTTAAGTGCTCACGGAGGACAGCGCCGCAGCGGAGAAATACTGGGGGGCGCGTTTGAGGGCGATCGGCTGCAGGGGCAGGTCCTTCCGGGGGGTAGCCTTTTTGTTGTGCCGCAGGATGAAGACCTCGCACGATTCAGCCTGTATTACACGTTGCTGACTGGCGACGGGGTGAAGATAGAAGTGGTGGGAGAAGGGCTCCTGGCCATTGATGAAACGAACCGGGCGCCTTTTGCCCAATCGCACTGCCGGTGCACGTGCAGCAAGCAGTTCAGCGTTCCTCCCGGCGCTCATGATTACCTGCAGAGAAACCTTTACGTTGGCAGGGTAAACCTCGCTGCTGTTGACGGTGGCATGCTGATCAGTATTTTTCAGGTTGATGAGCACTAGAGGCCCTGCTTTCGGGGGCGTGAGGAGGATCTTTCCCCACGCCTTACATCTGGCTAGTTCATTTAGTTTTGCCTTGACGCGCACTAACCGGCAAAAAAACTCAAGCCCTTGCCAATCGCACATTCATAACTCACCGCATCGCCCACTTGTTGATAACCGGGAACACTCAGCGTCGTCATGCTGAAACCTGCTGTACCGTCGGCACGCACCTGATAACGAATGAATTGCTCGATGGGCTTGTTAGTGCGGTCCAGGGTGAAGTGCGTGTCCGAGAAGGCCAGGGTGCCGTCTGCGGTAATGCGGTAAGCGTCGATGCGTTTGCCGCCTTTGGTCTTGGACGGTTCGGCACCTGCGACCGAGGACTTGCACTGCCCCAGATCAATCACCACCGCCACCGAGGCACCGGTGTTCAGGGCGTGTGTAATGGCCGGCAGGCTGGAAAGGGTTTCACCTGCGTGGGCCAGAGCCGGCAGTGACAGGGCAAGTAGTGCAGCAGCGTAGTAATGTTTCATTAGAACTCCAGTAAGTCAGTCTGAAGATTGAAAAAACAGTCATCTGACGATATCAAGCGTCGCGAAACCTACCATAAGCTTCTCTGCAGGTGGGCTCTAATAGCAGTGGCACCTCTCTGTTACACGGTTCTTCATCCTTTTTCGTATTCTGCCGATAGACATGACGATAGTCATTTATTCGTCAACCAGCGGAAGGGAATGGAACATGTTGAGACAGCTGAAAATTGCCGTGCGGACCTCCGTCTGCTTTGCATTGATGGTGGTTCTGGTCATAGGGCTCGGCATCTTCGGTCTTCAACAACTGCACGGCATTCGCGAGCAGTCGCTTGAAATCGAGAACGACTCGCTTCCTGGGATTGCGCTGGGTGACGATATTGCTCTCGCCTTTGAGAAAACCCGCACCACTGTGGCGAAAATGCTGACCACCCAGGACGCGCCGCAGGTTGCTCAGGTTCATGCGGATTTCCTCGAAAAGAAAGCCGGTTTTCAAAAGGCCATTCAGGCTTACACCCCGGTGATCAGCGAGGATGGCGAGCGGGCGCTGATCAACGGCATAACGAGTGCCTACCAGCGCTACACCGAAAAGGCCGAGCAGGTTTACGTGCTGATCAATCAGAATCAGGTCGAGGCCGGGCGGCAGATGGTGTGGGGTGAGATGAGGGCGATTGCCGAGGACCTTGAGGCCTCGTTGGGCAAGCTGGAGAAGATCAACGACGAATCCGAGGCTGAGTCCAGCGCGGCGGCATCGGCGGTGTATGACAATGCTCTAATTGTGACCCAACTGGTCATGCTGATCACGGTATTGCTGACCGTGCTGCTGGCCTGGCGCCTGACCAAAAGTCTGGCGGTGCCCATCAGTCAGGCGCTTCTGGTCTCTGAAACCATCGCAGCCGGGGATTTGCGTCCGACACAGCTCGACCGTGAGGGCTCGGACGAAGCGGCGCTGTTGCTGCAATCGATGGAGCGTATGCGCGGCAATCTGAGCACGACACTGACCCATGTGGGTGACGCCGCACTTCAATTGGCCTCTGCCACCGAAGAAATGAGCGCGTTGATGGTCAACAGCAATGCGGACCTGGTGGTGCAGAACAGCGAGATCGAAATGGCGGCCACTGCCGTGACCGAGATGAGCCAGGCGGTCGATGAGGTGGCGCGCAATGCAGTGAGTACGTCCGAGGAGTCAGAAGCGTCTTCGGTTTCTGCGCGTCAAGGGCAGGAAGAACTCAAGCAGACCGTCAAATCGATTCTTGAACTGACCCAGAACGTCAGCACAGCGTCGGTCGAGGCGCAGGCCCTGGCGACCCGCACGCTGGACATCAGCAAAGTGCTGGACGTGATTCGCGCGGTGTCCGAGCAAACCAACCTGTTGGCGCTCAATGCCGCCATCGAGGCCGCTCGGGCAGGTGATGCCGGGCGCGGGTTTGCCGTGGTCGCTGACGAAGTTCGCGCACTGGCGCACCGCACCAGCGAATCGACCCGAGAAATCGAAACCATGATCGGGCACATCCAGCAGGGCACCAAAAGTACGTTGGTGGCGCTTGAGGTCAGCACCGAGCAGGCCCAACGCACGCGTCATCAGGCCGAATCGGCCAATGCCGTGCTGGCCAGCATCGCCAGCTCGGTCATGGTCATCGATGAGCGCAATACAGTCATCGCCAGCGCTTCCGAGGAGCAGGCACTGGTTGCTCGCGAAGTGGACCGCAACCTGGTGCGAATCCGTGACCTGTCGGCGCAATCGGCCGTGCGCACCGGCCAGACCGGCAGCGCCAGCCAGTCGCTGGCGGAGCTGGCCAGTGACCTGACGACAACACTGCGGCAGTTCAAACTCAGGTAACTGCGAGCACGTCGTCGCTGTTGTCCGGGCAACAGCGAATCGACAGTGTGTTCGGCAGTTGCGCTCGCAGTGCACGGTTTTTAGAGGTCGCGGCCACTTGGGGTAGAGGCCTGCAAACGCCAGCCGCTGCGCTTCGCGCCTTTGCCTGGCGCAGTTCCAAGGCTTTGGGCATGACCTGTGCACTGCTCATCGGGATTATGTCCTGAGCCAGCGGAGCTACCCAAATGCCTGATGCCGTTTCTACTGCCAAACCAACCCGTTCCAGACCAACCCGCCTGCACACAGTCTGGCGCACACTCGCGCTCACCCTGATTGCCGGCAGTCTAGCCGCAACCGTGCAGGCCGATGACAGTAACGTGCCTTCTCTCGCGGGCAAACGCATCGCTATCAGCATGACCGGCACCAGTCACTACTTCGATATCAAGGCATTTCAGGCCCAGGTCGATGAGGTCAAGCGTCTGGGCGGCACGCCGATTACGCTCGACGCGGGGCGCAACGACAAGAACCTGGTCAACCAATTGCAGACCGTCGTCACGCAAAAACCTGATGCAGTTATCCAGACCCTGGGCACGCTCAGCGTTATCGACCCGTGGCTCAAGCGCATAAGCAAGGCCAACATTCCGCTGTTCACCATCGATGCGCCCTCGCAATACAGCCTCAATAACACCACCTCCGACAATGTCGCGACCGGCAAGGCGCTGGCCGGGCAGTTGATCAAGGATGCCGGCGGCAAGGGCAATATTCTGGTGTTCAACGGTTTTTATGGTGTGCCGGTCTGCGCCATTCGTTATGACCAGCTCAAGCTGGCGCTCAAGGATCACCCGGAGCTGAAAATCATCGAGCCCGAGCTGCGGGATGTGATTCCCAATACTGTTCAGGACGCCTATTCGCAGGTGTCGGCGCTGCTCAACAAGTACCCCAAAGGCAGCGTTTCAGCGATCTGGTCGGCCTGGGATATTCCGCAACTGGGTGCCAGCAAAGCGCTGATCGACGCCGGTCGTACCGAAATCAAGACCTATGGCGTGGACGGCACGCCGGAAGTGCTGGAACTGATGCGCCGTGACACCTCGCCGGTCGGTGCCGTGGTGGCGCAACAGCCCGCGCTGATCGGCAAGACCGCCGTGCAGAACGTCGCCCGCTATCTGGCCGGACGACGCGATCTGCCCAAGGAAACCCAGGTGCCGACGCTGCTCACCACGGCGGCCAATCTGGCCGACGTGCAAACGCTCAGGGGCGATAACTGAGGCGGGGGATTGATCATGGTTTCAGCGACTGCGCAGGTTCAATCAGCACCTGCCTTGCACCTGAGCGGCATCAGCAAACGTTTCGGCGCAACCCAGGCGCTTGACGGGGTCAACCTGCAGGTGGCGTCGGGAACGATTCATGGGCTGGTTGGCGAAAACGGCGCGGGCAAATCGACGCTGATCAAGGTGTTGGCCGGCATTCACCGCGCCGACGCTGGCAGCCTGAGCATCAATGGCCAGCGTTTCGAGGGCCACACGCCGCGCCAGGTCGAAGCTGCCGGTGTGCATTTCATTCATCAGGAACGGTTGCTGCCGGGCAGTTTCACGGTCGGCGAAGCGCTGTTTTTCGGTCATGAAATCAAACGTGGCCTGTTTGTCGACCGACGCGCCCAGGATTGTGAGGCGGCTCGGCTGCTGGAGGACTACTTTGCCATGCGTTTGCCACAAGACGCGCTGGTACGTGATCTGGACAGCGCGCAGCGGCAAATACTGCAGATCACCCGCGCGCTGCTGGCCAAACCCCGAGTGCTGGTGTTCGACGAGCCGAGTGTGTCGCTGGTCAGGCAGGAGGTGGACCGGTTACTGGCCATCGTGCGGCGTTTGCGCGATGAAGGGCTGACCATTGTGTACATCTCGCATTATTTGCAGGAAATAGAATCGCTCTGCGATCAGGTCACCGTGCTGCGCAACGGGCGCGATGTGGCGGTGATTGATCCTGCGCTCACCAGCACCGCGCAGATCGCCCGGCTGATGGTCAACCGTGACGTTGGCGAGCAGTATTCCCGGGCGCAGAGTGTGCCCGGTGCAGCTGTGTTGCAGCTGAATGCGCTGGGGGCAGGGCACGCGTATGAGGGCATCGACCTGAGTGTGCGGCGTGGTGAAGTGGTCGGCCTGACCGGGCTGGTGGGTTCGGGCGCCAAGGAACTGCTGAAAAGCCTGTTCGGGCTGCTCAAGCCGGAGCGCGGTGAGTTGCTGTTGAATGGCCGGCCCTTGCAACTGAAATCGCCCCGCGATGCAGTGCGTAACGGCATTGCGCTGGTCCCCGAAGAGCGCCGCACCCACGGTGTGGCGCCAGTGCTTTCGGTGCTGGAAAACATCACCCTGGCCAGCCTCGGGCGCTTCAGCCGCTGGGGTTTGCTTGATGGCTCTGCTCAGGCTCGGGAAAGCGAGCGGTTGATCACCGAACTGGCGATCAAGACCCCTGGCCCCGGCGCAGCAGTGCAACTGCTCAGTGGTGGCAATCAGCAAAAGGTGGCCTTGGCCAAATGGCTGAGCCGGCATTCGTCGCTGTACCTGCTGGACGAGCCCAGCGTGGGCGTCGACATCGGTGCCAAGGTGGAAATCTACCGGTTGATTGCCCGGCTTGCCGAGGGTGGCGCAGCCGTAGTGGTGCTGTCCTCGGATTTGCCGGAACTGATCGGCATCACCCATCGCATCGTGGTCCTGCACCGTGGGCGCATTGCCGGCGAATTCGCTTCTCAGGCCACCGACAGCGACCAGTTGCTGGCCTGCGCCACCGGTGCCAGTGAAAGCGATGAACACGTCGAACCGATTATTGAGGAGGCCAGGCATGTCCGCGCTTGAAGTGTTTGCCAGCCCGACAGTCGATCCGCCCCGGCGCCTGCTTGTGCGTGTCGCGCAGCGCGGCTCGTTGCTGGTATTTCTGGCGATTCTGCTGGGCTTCGCCGTCAGCGCGCCGAATTTTCTCAGCGTCGGCAACATCAGTAACGTGTTCGCCCAGTCGGCCATGCTGGGCATTCTGGCGTTGGGCCTGACGTGCGTGGTTATCGGTGGTGGCTCCAACGTGGTCAGCGGCGGGCTTGACCTGTCACTGGCGGCCAATCTCGGGCTGTGTGCGGCTGTTTACAGCAGCTTGAACAACGCCGGGTTCGAAGCCTGGCAGGCGATTGCGCTGACGCTCGGCTGCGGGCTTGCGGTGGGTGCGTTCAACGGTTTGGCGGTGGTGGTGTTACGTCTGCCGCCGTTATTGGCGACCCTTGCGAGCATGAACCTGATTGCCGGGCTGGAACTGGTGCTGACCCAAAACACCGTATTGGCCACCGATTCCGCGCTACTGGACAACCTTGCTTCCGGGGTGTGGCTGGGCGTTCCGGCGCTGGCGTGGGTGCTGTTGAGTGTCGCGGCAGGCTTGTGGCTGCTGATTCAGCACAGCGCGTTCGGCCTGCGCCTCTACGCCATTGGCGAATACCCGCAGGCCGCGAAAGCTGCCGGTTTGAGTCTGCCACGCTATGTGTTCGCCAGCTACCTGATTGCCGGTGGCTGCGCAGCGATTGCTGCGTTCTGTTCGGCGGCGTTTTTCAGCGGCAGCACCACCGGTTCCGGTGACATGTTGCTCTCGGTGGTGGCCATCGCTTTCCTCGGTGTGGTGTTCTCGCGGCGCCTGACAGCGAACATCCCCGGCACGTTGCTGGCGACCCTGTTGCTGGGTTTTTTGATCAATGGCTTTCAGTTGCTGAACATTTCCAACTTCTGGGTCAACGGCGTGCAAGGCATGCTGATTCTGCTGGTGGTGGCGTTTTCAGGGGCGCTTGGCCGTCAGGAAGGTGAACAATGAGTACCGTGACGCTGAATAGCTCTTCGACGCTTATAAAAGTCCTGCCGCGCCTGTTACCTGCGGTCCTGCCGGTGCTGGTGCTGATCATTCTGCTGTTCTTCGCCATCAATGCGCCGGGTTTTCTGAGCTGGGGCAACCTGTCGAGCCTGGTGCTGAACAATTTCGTGTTGCTGGCCATCGTCGCCGTCGGCATGACCTGGGCCGTCGCTGCGGGTGGCATTGATCTGTCGGTGGGCACGGCGCTGGATTTCGCCAGCCTGGGCTTTGTGGTGGCACTCGATGGCGGTTACGGTCTGACGGCGGCCATCGCCATTGCCATGCTGGCAGGTGTTGCGGCGGGTGCGTTCAACGCGATGCTGATTACCGGGCTGCGTATTTCGCCGTTTCTGGCCACGCTGGGTACGTTGTTCATCGGCACCAGCGTGCAGCAACTGTTATCCGACGGCGGGCAGCCCATCTACATCGCGCAAAACGCGCTGCCCGGGATCAGCAGCGTGCTGATACTGGGTGTGCCGTTGCCACTTGTGGCGGTGGCTGTTCTGGCAGGCGTTTACGGGCTGGTGCTGGCACGTGGACGTCTGGGGCGGGAGATTCTTGCGGTGGGTACGCAGCCGCAACTGGCGTATTACTCGGGGCTCTCTACCCGGCGTGTAGCCGTATGGGTGTTTCTCGGCAGCGCGCTGGCCTGCGCGGTGGCCGGTATCCTGCTCAGTTCCACCGTCAACGCCTACGTGCCGATGTCTGGCAACGCCTACCTGATCAACGCGATTGGCGCGGTGTTCATCGGCACGACGCTGAGTCGTCAGGGGCGTCCCAACATCGTCGGGACGCTGCTGGGTGTGTTGTTCATCAACGTCATCGCCAACGGCTTGCTGTTGATCGGCTGGAACTTCTACTGGCAGCAGGTCGCGACCGGGGTGCTGATCTTTGTCGTGCTGGCGTTCAGTTTCGCCAGCCGCCACCTGCTTGGTCATGCAGCCTGAAGGCGCAGCGCCTCAGGCTTTACCGGTGCCGCTGCCGATCTGCCAGACGAAAGGCGGCTCGGTGCCGTTGATACGCCAGTCACCGACAATCCGCGCCTTGTAGATCAGCGGATTGTGCGACGCTGCTGTGCGTGCATTGCGCCAGTGGCGATCCAGCGCCTTGTTGACGCTCACGCCCGACGCACCCAACGCATTGAACAGCTCGGTGGCGGAACGCAGCACCAGTTCCGAGACGATCACCTGCGCCTTGGCGGTTTCGATTTCTGCCGCGATATTGGCGTCTTTCTCCTGCTGCGGGTTATTGCCGAAGCGCGCCACATAAGCGCGCTGCAACGGCTCGGCGGAACGCAGGGTGGCTGCCTCGGCGGCGTACACCTGCGCGGCGATCTGCCCGACCACTTGCTGCACCTGCGAGTCCTGGCTGACGCTGCCCGCATTGCCGTGGCTGAAAATACGTTTTCGGTCACGCACCTCTTGCGCGATATCACGCTCGACGGCCCGACCGATGCCGGCCAGCACCGCCAGCAGCACCAGTTGATAAAATGCCGTCTGGTACTTGAAGCGCTCTTCAAAGGGAATCACATGGTTCGCCGGCACTGGCACGTTGTCGTACACCGACGTGCCGCTGCCGGTGGTGCGCTGCCCGAAACCGTCCCAGTCGTCGCTGTGACGCACTCCAGAGTGCCGGGCATTGACCACGGCAATCACGTCGGCGCCGTTGTCAGCGCGCTGGGCGTAAACATCGATCCAGTCGGCGAAGATGCTGCCGGTGCTGTAGAACTTGGTGCCGTTGAGCACAAAACCGTCGCCCTGAGCACTGACCTTGGTGATCACATCACCGATTTTCACCGCACCGACTTCGGTCCAGCCATTGCCGACCAGATCCCCGGCGACAAAGCGTGCAAACCAGGTGTCACGGTCCGCGCCCGGTGGCGCATTCAGGCGGTCTTCGACAAAGGCAAAATGCGCCCGCAAAGCCTGCGGGATGTTCGAGTCGGCCTCTGCCAGTTCTATCAACAGCTGAAAAAGCTGGCCGATCGAGGCACCGGCACCGCCATATTCGGTCGGGACCCGCACGGCGCCGAAACCGGCTTTCTTCAGCCATTCAATCGGTTCATAGGGCAGGGCACGAGCTTTTTCACGTTCGACGTTGCCCGCGCTGATCTCACGGAAGATCGGCCGGAAGCGGTTGGCCAGGGTTTCGTAATCGGTGCCCAGCGAGAGTGGGTTAGAGCCGGTTGGTTGAGTCATGCAGTGCTCCTGAGTGCGAAGAGGTCGGCACGCGTGCCGGATTAGTCACTCAAGTCTCAGTGCATGCTTTGTGCCTGAATATAAGTCATTGAATAGGTTGAATATTTTTTTATCTGCCGATTTTATCTGTTGGAAGACCAACAGCGGCGCAACAGCTTGTCAGCAAACCGCACAGTGACAAAACTCATCCAGACTTCGCAACTCGTTGATCTTGATGGAGTTGTTGTGCTGGCACGGTCGCTGCTATGGCTCCATTGATCTTCTTTCGATGGAACTCCCCATGTTCGACTCATTGCCCCAGGCGCTGTTGCAACAGGCTCAGACGCGTGGCGACCAGACGGCGCTGCGTTACAAGCAATTCGGCATCTGGCAACGCCGCAGCTGGAGCGAGCTTGCCCTTGAGGTCAGCCAACTGGCGGCAGCCTTGAAGGGCAGGGGTCTTGACTCGACTCACCCACTGGTCATTCTCAGCGAGGCCAGAGCCGAAGCGCTGCTGCTCACGCTGGCTGCGCACTGGCTGGGCGGCACTGTCAGCCTGCTTGATCCGGCTGCGGATAACCGTGAGTGGCTGGCGAACCGGTCTTTGGCGTTTGCAGTCGCCGACGGGCCGGAAGCGCTCCATCAGTTACGCAGCGCCTCACCGGGGGTTGTCGTGCTGCTGGACAAGCGCGGCCTCGGCGAAACCCAAGACATTAACGTGATCGACTACGCCCGGTTGTTGAGCGATTACGCTGCCGACGCTGCTGATCCTGTACAGAGCCCGGCGGCGGCTTTTCTGTTTCCCTCCGTTGGCGAGCCGTCAGATGTGCAATTGAGCCACGCAGACTTGCTTGCAGGCGCACGGCAACTGGTGAACAAGCACGGGTTGTCGGCGCGGGATCAAGCGCTGGCCGCCAGAGTCTTCGCTGCCCGCGGGCAGGCGCGTTATCTGCTCACGCCCTGGCTGGTGGCCGGGTTTTGCCTGAATTTTCCGGAAGCGCTGAGCACGCGCGACAATGACCGCCGCGAACTGGGGCCGACACTGGTGCTGGGCACGCGGGAGTCCTATGCCCGTCTTGAGCTTTGGGCCATGGAGCGCTTGCCGTTGCCGGGCAGTATCAGCCACCGGCTTTACCAATGGGCGATGGCCCCGGCGCCCGGTGCCCTGCGCCGTTGGTTGGGCTATTGGTTGATCCGCCGTCCGTTGCTGGATGTGCTGGGCATGAGCCGCTTGAGCACACCGTTGCTGGTGGGCGATGCGCTGACCGCCTCCAGCCAAGCGTTTTTTGCGGCGTTGGGTATTCGGCCCGTTGCGCCGGATCAGGACAGCCCGACGCAGCCATCGCCAGCCTTTACCCCGCCCGTGGCAGCGCTGATGAGTGTGCCGTCATGAGTACCCCGGCGCTGCTCACGCTTGACGATATTTCGCTGTCATTCAAAGGCGTCAAAGCCGTTACCTCCATCAGTTTCTCGGTAGCCAGCGGGGAAATCTGCGCGCTGATCGGCCCCAACGGCGCGGGCAAGAGTTCGCTGCTCAACGTCATCAATGGCGTGTATCAGGCGCAAAGCGGTTCGATCAGCTATGCCGGTCAGACCCGCCGTCGCATGCGCCCGCATCAGGCTGCCGAAGACGGCATTGCCCGCACCTTTCAGAACATCGCGCTGTTCAAGGGCATGAGCGTGCTGGACAACGTGCTGACCGGTCGCAACCTCAAGCGCCGCAGCACCTGGCTTGAGCAAATGCTGCGGGTCGGCCGGGCAGCGGCTGAAGACGACGAGCAACGCTGGCACGCCGAGCGGGTGATCGAGTTCCTGCGCATCCACCCGTGGCGCCATACGTTGGTGGGCAAGCTTTCCTATGGCCTGCAAAAGCGTGTCGAACTGGCCCGTGCCCTCGCGACAGAACCGCGCCTGCTGTTGCTGGACGAGCCGATGGCCGGGATGAATGCCGAAGAGAAGCATGAGATGAGCCAGTTCATCCGTGATATCAACCGTGAGCTGGGCACCACCGTGGTGCTGATCGAGCATGACATGAGCGTGGTAATGGGCCTCAGCGATCATGTGGTGGTACTGGATTACGGTCGCAAGATCGGTGATGGCACACCCGAGCAAGTCCGCGCCAATCCACAGGTGATTGCCGCCTACCTGGGCACCCGCCGTTCGTCCCCGATCAGGAAACCGTAAGCCATGGAATTCTTCTTTGAAGTGCTGATCGGCGGGTTGCTGGCCGGCGTCATGTACTCGTTGGTGGCGATTGGCTTTGTGCTGATCTACAAGGCCTCGGGCGTGTTCAATTTCGCTCAAGGGGCGATGGTGCTGTTCGCGGCGCTGACGTTTGTCAGCCTGCTGGAACGTAGCGTGCCGTTCTTCTGGGCGTTTCTGGCGACGTTGGCGAGCATGATCGTGCTGGCACTGCTGATCGAAAGGCTGGTCCTGCGCCCGTTGGTCAACCGGCCGCCGATCATCCTGTTTATGGCCACCCTCGGCCTTTCGTACGTCATCGAAGGCCTGGCGCAGGCGCTGTGGGGCGCGCAGGTGCACGGTCTGGAGCTGGGCATTCCCGACGAGC
Source organism: Pseudomonas avellanae BPIC 631 (assembly GCF_000444135.1). Lineage (GTDB taxonomy): Bacteria > Pseudomonadota > Gammaproteobacteria > Pseudomonadales > Pseudomonadaceae > Aquipseudomonas > Aquipseudomonas avellanae. The sequence goes on from NZ_ATDK01000050.1 coordinate 21,473, forward strand.
CGCTGGAAATTCGCGGCATGTTGCTCTCGCAGTTCGACCTGTTCGCAGCGGGCACGGCTGCGGCGCTGGTGATTGCCCTGTCGTTGCTGTTCAACCGCACGCGGATCGGCCTGTCGTTGCGGGCGGTGGCGGACGACCCGCTGGCTTCGTTGGCGGTGGGTATCCGGCTGCCACGTATCTGGGCGGTGGTCTGGGCCGTGGCCGGGTTTGTCGGGCTGGTGGCCGGGCTGCTCTGGGGCGCGCGGCTGGGGGTGCAGTTTTCCCTGTCGCTGGTGGTGCTCAAGGCGCTGCCGGTGCTGATCATCGGCGGGTTTTCCTCGATTGGCGGCGCCATTGTCGGCGGCCTGATCATCGGCGCGTCCGAGAAGCTGGCCGAGATTTACCTGGGGCCGATCATCGGCAGCGGTATCGAAAACTGGGTGCCGTATGTGCTGGCGTTGTTGTTTCTGCTGGTTCGTCCTGCTGGCCTGTTCGGCGAGCGGGCGATAGAGCGCGTCTGACTTTCTTCCAAGGATCATTGCCATGCTGTTTCAAGAAGCCGGACAACTGGCGAGTACGTATGCGGGCGAGCGGCGGGTCTTTCGCCTGCGTCAGGACCGTATCGCCCAGTGGGGGCTGTTGGTTTTTGCGTTCGTTGGCGTGCCGTTGCTGGGCAACGATTACTGGTTCAGCGCGATTCTGATTCCGTTTCTGGTGCTCTCGCTGGCGGGGCTCGGGCTGAACCTGCTGACCGGTTACGCCGGGCAATTGTCGCTCGGCTCGGCTGCGTTCATGGCCGTGGGCGCGTTTGCTGCCTATAACATGCAACTGCGCGTGCCCGGCATGCCGCTGTTGCTCGGGTTTGCACTCGGCGGGCTGGTGTCGGCGGCAGTGGCGCTACTGTTCGGGCTGCCCAGTCTGCGCATCAAGGGCTTTTACCTGCTGGTCTCAACATTGGCGGCGCAGTTTGTCGTCGAGTGGGTGTTGACCCGTTTCAGCTGGTTTACCAACGACAACGCGTCGGGGGTGATCACCTCGCCACCGTTGATCATCGCCGGGATGAATTTCAGTTCGCCGCAAGGCCGTTATCTGTTGACGCTGGCGCTGGTGGTGCTGGTGGTGCTGCTGTTCTGGCTGGCCAGAAACCTGCTGCGCGGCGAGCTGGGCCGCAACTGGATGGCCGTGCGCGACATGGACACCGCCGCGGCGGTCATCGGCATCCGCTTGTTCAAGGCCAAGCTGCTGGCATTCGCCATCAGCGGCTTCTACCTGGGTATCGCCGGCTCGTTGTGGGCGTTTGCCTACCTGGGCACGGTGGAGCCGCATGGTTTTGATCTGAACCGGTCGTTCCAGATCCTGTTCATCATCATTATCGGCGGGCTGGGCAGTGTGCAGGGCAACTTCTTCGGTGCGGCCTTCATCGTGTTGTTCCCGATTCTGTTGGGCAACCTCAGCGCCTTGCTGCCGGTCGGCCTTATCGATTCCGGGCAACTGGAAAACATTCAGAAGATGCTTTTCGGCGCGTTGATCATTGCCTTTCTGATCAAGGAACCCGAAGGGCTGACGCGCCTCTGGCAGCGCTTTCGCCAGTGTGCGCGGGTCTGGCCGCTGCGTTATTGATGGACCGTTTTACCCACAAAAAACCTTCGTGTACCTCAAGGAATACGCCCATGAAACACCGAAAATCCCTGTTGCGTCTGGCCCTTGGTCTGGCATTGCTGGGCTCAGGTCTGGTTGCAACGGCGCAAGCTGCCAATGAGCAATACTTCCCGCTGCAGAGCTACCGGGTTGGCCCGTATGCGGCGGGCGGCACCGGATTTTTCGGTGGTTTTATCGACTACCTGCAATACGTCAACGCCAACGGCGGGGTCAATGGCGTCAAATTGACCTGGTCGGAGTGCGAAACCGAATACGTGGTGGAGAAGGGCGTTGAATGCTACGAGCGGCTCAAGGGCGGGCTCAATGGTGCCCCGGCTGCCGCCACCAACCCGCTTTCCGTGGGGATCGCCTACGCCACGCTGGAACGCTCCACCGCCGACAAGCTGCCGCTGATCACGATTAACCACGGGCGTACGGATTCCACCGACGGCAGCGTGTTTGCGTATGTGTTTCCGTTACAGCTGAACCCGTACTCGGAAGTGTCGGCCATCGTCAATTACATCGGTCAGCGTGAAGGCGGGCTGGCGTCGCTCAAAGGCAAGAAAATCGCCGTGCTTTACCACGGCTCGCCGTATGGCAAGGAAACCAACGGCGTACTGGAAACCCTGGCGAAGAATTACGGCTTTGAATTGACCGCACTGGAAGTGCCGCATCCTGGCAACGAACAGCAATCGCAGTGGTTGAACATTCGTCGCCTCAAGCCCGATTGGGTGATCCTGCGCGGTTGGGGCGTGATGAACCCGGTGGCGTTGAAATCGGCGCAGAAGGTCGGTTTTCCGGTTGACCATATCATTGGCAACATCTGGAGCAACTCCGAAGAAGACGTGATTCCTGCCGGTGCAGCCGCCAAAGGCTTCATCTCGATCACTACGCATCCATCCGGTACCGACTTCCCGGTGCTGCAAGGCATCAAGACGGCCGTGCTCGATAAAGGCCAGGGCAACCTTTCCGACCCCAAGCGCTTCGGCACGGTGTATTACAACCTCGGCGTGGTGAACGGCATCCTTAACGTCGAGGCGCTGCGCATCGCTCAGGCCCGATTCGGTAACAAGCCGCTGAGCGGTGAGCAGGTACGCTGGGGGTTCGAGCATTTGAATCTGGACGACGCGCGTTTACAGGAGCTGGGTGCCAAAGGTCTGGTGCAGCCACTGAAACTGTCCTGCGCTGACCACGAAGGCGGCGGTGCGGTGCGCTTTCAGCAATGGGACGGCCAGCGCTGGAACCTGATCAGCGACTGGATACAGGCCGATCGCGCCTTGCTGCGGCCGATCATCGAGGCATCGGCTGCGCAATACGCCAAGGAAAAAGGCATCACCCCTCGCGATTGCAGCAAGGAGCAATAAGCCGATGACGTCGATCCTGCCGGTCAGTCCGCTCAGCGCAACACTCCTCTCGGTGGAGCAGGTGGAGGTGTTCTACGAGCAGTCCATCCTGGCTTTGCGCGGTGTCAGCCTGCAGGTTCGGCAAGGTCAGATCGTGGCCTTGCTGGGGGCCAACGGCGCGGGCAAAAGCACCACGCTCAAGGCCATTTCAAGCCTGGTACGTGCGGAACGGGGCGAGGTGGTCAGCGGCCAGATTCACTATCTGGGCGAGCCGATTACCCGCTCCGATCCGTCCGCGCTGGTCAGCAACGGCCTGGCGCAGGTGCTGGAAGGCCGTCACTGCTTCACGCACCTGAGCGTTGAGCAAAACCTGCTGATCGGGGCCTTTGTGTCCCGGCCATCGCGGGCTGAAATCAAGGCCCGGCTGGAGAAGGTCTACGGCTACTTCCCTAGGCTGCGTCTGCTGCGCAAGCGCTTGACCGGTTACACCTCGGGCGGTGAGCAGCAGATGGTCGCCATCGGCCGGGCATTGATGTCCGAGCCACGGTTGCTGTTGCTCGACGAGCCGTCCATGGGCCTGGCGCCGCAAGTAGTCGAGGAAATATTCGACACCCTGGCCCGGCTCAATCGCGACGAAGGGCTGAGCCTGCTGGTGGCCGAACAGAATATCAACCTGACCCTCGACTATGCGCAGTTCGGCTATGTGCTGGAAAACGGCCGGGTAGTGGGCTCGGGCACTGCGCAAAAGCTGGCCGGGCGCGAGGACATCCAGAACTTTTATCTGGGGGCTGGGGCTTCTTGAACAGGCCGCTGTTCTTCCAGCAACAGTGTTCGGACATTTTGTCGGGTGTGATACCAAGGGTTATCAGGGTATTTATGTAACTTATTGTTTTTAAATGTAAATATGTTTCGGCACGTACTGTGCACTGCTCAAGGCCAAGCGTGTTGAATGTCTTCAACCTGTCGCCAACGATCAGGAGCCAGCCCATGAGCAACCCAGTCGCAACTCCACCCTCCACACCGCCCAGAGCGCACGTCATTGCCTCTGACGCCGAAGCCATCGAGGTCGCCAGGGCACTGGCCAGCCGCTTTGCCGAAGAGGCTTCGCTGCGTGATCGCGAACGCCGTCTGCCGGTCGCCGAACTGGATGAATTCTCGGCCAGCGGCCTGTGGGCCATCACCGTTCCCAAAGCTTACGGCGGTGCCGGGGTTTCCTACGTCACCGTCGCTGAAGTGATCAAACTCATCTCTGCCGCTGATTCTTCCCTCGGGCAAATTCCGCAGAACCATCTGGGCGTGCTCGATATCCTGTTGCAGACCGGCACCGAAGAGCAAAAGCGCCACTACTTCGGCAAGGCGCTGGCGGGCTATCGCTTTGGCAACGCGTTCTCGGAGGCAAAAAGTAAAAACGCCGGAGCCTTCCAGACGCGCATTCGTTTTGAGGGCGAACACGCGGTGCTGGATGGCGAAAAGTTCTACTGCACCGGTGCTTTGTTCGCGCACATCGTGCCGGTATCGGGCGTCAACGAGCAGAATCAGGCCTTTATTGCCTTCGTCGAGCGTAACAATCCGGGCCTGACCATCATCGACAACTGGGACGGTTTCGGTCAGCGCACCACGGCCAGCGGCGGCGCGGTGTTGAAAGACGTGCGGGTGCCGTCCAGCGCGGTGATCCCGGCTCACCGGGCCTTCGATGAGCCGACCGCCGACGGGCCTATTTCACAGATTATCCAGGCGGCGGTGGATACCGGCATCGCCCACGGCGCCTTCGAGGAAACCCTCACGCACGCCCGTTTGGCGCGACCGTGGATCGACAGCAAGCAGGATTTCGGCTGGCAGGACCCGTTCAGCATTGCGACCATCGGTGACCTGCAATGGCGGCTGCACGGCACCGACGCGATCCTCGCCAAAGCCGGGCAGGCCATCGACCATGCGCTGGCCAAGCCAAGCCAAGCGGAGCCAGCGTCGCGCATGCGTCGGTGGTGGTTGCCCAGGCCAAGGTGCTGTCAGCACAGATCGCCTTGCTCACCAGCAGCAAACTCTTCGAGCTGGCCGGCACCCGTTCGGTACTCGGCAAGCTCAACCTCGACCGTCATTGGCGTAATGCGCGCACCCACACGCTGCACGACCCGGCACGCTGGAAATACCACCTGATCGGCAATCAGGTGCTCAACGGTATTGCACCGCCGCGTCCCGCCTGGAACTGATCAAGGAGCACTTTCATGTCCCATCCCGCTGTCACCGCGCAACTGGCGGTCGCCGCCGAAGACTTTGGCGACGCCCGTCAAGGCTTGCAACAAACCCTCGATTACCTGCGCGAGCAGGGTCAGCCGTGGTCATTCAGTGGCGTGCTGCGCCTTGCCGATGACCCCTATGTGATCAGCAAAGTCGGCGATCTGCAGATCCGTCTGGAAGTCGCCGCTGCGTTGCTGGAGCGCGCCCAGGGCCTGGAAGGCTCAGCCGAGCAACGCCTGATTGCCAGCAGTGAAGCGGTGATTGCCAGTGCCGATGCGTTGCAGGCGGTTGGCAACGTCCAGCACGAACTGACCGGCCAGCGCCCGTCACTGCCAGCCCGTACCGGTCGCGAACCGCTGCGTTGGCATTACCAGATTATCGGCAACCAGCGCCTTAATGGCGTGGTTCCGCCGCAGCTTCAGGAGTAAGCGAATGTCCCGTCAAATACGCCTCAATGCCTTCGACATGAATTGCGTCGGCCATCAGTCGCCTGGCTTATGGGCGCATCCTCGTGACCGCTCGTGGCAGTACAAGGACCTGGAATACTGGACCGAACTGGCGAAGATTCTGGAACGCGGCAAGTTCGACGGCCTGTTCATCGCCGATGTGTTGGGCATCTACGATGTTTATCGCGGCAATGGCGAGGCGGCGATTCGTCAGGCCACGCAGGTGCCGGTCAATGACCCGTTGCAGTTGATTCCGCCCATGGCGCTGGTGACCGAGCACCTGGGCTTTGGCCTGACGGCGTCGTTGTCGTTCGAGCACCCTTATCCGTTTGCCCGCCGTCTATCGACGCTGGATCACCTGACCAAGGGCCGCGCCGGCTGGAACATCGTCACGTCGTACCTGGAAAGTGGCGCGAAGAATCTGGGGCAGAAAACCCTGACCGAACACGATGCACGCTATGACTATGCCGAGGAGTATCTGGAGGTTTGTTACAAACTCTGGGAAGGCAGCTGGGAGGATGGCGCGATTCTGCGGGACCGGGAACGCCGGGTGTTCAGCGACCCGAGCAAGATCCACGAGATCCGTCACGCCGGTAAGCACTTTCAGGTGCCCGGCATTCACCTGTGCGAGCCTTCGCCGCAACGCACGCCGGTGCTCTATCAGGCGGGCGCTTCAAGTCGGGGCAAGCAGTTTGCTGCCGAGCATGCCGAATGCGTTTTCGTTGCGGCACCTTCTAAAGTCCTGCTGAAAAAGACCGTTGCCGATATCCGACGTCGCACCGCCGAGGCGGGTCGCGACCCGTCCAAAGTCCTGATCTTCAACTTGCAGACGGTCATCCTCGGTGAGACCGATGCCAAGGCGAAAGCCAAATTTGAGGAGTACAAAAGCTGGGTCAGTTATGAGGGAGCCATGGCGCTGATTTCTGGCTGGACCGGCATCGACTTCAGCCAGTTCAAACCGGAGGAGCCGCTGCGGCATGTGCACACCAATGCCATTCAATCGGCGGTCGAGACCTTTTCCACGGCGGACCCTAACACTGTATGGACGCCGCAGGCATTGGCTGACTGGGTCGGTATCGGCGGTTTCGGGCCATTGTTTGTCGGCAGCCCGGAAACAGTGGCCGATCTGCTTCAGGAGTGGGTTGAGGACACGGACGTCGACGGTTTCAACCTGGCCTACGCGCTGACTCATGAAACCTTCATCGATGCGGTCGATTTGTTGGTGCCGGAGTTGCAGAAGCGCGGCGTCTACAAGACCGAATACGCCAAAGGCACCCTGCGCGAGAAGTTGTTTGGCGACGGGCCGCGGCTGGAAACCGGGCATCCGGGGGCTGCTTTCCGCGACCTGGCGGCGCTGAACCGCAATCGCCAGACGGAGAGTGCCTGATGGCGCGCAGTAAGGATCGGACGCAGAGCGTCCAGAACGGCATGCCGACGCGGAGCGTCGCACGATAATCGCGACTGTCGTTCCTCACGTTACGTACACGTCTGCCTTGGATTCTGGCCGCAGGCCGTAGGAGCGGACCGGGCGACGCTTCGCTTGTCCGCGAAGGAGCTGCCAAGCTTTCCGAAAATGCATCGCCTGAGCGACCGTCTTCGCGAACAAGTTCGCTCCTGCCCTTGGGACAGAAGGCCGTTTTGATTCTGCCCAACGGGCGTAGAGCGGACTTCTCCACGATCTGCCGGGAACCGGCAGTAAAACCAGTGCACCCGGTTCTCAGCGCAGCGTGCCTCACAGCTCCAGCTTGTACCCCACGCCATAAAGCGACTGAATCGGGTCTTGCCCAGGGCAGGCCTGTTCCAGTTTGCGGCGCAGGTTGCGGATGTGGCTGTCCACGGTGCGGTCGGTCACCACGCGATGGTCCGAATAGAGCCTGTCCAGCAGCTGGTCGCGGGAAAAGACCCGGCCCGGTGAGCGGGCGAAGGTGGCCAGCAGCCGCAGTTCGACTGGGGTCAGGTCCAGGGCGACGCCGTTGAACGAGGCCTGATAATGCTCTTCGTCAACCTGCAAGCCTTTGGCGGCCAGCGGATCGGTGGCTGAGGTGCGACGCAGGATGGCTTTGACGCGGGCGACCATTTCACGCGGGCTGAAGGGTTTGCAGATGTAGTCATCCGCGCCCAGATCCAGGCCCAACAGACGATCGATTTCCTCGACCCGTGCGGTGATCATGATGATCGGCACCGCGCTGAAACTGCGCAGCTCCTTGCAGATGTCCATACCATCGCGGCCGGGCAGCATGATGTCGAGCAGAATCAGTTGCGGGGCGCTGGCCCTGACCGCAGGGACCACGTCCAGACCGTTGGCCAGACAGTGCGTCGAATACCCGGCAGCGATCAGGTAATCACGCATCAGCGTGGCCAGTTTGGGCTCGTCTTCGACGATGAGAATCGGTGTTTCAGTCGTCATGCTCACAACACTCCTGGCAGGCGCAGCGTCAGCCACAGGCCGCCGGTGGGCGAATGGTCGGCGCTGAGGCTGCCGCCGTGGGCGAGGGCGATGCTGTGACAGATCGCCAGCCCCAGCCCCGCGCCGCCGCTGGCACGGTTACGCGAGCTTTCACCGCGATAGAAACGCTCGAATAGCCGCGCCAATTGCTCCGGTTCGACACCTGGCCCGGAGTCCAGCACGTCGACGCGCACCTCGCCGTCTGCAAAAGCCGCCCGGACCTGCAGCGTGCCGCCTGCGTCGGTGTAACGCACCGAGTTTTCCAGCAGATTGCAAATCAGTTGCTGCAAGCGTCCGGGGTCGGCGTGCACCGACAGGTTCTGATCTGGCAAGTCCAGCTGCAAACGCAACTGCCGGTGGGTGCAGCGCTCTTCAAACATAGCAACAGTGCTGGTCAGCAACTCGGTGAGGTCGCAATCGACTTTGCGATAGGTCAGTGCGCCCACGTCGGCCAGCGACAGCTCATAGAGATCATCCACCAGCTTGCTGAGCATGCCGACTTCGCTTTGCAGCGATTTCATCGACGCCTGATCCAGCGTGCGCACGCCGTCTTCGATGGCTTCCAGCTCGCCCCGCAACACTGACAGCGGCGTGCGTAGTTCATGGGACACGTCGGCCATGAACTCACGGCGCATCTTCTCGTTGCGCTCCAGGGTGTACGCTAACTGATTGAAGTCACGCGCCAGCTGGCCGACCTCATCGGTGGAGGACACCGCCACGCGGCTGCTGTATTTTCCGGCCGCGAGGCGATGGGTCGCAGCGGCAACGCGTTTGACCGGGTCAAGCAGTGTTCGCGAGATCCACCAGGCAATCAGCACCGCAAGCAGCAGGGAAAGCACACCCATCGCCAGGCTGGCACGCAACTGATACTGCTGAAAACGCTCACCGCCGGCTTCGCTCACACTCTGAAATGGGGTGACGGCCAGCCAGCCTACGGTCTTGCCGTCCACCTCCACCGGGCGCATGAACTCGTCGTCGTGCACACCCTGAAAACCCATCACCAGGTCTTTGTGGGCATCCAGCAGGGCGATTCGAAACACCGCGCCGGTCAGATCGGAAGCAGGGGGCGTAGCAAGGCCGGGAATGGCGAAATCCTGCGCCGGGTCCGGGCGCATGACTTCAAACCAGCGATCCCTGTTATTGCGCAGAAACTCCCAGTTGCCTTCGCGTGCATAGGCACTGGCCAAGCGCGGCAGGACCGGCGACATGCGCTGCATTGCCTGCTCGTTGAGATAGCCGAGAAAACCGCGACCGAAGCTCCAGTTGGCAGTCAGGCCCATGATCAGGGTTACCGACAGCACACTGGCAAGGACCGCGACAAACAATTTGGTGGAGATGCTCGATTTCATGAAGGCTTGGGGTTTCCCTGAAGACAGCCTGCATTTAGGCCCCGGTGCCCGCAAGTTTCAAGTCTTCGGGCCAATCTTCAATTTTCCTGCACATTTGCCTCGCACGATGACGTCAGGCTTTCGCCACAACGTTCCGAGGCAATCATGTCGAGCAAGATTTTCGCCAAATACCTGATGACGTTTACCTTTGTCATCTACGCAGCCATTGTCAGCCTGCTGAGCGGCTGTTCCGCCGAAGCGCCGCCAGCGGCTGCGGAAAAACCCAATGTGTCGGTCCAGACCGTTCAGCCTCAGACCCAGGCGCTGACTACTGAGCTGGCTGGCCGTACCCAGGCGTTCATGGTGGCCGAGATCCGGCCTCAGGTCAGCGGGATTGTCCAGCAGCGGTTGTTTGTCGAAGGTGCCGAGGTCAAGGCGGGGCAGCCGTTGTATCAACTGGACAGCGCGACCTACAAAGCCACGCTGGCGCAAGCCCAGGCCACACTGGCCAAGGCCCGTGCGACCCTCAAGTCTGCGCAGGCCACCGCCCGGCGTGATGGACAACTGGCGAAGATCGACGCCATCAGCCAGCAGGACAAAGAGCATGCCGAGGCCAGCCAGTTGACCGCCGAGGCCGAGGTCAAGGTGGCCGAAGCCGACGTGCAGACTGCGCGCATCAATCTTGGCTACACGCGCATCGTGTCGCCCATCAGCGGGCGCATCGAAACCTCGACCGTGACCCCCGGCGCACTGGTGGTCGCCCAACAGGACAGCGCACTGACCACCGTTCAGCAACTGGACCCGATCTATGTCGATGTGACGCAATCGACCACCGAGTTGCTGCGCCTGAAACGCGACCTGGCCAGCGGCGCGTTGCAAGCCAATGGCGCAGGTGAGGCGAACATCACCCTCAAGCTGGATGACGGCAGCCTCTACAACCAGGACGGCCGTTTGCAGTTCAGTGGCGTCAGCGTCAACGAAGGGACGGGCACCGTCACGTTGCGGGCCCGTTTTGCCAACCCCGATCGGCTGCTGTTACCGGGCATGTACGTAAAGGCGGTACTTGAACAGGCCCGCGACGACAAGGCCATCCTGATCCCCCAGAAAGCAGTCAGCCGCAGCGCCAGCGGTGTGACCACGGCATTGCTGGTGGTCAACGGCAAAATCGAGCAGCGGGTCGTCAACATCGACCGCGCGGTAGGCAACCAGTGGTGGGTGACCTCCGGGCTGCTGGCAGGTGATCAAGTGGTGGTGGAGGGTGGGCAGAAAGTCAGGGTGGGGACCGAGGTGGCGGTTCAGGTCAGCGAAAACGCTGATGCTACCGCAGCGAGCGCACCCGCGCCCGTCGCCACCCGGAAGGAGGGCTGAACATGGCGCGTTTCTTCATTGATCGGCCTGTTTTTGCCTGGGTCATCGCGATCTGCATCATGCTGGCCGGTGCGCTGTCCATCAGCCAGTTGCCCCTTGAGCAGTACCCGGATATTGCACCGCCCACGGTCAAGATCTCCGCCACGTACACCGGCGCATCGGCCAAGACGGTCGAGGACTCCGTCACGCAAGTGATCGAGCAGCAGATGAAGGGGCTGGACAATCTCACTTACATGTCCGCTTCCAGCAGTTCGGCGGGCAGTGCCAGCATCAGCCTGACCTTTGCGGCGGGCACTGACCCCGATGTGGCGCAGATGCAGGTCCAGAACAAGTTGCAGCAGGCCGAGTCGCGCCTGCCGCAAAGCGTGCAGAGCGAGGGTTTGACGGTGACCAAGGGCGGCTCTGATTTTCTGATGCTGGTTGCCTTGGCATCCGATAACGAAAGCGTCACCGGCACACAGATTGGCGATTACATTTCCAGCACGCTGCTCGATCAGATCAGTCGGGTCGATGGCGTCGGTGATGTACAGACGCTGGGCTCGGGGTACGCCATGCGCATCTGGCTCGACCCCGCCAAGCTGAAAAAATATGCCTTGATGCCGTCTGACGTCAGCTCGGCCCTGGAGGCGCAGAACACCGAAGTCTCGGCTGGTCAGTTGGGCGCGTTGCCTGCGGTGGCGGGTCAGCAATTGAACGCGACGATCAGCGCGCGCAGCAAACTGCAGACGCCTGAGCAGTTCGACAACGTGGTGGTCAAGTCCACCAGCGATGGTGCTGTGGTGTTGCTGAGCGATGTGGCGCGGGTGGAACTGGGCAGCGAGAGTTACGACATCAACTCGGCGCTCAATGGCAGGCCCGCTGCGGCGATGGGTATTCAACTGGCTTCCGGGGCTAACGCGCTGAGTGTCGGCGAAGCGATCAAGGCCAAACTCAAGGAGCTGGAGCCGTTCTATCCCTCACAGATGCAATTGAAAACGGTGATTGCCTATGACACGACACCGTTTGTAAGCCTGTCGATCCAGGAGGTGGTGAAGTCGCTGGGCGAAGCCATCGTGCTGGTCGTGCTGATCATGTTCCTGTTCCTGCAGAACCTGCGCGCCACGTTGATCCCGGCTATCACGGTGCCCGTGGTGCTGCTGGGTACCTTCGGCGTGCTGGCGCTGTTTGGGTATTCGATCAATACCCTGACCATGTTCGCGATGGTCCTGGCCATCGGTCTGCTGGTCGATGACGCCATTGTGGTGGTGGAAAACGTCGAACGGGTCATGGGTGAAGAGCAGCTCGGTCCGCTGGAGGCCACCCGCAAGTCGATGGCGGAAATTACCAGCGCGCTGATCGGTATCGCGCTGGTGCTTAGCGCCGTGTTCATCCCGATGGCGTTTTTCAGCGGCTCCACCGGGATCATCTATCGGCAGTTTTCGGTCACCATCGTGTCGGCGATGCTGCTCTCGGTGCTGGTGGCGATGACCCTGACACCCGCCCTGTGTGCCACGTTGCTCAGGGCGTCTGATGCACAGCAGCCTGCGCAAAAGGGCGGTTTCTTCGGCTGGTTCAATCGCACCTTCGACCGCAGTGCCGATCGCTATCAGCGAGGCGTGGGTAGCGTGATCAAGCATCGCGGACGCGGTGCGCTGGTGTATGCGCTGGTTCTGCTGGCAATGGCCGCGGGTTATGTCAGCCTGCCGACCTCGTTTCTGCCGGATGAAGATCAAGGCGCATTGATGGCGCAGATTCAGTTGCCCGTGGGTGCTACTGACAGCCGCACCCAGGCGGTGATGAGGCAGTTCGAGACCTACATGCTCAAGCAGCCGGAAGTCGAGGCGTTGATCAGTATTTCCGGGCTCGGGATGGGCGGTAACAGCCAGAATACCGCCCGGGCGTTCATCAAGCTCAAGGACTGGAGCGTGCGCACAGGGAGCGAACACAGCGCGGCGCAGGTTGCCCAGCGGGCGACTCTTGCGCTGGCGAGCATCAGTGATGCCAGTGTGTTTGTCATGCAGCCACCAGCCGTGCGTGGTCTGGGGCAGAGTTCCGGGTTCGATGTGCAGCTCAAGGATCTGGGCGGTGTAGGGCATCAGGCGTTGGTCGAGGCCCGCGAAGCGTTTATCGAAAAGGCCAGGAAAGACCCGAGCATGCTCGGCGTGCGCAGTAACGGCCTGGACGACACGCCACAGTTGAAAGTGACTATCGATGACCGCAAGGCCGGTGCGCTCAGCCTGTCCACCAGCGACATCAACGCGACCCTGTCCACTGCGCTGGGCGGCAGCTACGTCAATGATTTCCTTAATCAGGGCCGGGTGAAGAAGGTCTATGTCCAGGGCGAGGCCACTTCGCGCATGCAGTCGGCGGACCTTGACCATTGGTTCGTGCGCAACAGCAATGACGAGATGGTGCCGTTTTCCTCGTTCGCCAGCAGCAGCTGGAGCTACGGTTCGCCCTTGCTGGAGCGCTACAACGGTAATTCATCGCTGGAAGTTGTCGGTGATCCTGCACCCGGCGTGAGTTCCGGTACGGCGATGGATGCTGTTGAAGCGATCATCAAGCAACTGCCCGAAGGCGTTGGTTACGAGTGGACCGGCCAGTCCTACCAGTTACGCCTGTCCGGCTCGCAGGCACCCATGCTCTACGCCATTTCAGTGCTGTTCGTGTTTTTGTGCCTGGCAGCGCTGTACGAAAGCTGGTCGGTGCCGTTCTCGGTCATGCTGGTGGTGCCGCTGGGTGTAGTCGGCGCAGTACTGGCAACACGCGCGACCGGTTTGAGCAATGACGTGTACTTTCAGGTCGGGCTGCTCACTACGGTTGGCCTGGCGGCGAAAAACGCGATTCTGATCGTCGAGTTTGCCAAGCATCTGCAGGAGCAAGGGAAAAGCCTGCACGAAGCAACTCTCATGGCGGCGCGGCAGCGTTTGCGGCCGATTCTGATGACGTCCCTGGCGTTCATGTTCGGCGTGCTGCCGTTGGCAATCAGCAGTGGCGCGGGCTCCGCCGGACGTCAGGCCATCGGTACTGGCGTGCTGGGCGGCATGTTCAGTGCCACGTTGCTGGGGATCTTCCTTGTGCCGTTGTTCTTCGTGGAAGTTCGTCGCCGTTTCAGTCGCGCGTCACACAGCGCTCCAGCGGTTCCATCCACATCGGCAGGTGAAGCATGATGCGTCTTTTCTGGCCTTCACTGGCGCTCATGGCGCTGCTTGCCGGCTGCGTCAACCTGGCTCCGGACTATCAGCGCCCCGAAGCGCCGGTTTCTGAACAATGGCTGCCGGCAGCGGCGGCCAACCCCTCTGCCTCAGCCAGCGTGCCGACGGATATCGAATGGCAGAACTTTTTCACCGATAACCGGCTGGTGCGCCTGCAAACCCTGGCCTTGATCAACAACCGCGACCTGCGACTGGCCAGCCTTAATGTCGAAAAAGCCCAGGCTCAATACCGCATCGAGCGCGCTGCGAGCCTGCCGACCATCGATGCCAGTGGCAGCGCAACGCACACCCGCACGTCTGCCGCCACCTCTACGACCGGGCGCTCATCGATCAACCACGAATACAGCGCGCAACTGGGTTTGAGCAGCTATGAACTGGACGTGTTCGGGCGCATCCAGAACCTTCAGGACGAAGCGCTGGAAGACTACCTGGCGTTGACCGAAACGCGGCGTAGCACGCAGATCAGCCTGATTGCAGAAGTTGCGACGGGCTGGCTGACGCTGGCGGCCGATAACCAACTGCTGAAACTGGCTGAAGATACATTGGCCAGTCAGCGGCAGAGCTACGACCTGACCCAGCGCAGCCACGCGCTGGGCGGCTCGTCGGGGCTGGAAGTGGCTCAGGCACAGACCACGGTGGAATCGGCGCGGGGTGATGTGGCGCAGTATCAAAGCCAGGTGCTTCAGGACCGCAATGCCCTGCGCCTGCTGGTAGGCAGTGACATTCCTGACGCGCTCTTACCGGCTGCCGATGCGCAATCCGTTGCGCAACTGGTGCAAGTGCCAGACGAGTTGCCCTCCAGCCTGCTGCAACGTCGCCCGGATGTACTGAGCGCCGAGCACAGTCTGAAATCGGCAAACATCGACATCGGTGCGGCGCGCGCGGCGTTCTTTCCCAGCATCACCCTGACGGCCAATGCGGGCTCTGCCAGTTCAAGCCTTTCGGGCCTGTTCAAGACCGGCAGCGGTGCCTGGAGCTTTGCGCCGAGCATCAGCGTGCCGATCTTCGACGGCGGCGCCAATCGGGCCACGCTGGATTCGGCCAAAATCGAAAACCAGATCCAGATTCACACCTACCAGCAGACACTCCAGACCGCCTTCAAGGAAGTCGCCGATGCGCTGGCGGTGCGCAGCACACTGGATGAGCGGGTTGCCGCACAACAGGCCTACACCGATGCCAGCCGCAAGAGCTACGAGCTTGCCGACGCGCTGTATCGCGGCGGTTCGCAGAGCTACCTGGAAGCGCTGGAGTCGCAGCGGTCGCTGTACAGCGCCGAGCAGGAGCTGATTTCGCTACGCCTGACCGAGCAAAGCAACAGGGTCACGCTCTACAGGGTCATGGGCGGCGGATGGAACCCTTGACGTTTTTTTCTACTAGTATCTCAACAAATCAACCACTTGAACGTTTTACCTTTACCGGCAGTGCAGTGATGAGTGGGCGCACTGCCATTGATCCTTCATGAACAGGAGTTCTCATGAAACCAACCCTACCGAGGTACGCGCGCGTCCTTACCCTGCTGGCCGGTTCTGTTCTTTTCCAAATGCCAGCGCAGGCCAAAGCGCTGGCAGCGGATTCCACTGACGCGCTCGCCAGGCTTGCGGTGGTCAAACCCGTCATGGGCTGCGCTGCATTGGCAAGCGTGGACCTCAACGACATCGGCGGGCAGGGCAGTCGGGTGCTGTCGGCCAGCGAAGCCACCCGTGAGGGCATCGCGGTGTGTACGGTTGAAGGTCGGCTGGCCCCGCAGATCGGTTTTCGGCTGGAATTGCCAACCGGCACCTGGGCACAGCGTTACCTGCAGGTCGGCTGCGGTGGGCTGTGTGGCAACATCAATACGACGGTGCGCGTCGCAGAGGGCTGTAAACCGCTGAACACCGGCGCCTTCGCCGTGGCATCCACCGACATGGGCCATCAGGCGTCGGACAAGACGTTCGGCGATGACCCGCAGAAGCGCGCCGACTTCGCCCACCGTAGCGTGCACCTCACCGCCGTCGCGTCGAAAAAACTGATCGCCGCGTTTTATGGCAAGCACGCCGAATACGCCTACTTCTCAGGCTGTTCCGATGGCGGACGCGAAGCCCTGGTCGCGGCCCAGCGCTACCCGGATGATTTCAACGGCATCATCGCGGGCGCCCCTGCGCTCAACTTTCAGGTGCAGAAAACCCTGTATCACGGCTGGATGGCCCGATCCAATATCGGCCCGGACGGCAAGCCGGTCCTGCTGGCTTCAAGGCTGCCGCTGCTGCACAAAGCGGTACTGGCCAAGTGTGACGTGCTGGACGGGCAGATAGACGGCCTGATCGCTGACCCGCGCCTCTGCAACTTCGACCCGGCAAGTGTGCAGTGCACATCGTCCGCCGATACCACCAACTGCCTCACCCAGCAGGAAGTGGCCGTGGTCAAACGTTTCTACGAAGGGCCGAAAGACCCCGACAGCGGCGAGCGATTGACCATCGGTGGTCCGCAGCCGGGGTCGGAACTGGCGTGGGCAGGTGTGTTCGTGCCGGTTACTGCCGAACAGGCCGTCTACAGCGAAACAGCGGCATCGGAGGCCATTCGCAACATGGTGTTCGAGAACAACCCCGTAGCGGGGTTCGACCTGAGCACGCTGCGCTTCGACAAAAGCACGTTCGATAAACTGCGCCCGCTGCATCCGCTGTATGACGCCACCAACCCTGACCTTGCGCCCTTTGCCGGCCGTGGCGGCAAACTGATCCTCTGGCATGGCTGGGCCGACCCCAATGTTTCGCCGCTCAACACCCTGGCGTATCACGAGGCCGTGGAGGCGAAGATGGGCAAGGCGCGCACCGAGTCGTTTGAACGCTTGTACATGCTGCCCGGCGTTTATCATTGCGGCAGCGGGGAAGGGCCCAGCGTGATCGATTTGCTCACCCCGATGATGACCTGGGTTGAGAGCGACCACGCACCGGACGCAATCGTCGCCCGACAGGCAAGACCGGGCAAAACCGCGAAGGGCCGACCACGGACACAACAACCGCTGCCAGACTTTCTGGTCACCGACAACGTGGCCAACCGTGGCCGCACGCGCAAGGTCTTTCCATACCCCTACATGGCCGAGTACGACCACAAAGGCTATTCGAAAAGCGCCAGCAGCTATCAGCGCGCCGAACCCCTGACCACGGAAAAGACCCCGCAATGGATGGGCTCCGCTTTCTTCCAGCCTTACGCAGCCCGTGAGCGCTAGTGTACTGTTTTCGAAATAAGTTACCCATAACCTGCAAGCTAAGCTATTGATAAGATTTGAATTTTCCGTTAGTTGG
>NZ_ATDK01000051.1 GCF_000444135.1 Pseudomonas avellanae BPIC 631
CCTACTTCAGACCTTCCTTATATAAACAGCCAGCATTCAACAGTGCTCCGAAATAAATAGCCACAAAAGCGGTACGCCCTATATTTATCACGAATTATTTCAAAAGCAAGCATTGCCGCGACAAGATTTTAATTTTTTCGAACTGGATTCGGGGCAACTCTTTATTCAACAATTTTTTAAGAAAGGTCTTACGATTTTTCGGAAAAGACCTACATATACGCCCGGCTTATTCTGTTAAGTGCCAATAAACATGGTATCCATCTTAAGTTGTATAGAAGTGTTTACGATCGAACGCCAAAGTCACCCAGTAGGCGCTTCGCGTGAGCTGTAAAAATTGTGGGTGTGCGGTACATAGACTCGAGGATTGTGCATCGGCGGCTGTCGCCAACCGATTTGCCCTGATGCATCAGAGGCCATCTTCCCGCTGAAATTCTCCCAGCGGCCAGCGTCGCTAAGTCTGGCTGTTCCAGTGCCCGAGCGATACGCATAAAAAATCCGATGCCAGTAAAGGCATCGGATTTATTTTTGCGGCTCAAGGTAAAGCGAGAACGCTTGACTGATCGGCATCAACCCTGAGGTCTCTTCATGTGAGAAGCGAATGGCGACGATCAGAGCCCCAGCTCACTCAGGCCAGGATGGTCGTCCGGTCGACGCCCCAGTGGCCAATGGTATTTGCGCTCAGACTCGGCGATCGGCAAATCATTGATGCAGGCAAAGCGCCGTTGCATGAGGCCGTTTGCGGCGAACTCCCAGTTTTCGTTACCGTAGGAACGGAACCAGTTGCCCGAGTCGTCGTGCCATTCATAGGCATAACGCACGGCAATACGGTTATCAGTGAATGCCCAGAGTTCCTTGATCAATCGGTAATCCAGCTCCTTGCGCCACTTACGCTCAAGAAAAGCCTGCGCCTCGTCGCGACCGTTGACGAATTCGCTGCGGTTACGCCAGTACGTGTCTTCGGTATAGGCCAGCGCAACTTTCGCCGCATCGCGCGAGTTCCAGCCATCTTCGGCGCCACGGACTTTCTGGATAGCCGTCTCCAGCGTAAAAGGTGGCAGCGGGGGTCTTCCTTTATCAGTCATAGCAGCGTCCTCAAAATGGTTTGTAAGGCAGGAATTTGCCATCCAGGGTTATTACCGCACGCTCTCCCCCTTCCGGGTCTTCGACTTTCCTGATGTCCAGCTTGAAGTTGATGGCACTGATGATGCCGTCGCCGAACTGTTCATGCACCAATGCCTTCAGCGTGGTGCCGTAGACCTGAACCATCTCGTGGAAGCGATAGATAGTCGGATCACTGGAAACGTCTTCCACATTACCGCGCAAGGGGATGGTTTGCAGCTCGCCAACCGCGTCCCCGTCCAGCCCGAGACGCTCGGCGACCACCTCGGCAACCGCTTGCGGCAACGGATGCTGGCCGAGCAACGCCGCGGTGACATACACCACGCTCAGCCCCGTGTCTTCGGCGAGACCCGCCCAGGTCAGGTTCTTTGCTGTCTTGGCTCGCAGTACGCGCTCGGTCAGAGCCTGGCGCGGCGTAGTGGAAATATTACTGTGCGGCATCGGTCATACTCCTCGGTGAATTCACATGAAGGACAGCATCGGCAACTATCACCATAAGATCCAGGTCTGATTTATGATCGTCGTAATAATCTGACCTTATGGTGATGCTGTGCTGTTACGCCATATCCGTTACTTGCTGGCGGTCGCCGAGCATGGCAATTTCACGCGGGCGGCTGAGACGTTGCATGTCTCGCAACCGGCGCTGTCGCAACAGATCAAGCAATTGGAAAGCAACCTGGGTGTACAGCTATTCGACCGTAGCGGCCGCAGTGTCGTGCCGACCGACGCTGGTCGCGTGTACCTGGACCACGCCCGTCGCTGCCTGCGCGAACTGGACGCCGGAAAGCGTGCGCTCAACGACGTCAATGACCTGTCACGCGGTCAGTTACGCCTCGGCGTCACGCCAACATTCAGTGAATACCTGATAGCACCGTTGCTCGACCGCTTCACCGCGCTGTACCCAGCGGTGGCGATCATCATTACCGAGCTGTCTCTGGAACAGATTACCGATGCATTGATCAGCGACGTGCTTGATCTGGCAATAGGGTTTGCTGGCAATCATGGTTCCGAAATAGACAGTCAGCCGCTGTTCGATGAAAAACTGTGTCTGGTCATGGCTGCCACGACAGTCAGGGAACAGTCGACGCTGACGCTTGAAGACTTGAATACACTTCGTTTCGCACTCTTGGCGCCAGGGTTCGCCACGCGCATTCTGCTCGACGCCTGGTGCCAGATGCAGAACTTCAAGCCGAACGTAGGGCTGGAAGCCAACTCGATTGCCATTTTGCTCAAGGTCGTCGCTCAAGGCCGTATGGCAACCGTTCTTCCCGACGCCATCGTTCGCGAGCAGCCTGGATTATGCGAGGTTCAGACAATCCCGCCGTTGCCTGGGCGGACGGTGGCACTGCTGCGGCGCAAGAACGGCTACCAGAGCGCGGCCGCAAACGCGTTTGCAAAACTGGTGAGCGGCACCATAACGGAAACCTGAACCCGATGCGTCGGCGAAACAAGGGTGTTTTTGTTCAAAAAAAAGAGACCCGAAGGTCTCTTTCATGACAAGCAGCTGTCATTTGGCTTTGTAGATAATTCCGGGGCTGCACTGGACCATCTGATAGTGATCAGGCAGGCCATTGAGCGCTTCGGATGCACCCAGAAACAGGTATCCGCCCGGCTTGAGCGTACCGTGGATGCGCAGCAGGATGTCTTTCTTCACTTCGGCCGAGAAGTAGATCAGCACGTTGCGGCAGAACACGATGTCGAACTTGCCCAGCGCCGAGTAGCTGTCGAGCAGGTTGAACGAGCGGAACTCCACACGGCTCTTGATCGGCGCCTTGACCACCCAGCGGCCAGGGCTTTTCACATCGAAAAAGCGCTGCAGACGATCCGGTGAAAGGCCGCGGCCAATCGCCAGGCTGTCGTACTCGCCCGTCTTGCAGTTATTGAGCATCAAGCCCGACAGGTCGGTTGCAACAATCTGCGCGCCGGACTTGAGCTGGCCGGGATTGGCGCGCTCGAATTCGTCGATGGACATCGACAGCGAGTACGGTTCCTGACCCGACGAACACGCCGCCGACCAGATGCGCAGGCGCTGACCCGGGCTGGCCTTGATCTGCTCGGGCAGCACCTTGTTCTTCAGCACTTCAAACGGGTAAGTATCGCGAAACCACAGGGTTTCGTTGGTGGTCATCGCATCAACCACCTGCTCGCGCAAACCACTGCGCGGCTGGGTCTGAATACGCTGGACCAACTCGCCAAGCGACTTGATGCTTTGCTGCTCCATCAATTTGTTGAGGCGGCTGGACACCAGGTACTGCTTGTTTTCCCCAAGCAAGATGCCACAGGCTTTTTCCAGAAATACCCGGAACTGATCAAAATCCAAATTACCCGTAGACAAAGTGCCGCCTCTCAAATCATGTGGATCACCGGGGACGACGCCCCCGGCTGGTTATTCTGCTGCCTTGATCCGCGCAACAACCCTGGCCGCCAGATCATCAGGCCGGAATTTCGCGAGAAAATCATCAGCCCCGACCTTCTTGACCATCGCCTGGTTGAACACCCCGGACAGCGACGTGTGCAAGGTAATATGCATCTTCTGCATGCGCGGGTCATTACGTATGGCCGCTGTAAGGGTATAGCCATCCATCTCCGGCATTTCAATGTCGGAGATCATCATCAGGAACTCTTCTTCGGGTTTTTTACCCTCTTCGACCATCTTGCGCAGATAATCCAGCGCCTGACGACCGTCGTTCAGGGCAACCACTTCAACGCCGACGGTTTCCAGACAACGGCTAACCTGCTTGCGAGCCACCGACGAATCGTCAACGGTCAGAACGCGCAGCGAAACGGCCTTGTGCTGAACCTCGGCATCGATCACGCCAATCGAGATTTCTTCGGAAACCGGCGCAACTTCGGCGAGAATCTTCTCGACGTCGATGATTTCCACCAGCTGATTATCTACCCGGGTAACCGCAGTCAGGTAGTGGTCGCGCCCGGTGCCCTTGGGTGGTGGATGGATCTCTTCCCAGTTCATGTTGACGATGCGTTCGACAGAATGCACCAGAAAACCCTGAACCTTGGTGTTGTACTCAGTGATGATCACGAAGGAATTGACCAGCGAAATCATGCCCGCCGAACCGGTCGCCATTGCCAGGTCCATGATCGGGATCGTACCGCCACGAATATTGGCGACACCCCGAACAATCTTGCTCGATTTGGGCATGATGGTGAGTTTCGGGCATTGCAGTACTTCTTTTACCTTGAAGACGTTGATCCCGTAGAGCTGCTTGCCGTCGAGACGGAACAAGAGCAGCTCCAGGCGATTCTGACCCACCAGCTGAGTTCGCTGGTTTACCGAATCCATTACACCTGCCATGCCGAACCCCCTTACCAAAATGACCGCCACCCAGGCACCAGACCAACAAGCGGCACGGGCTTTGCTATTTGTTACGTCATGAACGCCAAGATGACAATTTCTCGACACCTCGCATTAGAAACCCGCTGGCTTCTCTGCGCAATCGCCCTGCTGTGCCTTTCCGGCACGGTAAGCCTCGCTCGTGCAGAGAATTTCACACTGCCTGAACAGCTTATCGGCGTCACCCAAGGATTTCTTGAGTTCACAGTAGAAGACTATTTGGCAACCAACCAGATTGACGGGCGTCACGACATACAGGTCAAGCAGCTCGACCCGCGTTTACGGATGGGTGCCTGCGACAAGGATTTGACAGCCACGCTGGAAAGCCCGCGCCCGGTTGGCCGGGTCACCGTGCGGGTGCGTTGCGAGGGCTCGTCGCCCTGGACAGTGTTCGTGCCCGCCCAGGTGCGGTTGTTCCGCAACGTGGTCACGGTCATGCGGCCGCTGAAACGTGATGCCATCGTGAACGAAGAAGATGTCGCGCTGCGTGAGCGGGATGTCAGCAGCCTGGGCCAAGGATTTCTGGCATCGCTTGATCAGGCAGTCGGTCAGAAGGTTGTCCGACAAATGGTCATCGATCAGGTCATCACCCCTGTGGCGCTTGAACAGCCCCAGATGATTCACAAGGGCGATCAGGTGGTGATCATCGCCCGCAGCGGCTCGCTGGCGGTACGGATGCCCGGCGAAGCGATGTCCGACGGCGGTTTCAACGAACAGATACGGGTGAAAAACCTTAACTCCCAACGGGTGATCAAAGCGAATGTCACCGGTCCAGGACAGGTAGAAGTGGCCATGTAATGCATTGAGGCTGGCGCAGAGGGTGTGTTTTTTTTAGACTGCGGGGAATGTCCGACGGTGAAGAGCATCTATTGAGAAGCTTTATCACAATCGGCCTAAAGTTTAATTGGGGTTGGCCGAAAACAAGGCAAGCGTCCAAACACCCAGAGGTTTTTTCAATCATGGTCATAGATTTCAGTCGCCTTAACAATTCGCAGCCGGTTGCCAGTACTGCACGTACCGCAGCCAGCAAAGACACCGCCAAAACCGATGCGCCAGCACCTGCTGCCACCGCAGGCGTCAAAAGCACCGGGGAAACGTTTTCCTTGAGCAGTGAGGCTCAACAGTTGCAGAAAATCACGGACAAGCTGACCGACCTGCCTACCGTTAACAGTGCTCGCGTTGCCGAGCTCAAGCAAGCAATTGCCGACGGTAGCTATGTAGTGGACAGCAACCGTGTCGCCAGCAAGCTGTTGAATTTCGAAACCCAACGCTAAGCCACGGCTCGCGCTGGATATTCTGGACGCTTAAAAACCAGAGCATGCGATGCAAGACACTACTTTGCTGCAGATGATCATTGATGACATGGTTTCTGCCCGACAGCTTCTTGAGCTGTTGCAGGCTGAATCACTGATTCTTCACGGCCGCGACATGGGCGAGATGGAACAGGTGCTGGCGCAGAAACAGGCGTTGGTCATCCTGCTGGATCAGCACGGCCGCAAGCGCAGCCAGGTGCTCGCCGGCATGGGGCTGCCCGCCAATCGGAGTGGTCTGCAGCAACTGGCCAGCCAGTCAGAAGTCGGCGAGCAATTGCTGACGAGCAGCGATGAGCTGAATGCGCTGATCAATGAATGCCAGACGCTGAACGATCAGAATGGTAGTCTGATCCAGTTGCAACAGATCAGCACCGCTCACCAGCTTCGCATTCTAAATGGCGGTGAAACGCCAACGCTCTATGATGCTCGCGGTTCGACTGCGCTTAGAGCAAAGCCACGCCCCTTGAGTCAGGCGTAACTTCCTGTATCAAGGTTTCGTGCGTAGTGGCAGAATGCCTGTTGTTGCGTTGCCGTAGTATTTTGCCTGGAGATTCAAGATCGTGAATGGCTCAAGCGCGGACGATGCTCCGCAGCCCCCGAAGGTCCTCAACACACCTTTGGAAATTGCCGCCAACCTGCGGCTGTTACTCGAGAGTCATGATCCGCTGATCATTACCTTCCATGAGCGCGCCCAGCGCTTTCAAAGCTACCTGCTTGAAGTCGACCGTGACAGCAATGTAATGGCGCTCGACGAAATGATCCCCCGCGACGGCGAACGTTTTCTCAGCAACGGCGAGTCATTTCGTGTTGAAGGTTTTCACGATGGCGTGCGTATCGCCTGGGAAAGCTCGGCGCACATGGAGATCGTCGATACCGACGGGCAGCGAATGTACCGCGGGCCGATGCCCGAAGAAGTCATCTACCACCAGCGTCGCAACGCATTTCGTGCAGCGTTGAAGCTGGCGCAACTGGTCGATATCGAGATCGGCGGTGACCGTCTCAAGTCTCCGCTCAAAGGCAAGCTGCTGGACATCTCCGCCACCGGCTGCAAACTCCGTTTTGAAGGCGACCTGTCCGAGCGCATGCAATTGGGCCAGGTGTACGAGCGCTTCATTGCCAAGTTGCCGTTCGGTGCCATGACAGCCCCTGTCGAGCTGCGCTATCTACACTTTGAAGAGCGCGTTCACACCACGTTTGCCGGCGTACGCTTCCACAACATGAGCGGACTGGTGCAGCGCCAGGTCGAGCGCTTTGTCTATCAGTTGCAACGCGAAGCACGCCGCTTCGATAAAGACGACGACTTCTGACAGCACATTCTCCGCCTGCCGGTTGATTGCGGCAGCCCTGCCGCAATCAACCAGCCTCGCACCATCAGCAACGCCCTTCTGCCTTGATCAGGCCTTCCAGGTCTCGCTTTCACGCTCCCGCTCATCTTCTTCAACCACTTGCGTACTGGCCGCTGGCTCAGCTTCGGCTTCAGCCACTGTTTCAGGCTCGGGCTCGGGTTCTGGCTCCACAGTGGTCTGCATCTGGTCCTGCACAACCTGTTCGTCCACGCGTGGGTCGAGTGCCACCACCAGTGGCGAGCTGGACATACTGTCCGGCATTGCAACGTGATGCAGTGGCGCGTTCTCGACCTGGTGCAGGTGAGTGACCGCTTTGGGCCTGATCAGCAGCACGAGGATGGCAGCCGCGCCGCAGACAAACGCATACAGCATGTGGCCGCCAAAGACTTTCATGATCACACCAGCCGCCAGCGGACCGATACTCGCGCCGATGCCGTAGGTCATGAGCAGCATGGCCGTCAGCGACACCCGGCGCTCGGCCTCGACGTGGTCGTTGGCGAATGCCACGGCCAGCGGATAGAGACAGAACTGCATCAGCGAGGCCAGAAAGCCGACGCCGAACAGCACCTCGACCGGCACGCTGGGAAACAATGCCAGCGGCAACGACGCCACCACCAGCGCAGCCGCGAATATACGCATCAGCACCGACCGGTCATAGCGGTCCGACAGCAGGCCCAGCGGCCACTGCACCAGGAACCCGGCCAGAATGCAGCAACCCATGAACAGACCGACCTGCTCGGTAGACAAGCCTTGCTCGGCGGCATACACCGGCGCCAGGCCGTAAAACGAACCGATGATCAGCCCCGCGCCGAGCACCGCTGTCAATGACTGGGGGACGCGCTTCATGAAGAATCGCGGCTCCAGCGGTGCCGGGTGCAATGGCGCCGGGTGAATGGCGCGGGTCATGGCGACGGGCACCAGGCACAGCGCAAAGCACAACGCCACCAGCATCAGCAGTTCCGGCCCCAGTTGCGGGTGAACCACCAGTACCAACTGGCCCAGTACCAGCCCCAGGTACGAAGCAATCATGTAGCCGCTGAACACCATGCCGCGCTGTTTGGCGGCAGCCTGCTCGTTCAGCCAGCTCTCGATGACCATGTACTGACACATCATGCCCAGGCCGACGATGACCCGCAGCACCAGCCAGGCGGGCAGCCAACTGATCAGGCCATGACCGAGCACCGCCGCGCCGACGATCCCGGCGCAGGTGGCATACGCGCGAATATGACCGACGCGGCCGATCAGGCGGTGACCGATCTTGCCGCCCAGTACCAGACCGAAGTAGTTGGCCGCCATCAACGCACCGACCCACAGGCTGTCGACCTGATCGGCCGCCAGGCGCAGGGCCAGATAAGTGCTCAGCAGGCCCGAGCCGATCAACATCATCAACGAGGCAAAATAAAGCGCTCGAAAGGATTTCCAGATTTGGCGCATCAACGTTCCAAAAATTGGGAGTCGCCCGAATGAGCGAGCCCGACACTGCGATTCTTAAACCTGGGCAGCCAGAACGCGCCGTTCCCAGGGAGTTATCTCGTCGAAAAAACTGGTCAGTTCCAGGCTCTTCGAGGCGACGTAGCCTTCGATGAACTCATGACCAAACAGTTCCTTGGCCAACTGACTGCTTTTCAGACGCTCAAGAGCCGCATGCAAGGTACAAGGCAGCGACAATTCTTTCGGCACCTCGATCTCGCCCTGCATCGGCGCCGTCGGTTCCAGGCGCTGTTCGATGCCGTGCAGACCGGCCGCCAGGCTTGCGGCAATGGCCAGATAAGGATTGGCGTCGGCGCCCGGCAGCCGATTCTCTACCCTTCGGGCCACCGCCGCACTCGCCGGAATACGTAGCCCGGCAGTGCGATTGTCGTGGGACCAGCAAGCATTATTGGGCGACGCATAAGGATGATAGAGGCGCTGGTAGGAATTCACGTTAGGGGCAAACAGCGCGGTGAAGTCAGCCATGCACGCCTGCTGGCCGCCAATGAAGTGGCGGAAGGTGTCAGTGGCCTCGCCGCTCGCATCGCTGAACACGTTTTGTCCGGATTCAGTTGCCACCACGCTCTGATGAATATGCATCGAGCTGCCCGCCGTGTGCGCGAGCGGCTTGGCCACGCAGACCACAATCAGCCCGTGCTTGAGCGCGACCTCCTTGAGCAGGTGCTTGAACAGAAAGGTCTGGTCGGCCAGCAGCAACGGATCGCCATGCAACAGATTGATCTCGAACTGACTGACGCCCATTTCATGCATCACCGTATCACGCGGCAACCCGAGCGCCGCCATGCAGGCATACACCTCGGCGAAAAACGGCCGCAGACCGTTGTTGGAACTGATACTGAACGCCGAATGCCCCAGCTCACGTCGCCCGTCCAGCCCGAGAGGCGGCACAAACGGCTGGAGCGGCTCGGGATTGGCCGCGAAGACAAAAAATTCGAGTTCGGTGGCCACCACCGGGGCCAGCCCATGCGCGGCGTAGCGGGCGATCACCGACTTGAGCTGACCACGTGTCGATAACAGGCAGCGTTCACCGCTCAATTCCTCGGCATCGCAGATGGCCAGGGCGCGAGGCTGCTCGCTCCACGGCAGGCGATGAACCTGCTGCGGGTCGCTGACCAGCGCAAGGTCGCCGTCATCACTGCCGTAAAACCGCGCCGGCGGGTAGCCGCCCATGATGCATTGCAGCAGCACACCGCGCGCAAGCTGCAACCGCCTCCCCTCCAGAAAACCGGCAGCGGTCATCACCTTGCCGCGCGGCACGCCGTTCAAGTCCGGAGTCACGCACTCCACTTCATCAATGCCCAGCAGCTGCTGCGCCAGTGGGTGGAGGTCATTACGGGTCATGATTCAATCCCTTCTTCATTGTTAGAGAGTCAGCGTCCAGGCCGCCAGAGCCGCATTGCGTACAAAATACGCAGCGGGCGTTCGGGATATCAAGCACTGATACAGCTTCGTGCGCCCGGTCACAACCGACCCGATGCTTAACCCGGCAGCGCCGGTCTTGGCCGGGTTCTTGCTGGTACCCCATACACAACAGTTCGACTGTCATTTTTATGTCAATGGCCATTCCTTTGCAGGGAAGCGCTTGAAGCCAATGCCCTTTCGAACAGCAATCGGATAAAACACGAGCAGAGAACCCTCCATGAGCGCACCGATCCCCGTCACTCGTCCTCTGTTACCGCCTCTGGAGGAGTTCATTCCCTATCTCGAACACATATGGGAAAGCCGCCAGCTCACCAACGGCGGCCCGTTTCACCAACAGCTCGAACATGAACTGGCCGAGTATCTGGGCGTGCAGCACCTCTCGCTGTTCTCCAACGGCACCCTGGCATTGATGACCGCGATTCAGGCGCTGCGCATCAAGGGCGAAGTCATCACCACGCCCTACTCTTTCGTCGCCACAGCGCATTCGCTGCTCTGGAACAGCCTGACACCGGTATTCGTCGACATCGACCCCGGCACTTACAACCTCGACCCGGACCGCATCGAAGAAGCCATTACACCGGCGACCACGGCAATCATGCCGGTGCACTGCTACGGCATCCCGTGTGATGTGGACCGCATTCAGCAGATTGCCGACCGCTACGGCCTGAAGGTCATCTACGACGCCGCCCATGCGTTCGGTGTCCAGCACCGCGGCCAGAGCCTGCTCAATCATGGTGACCTGTCGGTGCTGAGCTTCCATGCCACCAAGGTTTTCAATACGTTCGAGGGCGGCGCCATCATCAGCCCGGACGCCAAGACCAAGCAGCGCATCGACTACCTGAAGAATTTCGGGTTCGCCGATGAGGTCACGGTGGTGGCACCGGGCATCAACGGCAAGATGAGCGAGATCAACGCCGCATTTGGTCTGCTGCAATTGAAATACATCGATGAAGCGCTGCTCAAGCGGCAGCGCATTGACGAACGCTATCGAGACGTACTGGCGGCGGTTCCGGGGCTGAAAATCCTCTGGAAGACCACCGAAAAGCATAACTACTCGTATTTTCCGGTACTGGTCACCGAAGACTTCGCCATTTCCCGTGATGACCTCTATCAGCGCTTTCGCGACCACAACATCCTTGCCCGTCGCTACTTTTACCCATTGATCTCGACGTTCCCGATGTACCGGGGCCTGGACTCGGCAAAACCCGCTCGCTTGCAGGTCGCGACCAGCCTGTCCAGCCAGATCCTCTGCCTGCCCATTTTCGACAGCCTGACCGATGAAGCTTTCGACAGCATCATCGATGTGATCGTCGCTGCCAGTAAAGAGAACAGCTAATGCGAACGTGCCCGGTCTGCTCAAACCGTTTTCCGAATTTCTACCCGATGGGCAGAGGCCATCTGGAAATTCTCCACCGCCTGAACGTCCATTACTGCATCGAGGATTTCGAGACCCTCAACGTCGCGCAATACAGCTGTCCCGAATGCGCGGCCTCGGACCGCGACCGGCTTTACGCGCTGTACGCCATGCACCTGCTCGACAACCCGCCCTGCCAGCCGTTGCGCATCCTCGACATCGCGCCAGCCGTGCTGCTTTCCAGGTTTCTGCGCAGTTTGCCCAATGCGCGGTATCGCTCGGCCGACCTGTTCTCGCCGCTGGCTGACGACGTGGTCGACATCATGGACATGCACATGTACGCCGACGAGTCTTTCGACTTCATCGTGTGTTCGCACGTACTCGAGCACGTACCCGACGACCGCAAGGCCATGTCCGAACTGTTTCGGGTGCTGGCCAATGGTGGCTCTGCGATCCTGATGGTGCCGATCCTGCTGACCGCCACCACCACCGAAGAAGACCCGGAGGAGTTCAGCGTCGACGAACGCTGGGCGCGCTTCGGCCAGGACGATCACGTGCGCATGTACGCCAGACACGACTTCCAGTTGCGCCTCACGCAGGCGGGTTTCACCGTCGATGCCCTCGGCTCGCAGGCATTCGGTGAAGGCGTGTTCAGGCAGCACGGCATTACCGAGCAGTCGGTGCTGTACATCGGCCGAAAGACCTGACGACACCTGCGGATCATGGACGCCGACTGTGTTGCCCGGTTGGTTTATAAAACTTCTTCACACGTGGTATTGCGATGAGTTCTTCACGCCTGGTCAGTATTGTCATCCCCGCTTACAAACCGGCTTTCTTTGAAGCTGCACTTGCCAGTGCGCTGCGACAGAACCATGACGACATCGAGATCATCATCACCGATGACTGCCGCAACGACGGCATCAAGGACATTGTCGAAAAACTCAGGCCGACCAGCCCTTGGCCGATTCTTTATGCAAAGAACCAAACGCCGCTGGGCGAACCGCACAACATCGCCCATGGCATACGCCTGGCGCGCGGTGAGTACATCAAGTTTCTCTACGACGATGACATCCTGCTTCCCGACTGCGTGCGGTTGATGTTCGATGTTCTGCACGACAGCCCTGATATCAAAGTGGTGTCCGCGACCCGAAAGAGAATCGATGCCGCCGGCGCGCTGCTGGCCGACAATCTCTACACCGCCTACCCGTTCGGCAAGAACGTCGTCCTCAACGGCCCCGAACTGGTGTCGTTTCTGGCCCAGTACCCCATCAATTTCGTCGGCGAGCCGAGTGCCGTCATGTGCCGCCGTGAAGACCTGCTGGTGTTTGGTCAGGACATCATGTCACTGGAACAGGTGGTGATCTGGGGGCTGGGTGATCTGGCCATTTATGCAAAGCTCTTGCGCCAGGGCAATCTGGCGATGCTGGCGCGCCCGCTGTCCTATTTCCGCGTGTCCGATCAGCAGAGCAGTGAGGCGTTCCGAAAAGACCCGACCCTGCCCCGCGAAGGCCACGCCAATTTCAATCGCATTCCCGCCGCGCTGGGCTGGGTAAGGCCAGAGGAGCTTAACGGCAAGGTCAGAATCGCCCCTTTGTCACAACGTGACAACGTCCAGGAAATGGACTTGCTGGCGTACTTCGACAGAAGGTCCGAAGCCACGGTGCGCAATACCCGTATCGCCGGCTGGCTGGGTCAGCGCAGACCGACGCCAGCCCAGCACGCCCTGCTCAACGAACACCTGCAACAGCACAACGGTGGCCCGACGATCGCGATTGTTGTCTCGGACTTCAATCAGCAACCCGAAAGCGTACTCAGCACGCTGCAAAGCCTCGCCTCGGATGCACCGCTGCTCGACAAGCTGAAGGTGTTTGTCCTGGCCGACTACGACAGGGACCAGCAGACACCCCTGCAAGCGCAACTGCCCTGGCGGGATGCCAGCCTGGAAAACCGCGCAACCGTCATCAACGAGCTGATGCAGGATAACGACCACGACTGGTGGATTTTGATCGACGCGGGCACAACCTTCACCTCGAGCGGCCTGCTGTGTGCGGCCATGGCCATGATCGACGCGCCACAGGCCTGTGCGGTGTTCGGCGATGAAGTGACCCTGCATGGGCAGGCCGGTGCCCATCTGGCCTCTCGCCCGGATTTCAGCCTCGACTACCTGCTGGCCTGCCCCACTGCCACCAGCCGCAACTGGCTGTTCAACCGCGAAAAAGCCCTGGCGGTGGGCGGCTTCGACTCAGGCCACGTGCACGCCATCGAGCTCGATCTGATCCTGCGCATGATCGAGGACTCGGGCTTTACCGAGTTTGTACACTCGCCAGAGCCGATGATCATCTCGCCGCTGTGGCAGGCACAGGACAACTACGATCAGGCCCGCACGATACAACGGCATCTGCACACACGCGGCTATGCGGGTGGTCAGGTGCACGCCCTTGAATCGGGGCATTACCGGATCGAGTACGGCCATGCCGATCAGCCGCTGGTCTCGATTCTGGTCACCTCGCAGGATCAGTTGCAGACGCTGCTGCCCTGCGTCGAAAGCATTCTGGAAAACACGACGTATCCGTTCTATGAAATTCTGATCTGCGACAACAACAGCCAGTCGGCCGAAACCACAGAATGGCTGGCGACCATCGACTCGATGCAGTCGGAACGCATTCGTGTGCTTCGTCATGACGAGACAGTCAGCCCGTCGGCGCTGCTCAACGCTGCCGCCAGCCATGCGCTGGGCGACTACCTGCTGATGCTGGACAGCCATGCGTTGATCATTCAGAAGGGCTGGCTCGACCATTTGCTCAACCACGCGCTGCGCCCTGAAGTAGGAGTTGTGGGGGCGAAAATCATTTCAACGGAGGGCAATGTCGTCGGGGCGGGCATCATCTTGGGGCTCAATGGCACCGCCGGGGCGGTCACCGCCAGCGCTGTCGCAGCGTCGCCCGTCTATGTGCAACGCCTGGAAACAGACCAGAACTACAGTGCCGTGAGCGGATCCTGCCTGATGATTCGCAAGTCAGTACATGACGACGTGCAGGGCATGGACGAACACCTGTTCCCCGTGCAGTTCAATGATGTGGACCTCTGCCTGAAGGCACGCAGCGCCGGGCATCTGGTTGTCTGGACGCCACATGCCATCGTCGCGTTGCGCCCCAGCGAGGTACAACACGATGCCGAGGCGATGGATTTCGCGGCACGCGCCCTCTCCCACCGCTGGCTGCATTACATGGCCTGGGACCCGGCCTACAACAAGAACCTGGCACTGACCGACAGTTTCGTCACCCAGAGCAACCAGGCGTTGAGCTGGCGGCCTTTGGTTCATCGCCCGCTGCCGGTGGTCCTCGTTCAGCCCTGCAATCACAGCGCCGCCGGCAATCGCATCGCGGCCACGCTGCAAAGCCTGTGCAGCGAGCGCGAAGCAGACGGCGTCCTCAGCTATACGGCGTTGCCGCTCGTGGAAGTCGCCAGGCTCAGCCCAGACTCAGTGGTCATTCAGGGGCCGATAGACGAAAGCCTGATCGCCAGCATCAGCGCCATCAAAGACCACACCAATGCCTGGGTGGCCTACGACCTGCCGGAGTTTCCGTCTTACGCTGAAGTCGACAAGACCGCAGCGCCACTCG
Organism: Pseudomonas avellanae BPIC 631; assembly: GCF_000444135.1. Lineage (GTDB taxonomy): Bacteria > Pseudomonadota > Gammaproteobacteria > Pseudomonadales > Pseudomonadaceae > Aquipseudomonas > Aquipseudomonas avellanae. The sequence continues at coordinate 15,021 of NZ_ATDK01000051.1, forward strand.
CCACGGTGCAGGCGTCACTGCGCCACGGGCTGGCACGGGCAGACCTGATAACCGTCCCGACCCGCGCACTGGCGCAACTGCTCGAAGACTCACACCCCAATGTTCAGGTCATTGAAACACGACTTGCACCTGCGCCCTGGTCAACGCTGCACAGCGAACACCGGACTCGCTCCAAGCCTCGCGTAGGCTGGGTCGGCACGGCGGGTGAGCTGGGCAACCTGCTGATACTGTCAGAAGTCATCAAGGCGCTGGCAGACCGCGTGGAGTGGGTCATCATGGGCCCTTGCACACGCTGGTTGCGCCCGTACATCCATGAGCTGCGCTCGCCAGTGGAGGGCGTCTTGTTCCCGCAGGCACTGGCCGGTCTGAACCTGGATCTGGTGCTGGCGCCTGCAGAATCCAACCTGATCAACACAAGCAAAAGCCCGGTGGCCTTGCTGGAGTTCGGTGCCTGTGGCTTTGCCGTGATTTGCAGCGACCTGCTGAGCATTCCTGAAGGCCTGCCCGTCACCCGCGTTGAAAACAGCACGAACGCCTGGATCAGTGCCATCGAGCAACACATTGATCAGATGGATGAATGCACCCGCAAGGGCGAGGCGTTGAAGCAGGCTGTCATGGACAACTGGATGCTGACGGCCGGTCACCTGCAAGGCTGGCGCACTGCCTGGCTGAAGGGCTGATCAGGCAAGGAGTCGATGGCGACGATGCTCTGCGTCCATTGGGGCGCAGAGCAGCCGTGTACTCAGGTGTCAGTAAAAAGCCTGCATCATCGTCCGGCCAAATCAGGCGAATCAGCTACGCATGATGTAATGCCTGAATGCACATCGAGTAAAACTGCACATTCTTCTTATCTTTCTCATTCCAGACAGGAATGCAATATATAAAAAACATGAATTTTATTTATTGGAGCGCCCTCGTTATTCTGGCTTTTCTTACCAGGAGCTCCCGATGTCATCCTCAACCGAGCGGCCCGCGCTACCACTGAATGAGTGCGACCCTCACTGGCTTCGCAATTTATGGGTGTGTGTATTCGGTGTGTTTACGACCATCGTTGCCATGACTCTACTGCTGCCGTTCCTACCGCTGTATGTGGAACAACTGGGAGTCGATGATCCCGCTGCGGTGGTACTTTGGTCGGGGGCGGCATACGGGGCAACATTCCTGTCTGCCGCGTTAACGGCCCCTTTATGGGGGCGCCTCGGTGATCGTTACGGGCGTAAGCTGATGTTAATCCGTGCCAGCCTGGGCATGGCCGTGGCAATGTCCTTGATTGGTTTAGCGCAAACGGTGTGGCAGTTGTTATTGCTGAGGCTTCTGGCCGGCTTGCTGGGCGGGTACGCCTCGGGTGCCACCATATTGGTCGCCACGCAAACGCCCAAGGCGCGTTCTGGCTGGGCACTGGGTGTTTTGTCATCAGGAATTATGGCCGGAAGCCTGGCCGGGCCTTTGATCGGTGGTGTGTTGCCGCCGCTGATAGGTATCCGCAACACCTTTTTTTTAGCAGGAGGTGTGATTTTCATCACTTTTCTTGCAACCCTGTTGTTGCTGCGTGAAATGCCGCGCAAAGCGCCTTGGCGGGCAACTGATAGTGCGTTGCCAGCAGTGGTGAAGCTCAGCGGCGAGCAGCGACGAATGATCACCTGTATGTTTGTCGTCGCCAGCCTGGTGATGTTCTCGACCATGTCAGTCGAGCCGATCATTACGGTTTACCTCAGGCAACTGAAGACTGATAACGTGACAATGATGGCTGGCGTAGTCATGTCGGCCACAGCACTGGGTAGCATTCTTGCGGCGTCGCGGCTGGGTCGTTTGGCAGACCGAATCGGTTATCTACCGGTGCTGACCAGTTGCCTGGCCATGACAGCGCTGACCCTGATCCCTCAAGCATGGGTCAGCAACGTCTGGCAACTGGCAGCTTTGCGTTTCTTCATGGGCCTTGCACTGGGAGGCTTGCTGCCCTGCGTCGCGGCTATTATCCGTCACACCGTACCCAATGAAGTCGCTGGTCGAATGCTGGGCTACTCCACGTCCAGCCAGTATCTGGGGCAAGTACTCGGGCCGTTGGCCGGCGGGCTATTGGGCGGGTACTTGGGCATGGGCAGCGTATTTTTAGGGACTGCCATGGTGCTCGCTGCCTGTTCGATCATGGTCGGCAGAATGGGCATGATCCGTACGCCTGTCTCAGGCAAGCTTTGACGTATCTGCCGCATCTCGCATCTGCAGGTGCTTGGTAGCCTGTGACTGCTTACCAGCGTATGACGCAAGCACCCCACGAATAACCCACGCCAAAGCCGACCGCTGCAACCCGATCACCGGGCTTGAGCACGCCCTTGTCCATCGATTCCTTCAAGGCAATCGGAATGGTGCAGGACACCGTGTTGCCACAATGCTGGAAGGCCGAAACGAATTTCTCGGCGGGTAATTTCAGGCGTCGGCGCAGTGCATCCAGCATGAAGTGGTTTGCCTGATGGAACACGAAGAGATCGACATCGGACACGCCCACTTCATCATCAAACAAAGAGGCGAACAACTGCGGCACGCGCTTCATGGAGAATTCAAAAATCGCCGGGCCATTCATGTACAGGTTGGCATCGGTACGGACATTGCCACTGTCGTCCCCATAGACCGGAGGCTCGATATTTTCGGCCGAAGGCCTGCGCGCGCCGCCGATGGGCACGATCAGGTTTTCAGCACCGGAGCCGTCACTGCCATAACGAAACCGGTCCAGAAACGGGCCGCCTTCAGTGGCACGGAGCAGCGTTACCGCCGCTGCATCACCAAACAGGGTGCGAACACTTTTATCCTGCGGATGAATGTAACGGCTGTAGGTTTCCGCCGTCACCAGCAATACATTTTTGCATTGCCCTGACTCGATCAGCCCCTTGGCGATGCCCAGCCCGTAAATGAAGCCGGAACAGCCCTGATTGAAATCGAATGCCGCGCACGTCGTGGGCAGTTGCAGGCGATGCTGCAGAATGCAGGCGGTGGCGGGCAACACGTAATCCGGACTTTGCGTGCAATAGATCAATGCGTCTATTTCATCGCGTTGAATATCGCCCTTGAGAAACAACTTCTCGCAGGCACGGTAGGCAAGGTCTGACGCCGTTTCATTCTTGTCGATGATGTGCCGTTCACCGATGCCGGTCTTGGCGAATATCTTGTCGACATCCCACTCGGGAAACTCGCGGGCCAGTGTTTCATTGTCCAGCGAATGAACCGGCAGTTCGTATTCTATGTCCACGATCCTGGCATGAGATGTCATGAGCATTACCCCGATATGCGTTTTGCAGGTACACCGAATACTGTAATTCCGGCGGCCACATTGCGTATCGCAACGCTGCCGGCTCCGACTACAGCCTGTTTGCCGACTTTGACGTTCGGCAGGACGCTGGCATGGGTGCCCATGAACACTTCCTCCTCCAGCACCACGCCGCCGGTAATATCGCAGTGCCCGCTCAAGGTAGAGAAGTCACCGATGTCTGCATCGTGCCCCACCAGGCAGCCGATATTGAGGGTCACGAATGCGCCAATGCGCAGGTCCACCGAGAGAACGGTTGAAGGACAGATAACCGCACCCTGCCCGATAACAACGTTCTCGCCCATGATGACCGAGGGATGGATGAGCGTGAAAAACCGGGCCCCTTTGCCGAGTAGTTTTTCCACGACCAGACGCTTGTCGGCCGGCTTGGCGATGGCGCAGACGAGGTAATCCTCAGGCCCCGGCTCGTAACCCTCCACCGACGAAACAACCGCCGGGTAATGATCGAATCTGGCGATGGAACCGGGGCCGTCATTGATGAACCCGGCGATGACCCAGCCTGGGTTCAGCTTCACCCAGTCCAGCAGCCACGCATGCACTTCACGCCCGAAAGCGCCGGCACCGACGATGAGCAATCTGTTCACGTTCATTGCGCCAGATACCCCCCGTCAACGACCATCGATGTGCCGGTCACCCAGCGAGCCGCCGGGGACAGCAGATAATTGACCGCATAGGCGATGTCCAGCGGCTCACCAAAACCCAGCGGATGTCGCTGCTCGACTGCGCCCATGGCATCGACGCCGACCGTATCCTCAAGCTTGCGGGTCATTTCGGTTTTCACCACGCCTGGCGCGATGGCGTTGACGCGTATTCCGTCGCGGGCCAACTCGAGCGCCGCCGCGCGGACCATGGATTCGACCGCGCCTTTGCTGGCGCAGTAGGCCATCAGCGACGGCTGGGCGACCTGCGCCATCACCGATGACAGCAGAACGATGCTGGCGCCTTGAGTGAACACCCCTTTCTGCCTGAAAGACTTGATCAGCGAAAAGCCCGAGGTGACGTTGGTGGCAAAGACCGTTTCCCACTGATCAACGCCCAATGCGCGAATGGGCAGCGGCATTTGCACGCCTGCGGCATGTACCAGCCCGTCGAAGGGAGCATAGGTTTTAGCCAGATTTTTCATCCAGCCGCCAACCGCCGAACTCTCAAGCAGATCGAATGGCTCGACGCCATGCCCTTCACCGTGAAGCTGCTGCCTGGTTATCTCGAGCCGCTCCTGGTTTCTGGCAACCAGCACCACCCGAGCCCCCTGCTGACTTAACCAGATCGCGACCTGACTGCCGATGCCGGAAGAAGCTCCCGTGACCATGACCACTTTGCCGCTCAGTGAAAAAGGATTACTGCCCACTCAACGCTCCTCTTGGGGGCTGACCTGTCCGATCCGGAAAAACCCGATCAAGGATTACTCTGTGACGAGGCTGATGACGTCATCCACACTCTTGCACGCGTTCAGGCGATTGGCCGACAGGCTCTTGCCCAAATGCTCGTCGGCAAGCGACATGAAGGTCACCACGGCGATCGAGTCCCAATCGAGATTCTGCCCTTTGCTCAGACTGCCTTCGTCTGCTTCCATCGCTTCTTCGATCAGCCTGAGTACTTTGTCTTCCATCTCTCTGCTCCCTGACACAACCAGCTGTTGGATAACGGTCTGCGCAGGCAACGCCTGCATCTGATAGCAACTTTGCAATAATCGAACCAAGCCACAGCGGGTACGCGGACGCCCTGATTGCAGGGCGAATCACCGATAAAAAACCAAAAAAACAGGCAGAGAAGCCAAAAATATGGCGAGCAGACGACAGGATGATCGAGGCGTGCCGGCAGCATTGCGTCAATATAATGTCCACGCCAGTTGAGCATAGCTCACGGCCGCGTGATTCAAGGCAAATAGATGCTGAACATCGCCCCGCCGAGCATCCCGCCATTGGCGATTTCTATGCGCCCCTGCATGCCGCCACGGGCGTGCAGTCGGGCGATGTGCGCGGCAAAATACAGGCCCAGCCCAGTGCTGCCGCTGCCCTGATTGATGCCCTGCACGTAGTCGGTCTGCTGATCGATCAGATAGGCCGGATAGCCTGGGCCGTCATCGTTGATAGTGATTTTCAGTTGACCGTCTTCATCGCCGACACTGATGACAAGCTGCTCGCGAGCAAAGCCGATGGCGTTGACGATGATATTGCCCACCACCGAGCCGACCAGTTCGCGGTCGAAAAAGCCCAACGGGCTCAGGTTGTCGATTTCACAGCGTGCGGTAATGCCACGGCTGGCCAGGACTTCCTGATGATGAGCCAGTTGCGCCTCGATGAAATCGTCCAGCTCGTGGTAATCGGGGCGTAACGGCATCTGGTTGACGCCCAGTTTGTAGAGGCCGAGCAACTGCACCAGCATGCCATTGAGGTTGGCAAACTCGTAGCCGATGATGCCGTGCTCCGGGGTGTCACGCTGCTGGCTGGAAAGCTTTGCCTGCCACTCGCTGTGCGCTTGGGTCAGCATCGCCAGCGAGTTCTTCATGTCGTGCACGGTGGAGGCAATCACCATGGAAAAATCGAGGCCCTGCTCTGGTTGTCGAGTCATGCGCCAAATGCCCTCTCCCTGAGTTTCTGGTAGCGCTCGTAACGCGCATCGCTGTCCGGGATCTTGCCCAATGTCGTCAGGCTGGCACGGCATTCGTCTATCGCCGCCTGCCCAAGGTTCTGCCCCGGATGAAGCAGTGACTGCACCATGTTCAGCACAATACTGATGTTTTTCGGCTGCAACGCCAGCGCACTGCGGAAAAACGCCTGCGCCTCAGGGAGGTTGCCCGCCTTGTAACTGCGTACGCCCTGCAGGTTGAAATCGACGGCCGCCTTGCTGGCCTCGAGAATCGCCGGATCGTCGGTCATGCTGGCCACGCTTTTCATCACGGCCGGGTCATCGCCATACGCTTGCGCGCAGCTTTTCAAGACACTGGCGCCGGCTTCTTCCTGCCCCAGTTGCTTGAGCTGCGCCGCGACCATCAACGCGGCGTCGGCGCTGAGCACCTGCTCCATGCCGTCGAGTCTGGCCATCGCCTGCTCGGTGAGCTTGGCGGCGGTTTCCGGGTCCGAGTGCTGCAGGCTGGCGGCTTTCATCAGCCGCGTGCGCACTTGCAGGCCTTCGTCGTTGGAGTGTTCCTTGGCAACGTCGACAAGCGCGTTGTTGATCTCGACCCGCGTGCGCGCATCGAGCCCTTGATCACCGCCCTTGCTGATCAGTGCGTGCGCCAGGCCCAGGTTGGTTTCCGGGTCCTTGAAGCGCGAATGCTGGCCTTGGGAAACCGCCTGGCGATAAGCCTTGGAAGCGCTCTCGAAATCCTCGTTACCGAGCGCCAGCTTGCCCAGCAGCTTCTGCCGACGCACCGCCAGCGGCGACAGGCGCACCGCGCTTTCCAGCACGGTTTGCGCCCGCTTGCCATCACCCAGCGCCACCAGTACATCAGCCAGACCGTCGAACAATGCCGGCATGGTCGGAAACGCTTTGATGGCCTGTTCGTAAACGGCCTGCGCCTCGGCGGTTTTGCCGCGTTTGAGCAGCAGGCTACCCAGCGCGCCATACGCCCAAGGCGTGGCACGATCAGCCAGAATGGTCTTGAGAAACGCTTCCAGCGGCTCGTTCTGCTTCAGGTCGCGCAAGGCATCAGCCTTGTAACGCAGGCACAACGGCGCGTAGCGCGGGTCCTGCTCGATCAGCTTGTTGCAGGCGGCCAGTACCTCGGCCGGTTTGCGACGATCAAGGGCCTGCAAAATCGGCTTGAGCAAGGTCTTGCGCTGTACCAGCTTTTCCAGGCGCTGGGCCAGCCCGGCGCGGTTGAACGGCTTGGTCAGGTAGCCATCCGGCTCCCACTCCAGCGCACTCATGACCATCGCCTGACTGTTTTCCGCAGTCACCATGATGAACACGCTTTCGTAACTCAGCAGCCGCTCGATCATCAGGTCTTCGAGCACCTGCTGACCGTTCTTGCGGCCATCGCCGAGGTTGAAGTCGTGCAGCACGAAGTCATAACGCTTTTGCGAGCACATGCGCAGAGCCTGCTCACCGGTGTCGGCAGTGTCCACTTCCTTGACGCCCAGTTCACGCAGCATCGACCTCACTGAACTGCGAAAGTCAGAGAAGTCATCAACGATAAGAAAGCTTTTTTGGTTGTACGCCAGCATCCGGATTCCTGCACAGGAGAGGGTGAAAATATGAGACCCACAGCCTGAAAATCAATCAGGCCCGGCTCGGCAGCCCATTTTCAGGACGCGCATAATAACTGATGGCAACATGCCACAACACAATTCGCCGTTACTGCCCCTCTCGCGACAAGCCACGCAGTTCAGGGCAACACTCAGTTTTTCGACCATCCGGGCAGAAACTGTAGAACGAACATCAACTTCGCACCTCATGCGCATGGCAAACACACGATGATTTTGCGCAGTGGATCGACATTGCAGGAATGAGAAGGGAGTTTTCGGGAAGCAGAACACAGATTGGTCACGCGGCGTACGCGGCGCTAATCAGCAGGTAGCGGGCCAACGCAAAAAACGTTGGTCCACTCGACGTTCAGGCAGGTTTACACCCAGCCATCATTCTTTTTGCGGCCCTTGGTCAGCGCCGGAAGAATCAGGCCGACCAACAGGCCCGCACCGGCAATGCTGCCGCCGTAAACCATGTAACGCATCATGACCTGTTTGTTTTCATCGCCAAGCCGCGCCTGCGTGGAGCGCAGTTCGGCCTGGGCATCGGCCAACTGATCGTTGAGGGCCTTGGTGCGGGCCTCCAGTTCATCGACCAGCTTCTTGCGCGCATCCAGCGTTTCCTGCATGCCTTGCACGCGGGTTTTCCAGGTGTTGTCGATGCCTGCCAGTTGCTCGGTCAGCTCGGCGACCTGTTGGGTCAATTGCGGCACGCGCTCGATCTGGCCAGGGACGTCCTGCAGGTCGCTGCTGGGAATCCACACTGTCGCGCCGCCTTCGCCACGCACCTGGCTGAAGTTACCCGAGGTGGTGAGCAGCTCAAGCTTCTGCCCGGATTTCAACGTGCCGACAATCCGGTGGCCATCAGTCGGCCCGCTGCGTACGTAAGTGGTGAGGCTGTCGCTGACCCAGCGATCATTGCCCGCGGCCTGCACGCTGGCGGGCACCACGAGGGTCAATGCAGCGCCAAACAGGCCAGCGCCGAGCACGCGACGCGAAACGGCGAACAGGCCGGGAGCACGAGAAAGAAGTGCAGAAAAATGACGAGACATGGCGATAATTGTCTTTATCTGAATGAAAATAAAGCCTCGTTGAACGGGCCGGCTAACGATGGGAACGGCAGGCAATTGAACGTTTTGCAACTCCTGCCCGGACGGGTTGTCTGCCAATCAGGCGCACTTGAAAGCGCCTGAAAATCCCTTTCTTGCAGGCCGTCCAGAAAGTCCATCAGCTAACAGACTCTGTGAAAGGGGTCAGGTTCATTATTGCCCCGCACAGGCGTCAAGATTCAGCCGCACGGTCATCGGAGCAAGTGCCTGCTTTCAAACGAATTCACCCCGCTGATTCAACCCCGCGATGCCGTATAAGGGCGCAAACAAGGGTCGTGTGCTGTCCGACGTTTGCTTTCCCGGCCAAGTGCTGTAGAAAAGGCCTGACAGGCGTGAACATCGACGGTGTTCACCATCCTGATGCTCGACTGCATCGCTCTAATGGAAAATAGAATGATCCCAAGACAAGTGATTAACGCCACCGTAAGCCCCAAAGGCAGCCTTGAAACCCTGTCCCAGCGTGAAGTGCAGCAACTCAGCGCGGCCGGTTCAGGCAGCACCTACACCCTGTTTCGCCAGTGCGCCCTGGCCATTCTCAATACCGGCGCCCATGTCGATAACGCCAAGACCATTCTTGAAGCGTACGAAAGCTTCGAAGTGCGTATTCATCAGCAGGATCGTGGCGTGCGCCTGGAGCTGCTCAACGCTCCGGCAGACGCGTTTGTCGATGGTGAAATGATCGCCAGCACCCGCGAGATGCTGTTCAGCGCCCTGCGCGACATCGTCTACACCGAAAGCGAACTGGACAGCCAGCGCATCGACCTGAGCAACTCTCAGGGCATTACCGATTACGTGTTCCACCTGCTGCGCAACGCCCGCACCCTGCGCGCCGGTGTCGAGCCAAAGATGGTGGTGTGCTGGGGTGGCCACTCGATCAACACCGAAGAATACAAATACACCAAGAAAGTCGGCCACGAACTGGGCCTGCGCAGCCTGAACATCTGCACCGGCTGCGGCCCAGGCGTAATGAAAGGTCCGATGAAAGGCGCAACCATCGCCCACGCCAAGCAACGCATTGTAGGCGGTCGCTACCTGGGCCTGACCGAGCCGGGCATCATCGCTGCCGAAGCGCCTAACCCGATCGTCAACGAGCTGGTGATCCTGCCGGACATCGAGAAACGTCTCGAGGCCTTCGTGCGTGTCGGTCACGGCATCATCATTTTCCCGGGCGGCGCAGGCACTGCCGAAGAATTCCTGTACCTGTTGGGCATCCTGATGCACCCGGACAACAAGGACGTGCCGTTCCCGGTGATCCTGACCGGCCCGAAAAACACCGAACCGTACCTGCAACAGCTACACGCGTTCGTCGGTGCCACGCTGGGTGAAGAAGCGCAGCGTCATTACCAGATCATCATCGACAACCCGGCGGACGTCGCCCGGCAGATGACTCAGGGCCTGAAAGAAGTGAAGCAGTTCCGCCGCGAGCGCAACGATGCGTTTCACTTCAACTGGCTGCTGAAGATCGAAGAAAGCTTCCAGCACCCCTTCGATCCGACCCACGAAAACATGGCGAAACTGCAACTCAACCACGACGTGCCTACGCACGAGCTGGCCGCCAACCTGCGCCGGGCGTTTTCCGGAATTGTGGCGGGCAACGTCAAGGACAAGGGCATTCGCCTGATCGAAGAGCACGGCCCTTATCAGATTCAGGGTGACCCTTCGATCATGGGCCCACTCGACAAGCTACTGCAGGCGTTTGTCGACCAGCACCGGATGAAGTTGCCGGGTGGCGCGGCCTACGTGCCGTGCTATCAGGTTGTGGCTTGACCCCATAACCTTGACCGGCAGGCAAACGGGGCGCTCTTGAGCGCTCCGTTTTTATTTCTGCTGACGGAATTCTCTGGGCGACTGCCCGGTGGCGCGCTTGAAGAATCGCGAAAAATAAGCAGGCTCGGAAAACCCAAGGCTGTCGGACACCTGATTGATGGTCATGGTGGTGTAGATCAGGTTGCGTTTGGCCTCCAGCAACAGTCGCTGGCTGATGATCTGCAACGCTGATTGATCGCACAATCGCCGACACAGCGCATTCAAATGCGCGGCGCTGATGCCCATGGCCTGCGCGTGCTGTTCGATGGACCAGTGCTCGCGAAAACTTGTTTCCAGTTGATGCATGAACACCTGCAGATGCTCGCGCCCGCGGTCCATTGTCTGCACCTGTTCGCCAGCATCTTCGCTGTTGCGGCGACTGAGCCAGACTACGAGCACATTGATCAATGAATGCAGCATCAGATCACGACCGGCCTTGGGCTGTCGGTATTCGCGGGCGATGGCGCTGAACAGCGTGTCGACGTAATGGCTGTCCGCCCCTAGCTCGTAACACCGTGCCGTGCGCATCGCCGAGCTGTCGAGCGTCGTATCAAGCTGCTCCACCAAGGGTTTGGCCAGACTGAGAATGTGCCCCTGAATATCTTCGGCAAACCTGAAGGTGTGCACGCTCAACGCAGGGACCACCTGCAGCGAAGGTGTCTCGACCTCGCTGACCCGGTCCTCGACCTTGAGCATCGCCTTGCCCGATTGCACATACAGCAACTGCACCAGGTCACCATGCCGATGCGGCTTGATCTCCCATTCGTGCATCTTGCTGCGCTCGGGGATCGACTCGCAGTGGATCAGGTCGGGCGTCGGCCAGGCCGTGGTTTCGCCATAGAGCTTGAATACCGGTATCGCGGTAATGGCAGGTCTGGACATGCAGCACGCCTCCTGAACCCTCGAAAAGTCCACATAATGCGCTGATTATTGCCTTCTTATCTCGACAGCATCCATTAAAAATACAGGAGACAAAAATAAACGCATTCCGCCGATCATGGTTGGCAGGGAGCACCAGAGAGGGCAACCGTCATGAAAACTCAAGTCGCGATTATCGGTTCAGGCCCTTCCGGGTTGTTACTGGGCCAACTGTTGCAGCGCGCCGGCATCGACAACGTGATCGTCGAGCGCAAGAACCCCGACTACATCCTTTCGCGCATCCGCGCAGGCGTGCTTGAGCAAGGCATGGTCGATCTGCTGCGCGAGGCAGGCGTCAGTGAACGCATGGACGCCGAGGGCCTGATTCATGATGGTTTCGAGTTGGCCTTCGACGGCCGCTGCGAACGCATCGACCTGAAAAGCCTGGCCGATGGCAAGACCGTGATGGTCTACGGCCAGACCGAAGTCACCCGCGACCTGATGGCTGCCCGCGCGGCGACCGGCGCGATGACGGTCTATGACGCGTCTGACGTGAAGATCCACGAGCCAAAAACCGACAGTCCCTACCTGACGTTCGTCAAAGACGGCGAAACCGTACGCCTGGACTGCGACTACATTGCGGGCTGCGACGGTTTTCATGGCGTGTCGCGGCAATCGATCCCGGCCGAAGCGCTGAAAATCTTCGAGCGCGTCTACCCGTTTGGCTGGCTCGGCGTGTTGGCCGACACACCGCCGGTCAACGAAGAACTGGTCTACGCCAACCACCCGCGCGGCTTTGCCCTGTGCAGCATGCGCTCGGCCATTCGCACGCGTTATTACGTGCAGGTCAGCGCCGACGAGAAGGTCGAAGACTGGTCGGACGAGCGTTTCTGGACCGAACTGAAATCCCGTTTGCCCACGCACCTGGCAGACCGCCTGGTGACCGGCCCGTCCATCGAGAAAAGCATCGCGCCATTGCGCAGTTTCGTGGTGGAACCCATGCAGTACGGCCGCCTGTTCCTGCTCGGCGACGCCGCCCACATCGTCCCGCCGACCGGCGCCAAGGGCCTGAACCTGGCGGCCAGTGATGTGAGTACGCTGTACCGGATCCTGCTCAAGGTCTACCGCGAAGGCCGCACCGACCTGCTGGAAAAGTACTCGCACATCTGCCTGCGCCGAGTGTGGAAAGCCGAGCGTTTCTCCTGGTGGATGACCTCGGTGCTGCACAACTTCCCGGACACCGACGCGTTCAGCCAGCGCATCCAGCAGACCGAACTGGACTACTACGTCGGTTCAGAGGCCGGGCGCAGGACCATTGCAGAGAATTATGTGGGTTTGCCATATGAGGCGATTGAGTAATGTATTTCACTTATTGCGTATGAGGACGCGGAGCGTCCGGACAGGCATGCCGACGCGGAGCGTCGCACGATAGCGGTAGTGAGATTATCGCTCCGCACGCTCCAGTGTAGGATCGTAGTGCTGGACGCTCTGCGTCCGGTCTTGAGCCGCGTCGCACGATAGCGGTAGTGAGATTATCGTTCCGCACGCTCCAGCGTGGGAATGCAGTTCTGGACGCTCTGCGTCCGATCTTGAGCAGCGTCGCACGATAGCGGTAGTGAGATTATCGCTCCGCACGCTCCAGCGTGGGAATGCAGTTCTGGACGCTCTGCGTCCGATCTTGAGCAGCGTCGCAACGAGGACGCCGAGCCACGCAATACATGCCAGCGCAGAGCCATGCGTTGTGCAATCACACAACACACACCCCGCGTAGCCGTGCAAAACCCCAAAGCGTTTTCGCGACCCGCCCCCTATGATCAGGCGTGCATCCGGCAAGTCCCCTAAAAACAACAAGCACAGAGGAACACACGCCATGACCCTTACTTCGACCCACGAGGTGGGCGACGCTGACGGCAATCATGTCTATCGTCGCATCACCCTGCGCCTTATCCCGTTTATCTTCATCTGCTACCTGTTCAACTACCTGGACCGCGTGAACGTCGGCTTCGCCAAGCTGCAAATGCTTGACGCCCTGAGCTTCAGCGAGACGGTCTATGGCCTGGGTGCCGGTATCTTTTTCATTGGCTACGTGTTGTGCGGCCTGCCCAGCAATCTGGCGCTGAACCGCTTCGGACCACGCCGCTGGATCGGCCTGATGATGATCACCTGGGGCATCTTTTCCACCTGCCTGCTGTTCGTCACCACACCGGTCGAGTTCTACGTGCTGCGCTTTCTGACCGGCATGGCCGAGGCCGGTTTCTTCCCCGGTATCGTGCTGTACCTCTCGCGCTGGTACCCGAACCAGCGTCGCGGCCGGATCATGGCACTGTTCATGTCGGCCATCCCGGTCTCCGGGCTGCTCGGCGGGCCGTTTTCCGGCTGGATCCTCAACCACTTTGCCGCCGGTCAGGGCGGCATGGCGGGCTGGCAATGGATGTTTCTGATTCAGGGCCTGCCTACCGTGGCGCTTGGCGTGCTGGCGTTCTTTCTGTTGTGTGACAAGGTTGAAGACGCACGCTGGCTCACGCCTGAACAGCGCCAGCGGGTCAAGACCGATATCACCCACGATGAATTGAATCGACCGGTGCAAGGCAAAAGCTCGGTGGCTTCGGTGCTGACCATGCCGTTCATCTGGATTCTGGGCTTTATCTACTTCTGCATTCAGAGCGGTGTGTATGCGATCAACTTCTGGCTGCCGTCGATCATCAAGAACCTGGGTTTCAGCGACGCGCTGGTGATCGGCTGGATCAGCGCCGTACCGTACCTGATGGCAGGCGTGTTCATGCTGCTGGTCGGTCGCTCTGCAGACCTGCGCAATGAGCGCCGCTGGCATTTGGTAGTACCGATGCTGATGGGCGCGACCGGCCTGATCATCGCCGCCAACTTTGCGACGGTGCCCCTCATCGCCATCCTCGGCCTGACCATCGCGACCATGGGTGCGCTGACCAGCCTGCCCATGTTCTGGCCCTTGCCCACCGCACTGCTGAGCGCAAGCGTTGCAGCGGGCGGGCTGGCGTTGATCAATTCAATCGGCCAGATGGCAGGCTTCCTCAGCCCCTATCTGGTGGGCTGGATCAAGGACCAGACCGGTTCGACCACCCTGGCGCTGTACTCGCTGGCCGCGCTGACCATCGTCGGTAGCCTGGTGGCTTTGCGGGTCAGCCGTCATAGCGCGGTGAAGGTCGCAGCCGCTGCCTGAACACGCTCATCTCCTGCCCCGAGCCAGGCCTGGTGCCTGGCTTTTTCTGTCATGCACTTCGGGGCGCTCTCCGTGTGCAAACCTTTGCGCACAGAGAGCAGGCCGAAATCAGGTGCGGCTTTTATTTCACGCCCTGCAGCACCTAAACGAGCTTGCGCATATGTGCGCAAAAGGTTGCTCAGTATTGAGTGCTTTTTGCCTGGTAATTGAGCCTGGCCTTCATCGCCTAACTCTATCTACTTGTTTTAAATAGATAAAATTTATTTCGGCATACTTTTTGGAACGGTGTTCTGCCTATACGGCGGGTGAATTGCCCGTTGCTGCGCAGAGAATGTCACGCATGACCGATAAAAACGGCACCCATCAACAACGACGTGCTGCACTGTTCCCCAAAACCCCGGCAACCGCTACCAGCCTGTGCCCTTTCCGTGGGCCGAATATCGCCATTGTTCCGGTGCGCTATGCGCTGGATCGCTCGCGCTATGACGCTGACCCCAGGCAACTGAAGCCACTGCCCAAAGACGGCCATTGGGCCCGCCTGCCGAAGTTGAAAACACGCAGTTACACACTGCGCCAACTGTACGATGGCTACGTTTACGTGTTCGACGAAACGGCCGGCACGCTGCATGAATACGCAGCCTCAGCCAGCGACGGCCATCTGAGCCGCATCGTCTGGACAGACGCGCACATCGGTAATGACCAGCGAAACGGTGCCGGTGAGGGACAACCCTTTCTGCTGTATCCACGCGACAACCGCCTGCACATCGCCTTTTCGCCAATGCAGTGGACATGGCGAATGTGCGAGCACATGCGCTCCCACGCCCCAAGCCGCACGTTGTGGATGAAGGCGCTGGACCTGGCCAGCTACTGCCTCACCATGGCCGAGCCGGATACCCTGCCGCTGGATCGCATCGCCGAGGCCGTGGCGGATATCGACAACGACCGTGTGGTTGATGATGGCCGTTTTGCCGACTCGTCGATTCCAACTGCTTGCCCGCCATCAGAGGGGGCAGAACCCGATCCGTTATGGGCACCGCTGGGTGCGGATGTCTTCTGGCAGGGCAGCGTCTACGATCAGGACAGTTCTCTGGTCATTGCCCTCGATTACCCGCTCGCCGTTTTCAACGACTTGGGCATGCAGCTGGCGGCCGATCAAGCGGCCTTTCGGGAATGGCAAAGCGTGCACGAACACAAGATCCAGATTGCCCAGACCGTCGCCACGCTGTGCGGTGCAGAGAGCGAACCGGAGAAGCTGCCGGCGTCGGTGCGCGGTGATGCGCTGCGCACGCATCAGTACCTGAGCGAGGTCGAAGCGTACTTCGAGCAATGCATTCTTGAAGAGGCACAGATCAGCAGTAGCAACGTTCCTGGAGATTTTCTGCTGCTGCCGGACATGTTCAAGAGCCTGGACATGCGCAAATCGATCGAAACACGTTACGGCAGCGCCCCTACCGAACAGGCCGCGCAGGCCTGGAAAGATCGCCACAAATGGCGACGCGAAGTCGATCTGGGCAGCGCACGCCAGTATCTTCAACAGCATCTGCCGACCGGAGATGCACTGCTACAACAGGTGCGTGACACGCAAAGCGATTTTCAGCTCTGGGCAACACATATCGGTACAGACCCGCTCAAGCTGTTTATCGATACCACCCGCCCAGCACAACTGCTGTACCTGCAAACGATCATGCTCAACCTGCAGATCATTTACGCCCAAGACAGCGCAGCCACCAACTGGCTGGCCGAGCAGGAAGCCAACGCCAGCACGCTGTTCGGCACCTTGCGTTACGGCTTCTCAGCCGCGCTCAAACAGGCGTTGCACCAAGAGGCCGACGCGCTGTTGAACGGCCTTGGCGACGTCACCAATCTGGCCACGCGCATCGGTGAACTCAATGGCGTGCTCAACCATCAGGGTTTTGCCGACAAGCCGTGGATGAAGGCGCTCAAACAGCCTGTTCAAAACACCTTCAAAGCCCTCGGCGAACTGGCCAGCGGTGCAGGCAAAGCCACGTTTGAAAGTGTATTACTGGCATGGGTGCCCATCGACAGCCGCATGGCCCTTGGCAAACGGCAGAACATCGTTGCATTGCTTCGCACCCTGCTGATCGGCCAGATTTTGCTCGACTCGACAGCACGCGTCGCGATCAATGAGCAGACAGTGACCAAGCTCAAACAGTGGGTACGTGAATGGCGGGTTCTCAACAAGCAGATCAGCGAGCTGGTGCGCAGTTGGCAATATCCGAACGCCTACAACACGCGCCAAAGCACAGCTCGCAACTTGCAGGCCCATAAACACAAACTGCGCGTCCACGAACTGAGCATCCCCGCCCTGCTCGATTTTCAAAACAACGAATACGCCAGGCTACTGCAGGACGAGATTCGCCAGTACTTCCAGTCTGGCAAAACCCTCGCCAAAGACTGGCTCGCCCGCGCCAAAGGCTGGACCGACCGACTTGGCGGCACGGCGGGCTCGATCACCTGGGGGGTGGTCATGCTTAACCTGATCAATACTGCCTTCCTTTATCGGGACCTCACCCGGGACGGAGACTTCAGTACCAAGGACATCGGCAAGGTGACGTATGGATTGGGGTACAGCTTCAACCTGTTGATGGCGGTATTTGTCGAAGCGCCGTGGGCGATTATCAGCACGGCCAAGCCACTGGTTATTGGCGGGCATGACGTGGGCATTCTTGATAAGTCGGCAGCTTATTGGAAAGCACGGGGTAACGCAGTTTGGGGTGATGCTATACGCGGGTTCAGGGGCTCGATGGTGGCGATGGGTGGGTTTGGGCTAGCGGCGGTTATGCTTGAACTATTTGATGTTGCAGATGATTTTTACGCAGCAAAAACGTCAGAGGAAGAATATGGACTTCGTGTAAAGTGGTCTTCCGTATTAATGATGGGATTAGGTTCTGCAGCCCAATTGTTCGGAGGTTTTTTCCCCGCTAGTGTACTGTTTTCGAAATAAGCTACCCATAACCTGCAAGCTAAGCTATTGATAAGATTTGAATTTTCCGTTAGTTGGTGGCTGATTTTTTC
>NZ_ATDK01000052.1 GCF_000444135.1 Pseudomonas avellanae BPIC 631
AAACTCAAGAGAAACTATGAAAGCGTCATAGCAATGGCCTGCGCTTTTCTGTGGCTACCAATGTGAAACGGGAACAGACCCTAGGGGGCTGGATCGACATCACCGAGCGTAAGCTGCTGGAACAGCAGCTCGAGGAAGCGGTACGCCTGGCGGCTCAGACCAACGAGACCAAAAGCGTCTTTCTGGCCAGCATGAGCCACGAAATCCGCACACCGATGGGGGCGATCATCGGTTTGCTGGAGCTGGAATGCGAGCACGCCTTGCGTCGGGGCGAGGCACCGTCGCAAGGCCTGCAGGTGGCTCATCGTTCCGCCACGGAGCTGGTGGCGCTGATTGGCGAAAGCCTGGACCTTGCCAGAATCGAAGCCGGTGGCATGCAGTTATCATTGGTCGTCACGCCTCTGCAGACTTTTTTCGAGGGCGTTCTCGCGCTTTTTTCAGCTCAGGCCCGGGACAAAGGCCTGGAGTTGCGACTGGAATTTGCTGAACAGGCGCGTGGTGACTACTGGCTCGACCCGCTGAGGTTGCGTCAGGTCGTGCACAACGTGTTGGGCAATGCCTTGAAATTCACCCGGCAAGGGGCGGTGGTCGTGAAGGTTGAGGTATCAGATGACTCGCCAGACTCTTCACGGGTACGCATCGGCATCATGGACAGCGGCGTGGGCATTGAGCCGGCGCGTCAGCAGCAGATATTTCAGCCGTTCACACAGGCCGCCGCCGACACGGCTGCACACTACGGAGGCAGTGGCCTGGGGCTGAGCATCACCCGGCAACTGGTGGAGCTGATGAAGGGCGATATCAGCCTGCAAAGCGAACCCGGCACGGGTACGCGGGTCACCATCGACGTGCCGCTGGCCAGGGTGACAAAACCGCTTTCGCCGCCTGCCGAGGACCTGGATACAACGCTGGCTGCCACCCCGGATACGCGCAGTCTGCACCTGCTGGTGGTCGATGACATGTCGGCCAATCGACTGGTGTTGACCCGGCAGCTCGAGTTCCTGGGGCATCGGGTGGTGCCTGTCGAAGGCGGTGAGGCGGCGCTGTCGATCTGGCGCAACGAGCACTTCGATGCGCTCATCACCGATTGCAACATGCCAGGCATCAGCGGGTATGCATTGACCGAAGCCATTCGCCAGATAGAAGAGACGGAGCAACGCCAGCGCTGTCCGGTGATTGGCTGTACCGCCAATGCGATGACTGACGAGGCTGCGCGATGTGAGCAGGCCGGCATGGACGGGCTGCTGATCAAACCGCTTTCACTGGCACGTCTGGCCCGGGAGCTGGCGGATAGGGTGCGTGAGCCAACCTTCGACATACGCACGCTGCAAAACATGACGCGCGCCAATCCGGAGCAGATGCAGCGCTTGTTGAGCGAACTGTGGAAGAACCTGCGTCATGAGCATGCCTTGCTGGAGCCCGCCGTGACGGCAAATGACTGGAAGACCATGAGCGCCAGCCTGCATCGGCTCAAGGGTGCGGCCAGTCTGATTGATGCGGTGCCTCTGGCCAGAGCGTGCGCGGCGCTGGACGACAGTGTTCGGCAGCAGCGCATGAGCGATGTGCAGGAGCGCTGGCTGGCGCTGGAGAACGCGATGACCGGATTGCGCGCTGATATCGAAATGCAATTGGTGGCAGTGCCTGAAACTGCGCGCCCTCGCGATTGAGTCCTGCAGAAAAGTATCGTGATCGCCAACGCTTTTTAAGACACGTCTTATGGGGCATGTCTGCACAAGGGACTAAAGTAAATGTATTGCTGTCCCGATGGCTCCGATTCCGTAGGCGCGACTGTGCACTCACTCAAGGTTCTGATTCTCGAAGATCACCCGTTCCAGTTGATGGCGCTGCACCAGATGCTCAACGCCAATCAGGTATTCGATGTGCTGGCTGCTGACAACGTCGAGGCTGCGAAGCAGTCCTTGCACAGCCGCGGTCCTGTCGATATCGCTATCTGCGACCTGCAGATGGACGGGCCTGACGGTCTGGAGCTGATTCGCTTTTTGGCTGAAAGCGGGCAGGCGAGGGCGCTGATCATCCTCAGTGCTTCCGCTGCGTGTGTGCTGGAGGGCGTCGCGCAACTGGCGCTCAATCAAGGGCTGACCGTGCTGGGTTATCTGCAGAAGCCCGCTTCGGCCACCGCCCTGTGCGAACTGCTCAAGGCCTACGGGCCGAGTCGTGCCGAGCTTGCGTCGCCGACGCCGGCAACGCACGCTCCGGGCGCGCTGTCTGCACGGGAGTTGTTTGCCGTGACAGGCAGCGGCCCTCAGGACGCAGCGGGCGCCCCCTCTGTCGCCGAGCAGTGGATTGCCTATTTTCAACCCAAGGTTAGCCTGCAAGGCGAGGTACTCGGCGTCGAGGCTCTGGTTCGCTGGCAGCACCCCGTGCATGGCCTGCTGGCACCTGGGCGTTTCATGGCGACCATAGAAGCCGAAGGCCTGACCGTCGCGTTGACCTGGCGTGTGCTGGATCAGGCACTGCGCTTGTCTGCGTACGTCATGCAAACACAGGGAACGGCGCTGCCAGTCGCCGTCAACATTGATCCTCAGGTGCTGCAATGCGCGGATTTCGCCGAGCAGATCATGCAGGCGCTGGACCGTCATGACGTACCGGCAAGTGCCCTGACGCTGGAAATTCTCGAGCAGGATGCCGCCCGACCTGAAACCTGGCAACTCGAAGCGCTGTTGAGGTTGTGCATGCTGGGCTGCAAATTGTCCATCGACGACTTCGGTATGGGCGCTTCGAACATCGAACGGCTTTTGCAGTTGCCGTTCAGCGAACTGAAAATACCCACCGAGTTCGTGCGCGGCATGGCTGACGATGTGCGCAAATCTGCGGTGGTGGCCGGGGCCATGCTCATGGCGCAGCGGCTGTCCATGTCAGTGGTGGTGGAAGGCGTCGAGACGATTGACGACTTCCACAGTTTGCTGGCGCTGGGCAATCCTGCGGTTCAGGGGTATTTCATTGCCCGTCCAATGGCCGCTTCAGACTTCCTGCGCTGGGTCGCCGAGCGTGATGATTCCCGTCTGCAAGATGGATTGACGGGCGCCGGGGCTCAGGACATGCCGCTTTCCTGCAAATAGATAAACAGTGCGGCGTCGTTGGCCAGGCCGAGCTTGCGCATGGCACCGACTTTCTGCGCGCTGACAGTCTGTTTGCTGCGATTGAGTTGCGCCGCGATCTGGCCAACCGTATGGCCTGCCGAGAGCAGGCGTAACACTTCCAGCTCTCTTGGGGACAAGCGTTCGGCCGCCAGCAGCGCATCAGGCCCGTATTGCTGTGCCTCTCGCAAAACCCGGCGCACGGAATCGGCGACAAAAACTTCCCCGCGCAACGCGCCCCTGACCGCAGCAGGCAGTTCTCCGGCCAGGCTGGCTTTGCTCAACAGGCCACGCACGCCGAGGTCGAACATGGACTGAAAAAGACCAGCATTGCTCAACGTCGTCACGACAATCACCGGCAGTACCGGAAAATCCCGACGCACACGCTGCAGCAGGCGCAGGCCGTCATTCTGACGCTCGACGGGCATCATGAAGTCAGTCACCAGCACATCGCATGTGTGGCTTGCGAGTGCCTGCAGCAGTGCGTCCGGATTGCCGGCTTCGGCAACCACGTGCGCCAGGTCGTCCTGTTCCAGTACCACGCGCAGGCCAATCAGGAAAATAGGGTGGTCGTCAGCCACGATGACGCGCAACGGTCGATCAGTGGAATCGCTCAAGACCGGGCTCCATCAGAAAGGGCTGTCGGGTATTGCAGACGATGAGAGCGTTTAACACAGCGATCATGATCATAGGCATCTTGTAGGACGCGTGGCTAATTTATGTCGGTTTTTCCTACAACCCCGCTTTTTCTGGTCGCCGGCCTCAGGTTTTTTCCTTGTCACATTCAGCAGGCATGCTCGAAATAACACACGGGTGCTGCGATCAGACGATAAACAGAACTTTCTCTTATCGCCAACGGTCATTAATTAGCACCTTTGCATTCAAACTGTTGAGTGGTGATCCGGATGGAAAATATCAGCTTACTGCTAAGCGAAGCGCTGGCGCCCTATCAGGCCAGTATTGGTCCGGCGGGTTCTCGGGGCGAACGTTTGGTGACTCTGAAAGATAAAGCGGGTGCCCGTGTGATCGAGCGTGAATTTGGCGCTGATCAACTGAGCGACAAACGTCAGCTGACCGACGTGGTAGACGGTCTGCGCCGGGACCTGATGGTCGCAGAAGGGCGGATCGAGCCGTGTGTCATCGCTGCAATGCGTAATGCTGCGATCAGTCGCCCGTTCGTCGGTGTTCCGTCTTTTGCTTAACAGTTGCTTAACCGCCGTCAACGGTATTTGAACCAGGGGAGACAGTTGTACTCATATTGATTACGTCAGGCTTGATCAAGTGTGCTCCGCTGATCAGGGGCTGACGAAATTACCGTCATGGTCATGTTGACCCCGGACAGCCGCCCCTCTGTTCGGGGTTTCTTTTTGCCAGATCAGTGCTGCTGGAACAGCGCCTTGACGTCTTCCAGATAGCTCGCCCGCTGGGAGGGGTCCAGCCATTGAGCATAAAAGTCCATCAGGTTGCTTTCACGCAGCTCGCGCATTTGCTGATTGATCTTTGCGATGGCCTGCTCGCCTTCGGGCGTATGGCTGCAGCTGATGTAGATGAATTGATAGGCCGGATTGCCCTGAACCGGTAAAAAACTCAACTCATCCGGTGATATGCCTTGCTGCATAGCCTGGTAGCGCGCTTCCGGCCAGAAACTGATAAAGGCCTGCAAACGGCCCAGGCGCTCCATTTGTAGAAGGCTGCCAGTGGCATCGTTACCGTAGTGCTCGATCAGATCGTTTTCGTTGACGCCTTGCAGCGTGTGGTCGATCAGCTCCCCATAACTGCGTTCGGCAACCACGCCCAATGTGATGGCATTGCTGGCCATCAGCGCCGCAAAGTCGATTTTGCCATCCGCCATATAGGGCTCGAACGTCGACATTTCTTCTTTGCGTACAATCAGGCCACTGCTGATTATGGCCACGATAGGGATCGAGAAAAGCAGGGTTTTGGCCCTTTCGGCGGTCCATAACATCGTGGGGTCGCAGTTCAGTGACGAGGCGTCGTTGAGCATTTGCAGGCTTCTGGCCCGATTGACCCGCATCAACACATGATCGTATTCGGGCATTCGTGCGGTCAGCAGAGGCATGAGCTGATCGATGGCACCTTGCCCGCGCATCGCCCCGGAGAAAATTGTCGAAGGTGGTATGTCGCGCATCAGCCAGGTCAGCGTCTCCTTTGCCTGGCTGGCACACGACAGGGCCACCAGCGACAGGGCGAGCATCAATCGAGCCGTTGTGCAGTGCGAGGCAGGAGGGGGCATTCGCGGGTGTCATCCTCGAAAAGGGGTCAACAATCTGAAGTGGGGAGGCAGGTCTTTGAGTGGCGCTGCGCCAGTGGCGTCACATTCAAATACCCCGTCAACCCCTTGCCGGGAGTCCGGTTGCTCGCTGCAGATGCCTGCATGGGCTAATTTGTATCAGGATTTTGTTTCAGACTATCGATT
This sequence comes from Pseudomonas avellanae BPIC 631, assembly GCF_000444135.1. Classification (GTDB taxonomy): domain Bacteria; phylum Pseudomonadota; class Gammaproteobacteria; order Pseudomonadales; family Pseudomonadaceae; genus Aquipseudomonas; species Aquipseudomonas avellanae. The sequence continues at coordinate 5,533 of NZ_ATDK01000052.1, forward strand.
TTTCTGTTCCCCGCACATCAGTGCAATCACGGCGTCTGCGTGAGCAAGTTCGTTCACAGGCCCGGCATCGGTTAGACTGGCCGTCTTCCCTCCAGACTCTAGAAGCCCGTTCATGGCCCAGCCGTCCACGACCTACAAATTCGAACTCAACCTCACCGACCTTGATCGTGGGGTTTATGAGAGCGTCAAGCAGACCATTGCCCGGCATCCTTCGGAAACCGAAGAGCGCATGACCGTGCGTTTGCTGGCCTACGCCTTCTGGTACAACGAACAACTGGCGTTCGGTCGCGGTCTGTCTGATGTAGACGAGCCCGCACTGTGGGAAAAAAGCCTGGATGATCGCGTCCTGCACTGGATCGAAGTCGGGCAGCCGGATGCCGATCGCCTGACCTGGTGTTCGCGGCGCACCGAGCGCACCAGCCTGCTTGCCTACGGCAGCCTGCGCGTCTGGGAGGGCAAGGTTATCCCGGCGATCAAGAACCTGAAAAACGTCAACATCGCGGCAGTGCCGCAGGATGTGCTGGAAGTGCTCGCCAAAGACATGCCGCGGGTCATCAAATGGGATGTGATGATCAGCGAAGGCACGGTGTTCGTGACTGACGACCGTGGTCAGCATGAAGTGCAGCTGCAATGGCTGACAGGCGAGCGCGGCTGATAAAGGCCCGCGCTGACCGCCTGCCTGCCGACAAAACGTTAATCGACACCCTCAAGAGAATCAGCTGACCCGCATGCGCATTGAACCTCGTCCGTTGCCCGACACCTTGCCGTTTCTTGGCGACCTGCCGCCCTTGCTCACACGTCTGTACGCGGCCAGAGGTGTGGCCTGTGAGGCCGAGCTGGACAAAAGCCTGGCGCGACTGATCCCCTATCAGCAGCTCAAGGGTATCGATGCAGCGGTAGACCTGCTGGTGACCGCCCTGCGTGAAGGTCAGCGCATGCTGATCGTCGGCGACTTCGATGCCGACGGCGCGACCGCCAGTACCGTCGGTGTTCTGGGCCTGCGCTTGCTGGGTGCCGCGCATGTCGATTATCTGGTGCCCAACCGCTTTGAATACGGCTACGGTCTGACCCCGGAAATCGTCGAAGTAGCGCTGCAGCGCGAGCCGCAGCTGCTGATCACCGTGGATAACGGCATCTCAAGTGTCGAGGGCGTGGCGGCGGCCAAGGCGGCAGGCTTGCAGGTGCTGGTCACCGACCACCATTTACCCGGTCACGAGCTTCCGGCGGCGGACGCCATCGTCAACCCCAATCAGCCAGGGTGTACCTTTCCCAGTAAATCGCTGGCGGGCGTGGGGGTGATCTTTTATGTGTTGATGGCCCTGCGAGCACGCTTGCGCGACACCGGCTGGTTCGATCAGCGTGCCCAGCCCAATCTGGGCGAACTGCTCGATCTGGTGGCGCTGGGCAGCGTCGCCGACGTCGTGCCGCTGGACGCCAACAACCGCATTCTGGTGCACCAGGGGCTGATGCGTATCCGTGCGGGCCGCGCCCGCCCTGGGCTGCGCGCGATTCTGGAAGTCGCACGGCGTGAGCCCTCGCGCATCACCTCAACGGACCTGGGGTTCATTCTGGGCCCGCGCCTGAACGCGGCGGGGCGTCTGGATGACATGAGCCTGGGCATCGAATGCCTGCTCTGCGACGACCCGACACAGGCTCGGGAAATGGCCGTGCAACTGGAAGAACTGAATCAGGACCGCAAGTCCATCGAGCAGGGCATGCAGCGCGAAGCACTTGCGCAGCTCAAGGACCTGCCGCTGGAGTCCATGCCGTTCGGGCTGTGCCTGTTCGATGCAGAGTGGCATCAGGGCGTCATCGGTATTCTCGCCTCGCGGCTCAAGGAGCGTTACCACCGGCCCACCATCGCGTTTGCCAGGGCCGGGGAGGGCGTGCTCAAGGGCTCGGCGCGCTCGGTGCCGGGTTTTCACATCCGTGACGCGCTGGACGCCGTGGCCGCGGGTCAGCCTCACCTGATCAGCAAGTTTGGCGGGCACGCCATGGCGGCGGGCCTCTCGCTACCCGAAGAGAACTTTCCGGCGTTTGCCGAGGCGTTCGACCTGGAGGTGCGCCGCCAACTGGACGAACAGGACCTGACCGGGCGCCTGCTGTCTGACGGTTCGCTGGCTGTCGAAGAGTTTCACCTGGAGCTGGCCCGCGCCCTGCGCAATGCCGGCCCTTGGGGGCAGCATTTTCCGGAGCCGCTGTTTCATGGTGTATTTCAGCTGGTCGAGCAACGCGTCGTGGGCGAACGACATTTGAAGATGGTGCTCAAGACCGAATGTGGCAGCGTCAAGCTGGACGGTATTGCGTTCAGCGTCGACCGCGAAATCTGGCCCAATCCCACTATTCGCTGGGTCGAGCTGGCTTATAAACTTGACCTCAACGAGTTTCGCGGCAATGAAACCGTGCAATTGATGGTGGTGCACATCGCGCCACGCTGACAATCAGCAGGAACCCCTCTCGTTATCGGGTTGTCGACAACAGACTGGCTGTTAAAACCTGTTCAGAGCGTGAACAGAGTCTGGACACCTGAATTTTCATTACGAGAGGTTGCCATGAGCCTGCTGTTAGAACCCTACACGCTGCGCCAACTGACCCTGCGCAACCGCATTGCCGTTTCACCGATGTGCCAATATTCCAGTGTCGACGGCCTGGCCAATGACTGGCATCTGGTCCACCTGGGAAGTCGCGCAGTGGGCGGTGCCGGGCTGGTCATCAGCGAAGCGATGGCCGTGACGCCGGACGGTCGGATCACGCCCGAAGACCTCGGCCTGTGGAACGATGAACAGATCGAGCCGCTGCAACGCATCACGCGCTTCATCAATGCCCAGGGCGCGGTTGCAGGCATTCAACTGGCTCATGCCGGGCGCAAGGCCAGCACCTGGCGTCCGTGGCTGGGCAAACATGGCAGCGTGCCACTGAATGAAGGTGGTTGGACGTCGGTCGGGCCATCGGCTATTGCCTTCGATCCGCAGCACACCGCACCTGTGCAACTCAGCGAAATGCAGATCAAGGAACTGATCCAGGCATTCGTCGATTCCGCACGCCGCGCCCTGACCGCAGGCTTCAAAGTGGTGGAAATTCACGCCGCGCACGGCTATCTGCTGCACCAGTTCCTGTCGCCCTTGAGCAACCAGCGCACCGACCAGTACGGCGGCTCATTCGAGAACCGGATTCGCCTGACCCTGCAAGTGACCGAAGCGGTGCGCGCGGTGTGGCCTGAAGAGCTGCCCTTGTTCGTCCGTGTGTCTGCCACCGATTGGGTGGAAGACGGCTGGAACGCCGATGAAACCGTTGAGCTGGCGCGTCGCTTGAAAGCGCTGGGCACCGACCTGATCGATGTGTCGTCGGGCGGAACGTCGGCCAATGCGGAAATCCCGGTAGGCCCGGGCTATCAGACGCGGTTTGCCGAGCGCGTGCGTAAGGAGTCCGACATTGCCACGGGCACGGTGGGCATGATTACTGATCCTGCCCAGGCAGAACATATTCTGCGTACCGGCCAGGCCGATATCATTCTGTTGGCGCGAGAACTGTTGCGTGACCCTTACTGGCCGCTGCGTGCCGATGAGGACCTGGGCGGACGCCTGGCGACGTGGCCTGCGCAGTACCAACGCGCGACCCACCGCGATCAGCCGATTCATGAGTCTGATTTGCGCGACTGATCATCAAACTGACTGCTGCCGGGATGACCGTAAGCCGAGCGCCGCAAAGCGCTCGGTTTTTTGTTACTCGCCTTCCAGTAACTCGGTCACACGCCCGATCAGTTCGGCGATGGCAAACGGTTTGGGCAGCACGTGCATACCCGGTTCCAGGGTGTCGTGGGCTAACGCAGCGTTTTCAGCGTAACCGGTCACGAACAGGACTTTCAGGTCGGGTCGCACCTCTCTGGCCGCATCGGCAACCTGACGACCATTCATGCCGCCCGGCAGGCCGACGTCGGTAATCAACAGATCGATGGCCGCCTTCGATTGCAGGACGACCAGGGCGTCAGCGCCACGTTCGGCCTGCAACACGGCATAACCCAGGTCTTCAAGCAGTTCGGCGATCAGCAGGCGTACCGCCGGTTCGTCATCGACGACCAGAATGGTCTCGTCACCCGCGCTTTGCGGCGCAATCGTCAACAGACCCTCATCCAGTGCGACCGTTTCTGCATCGCCTTCGTGCATCGGCAGCAGGATGCATATGCGTGACCCTTCCCCGAGGGTCGAGCCGATGCGCACGCCACCGCCGGATTGCCGCGCAAATCCGTAGATCATCGACAACCCCAGGCCGGTGCCCATGCCCGTCGGCTTGGTCGTGAAAAACGGGTCGAAGGCGCGGTCGATAACCTCTTTCGCCATGCCGGTGCCAGTATCGGTGACAGACAACTCCACGTACCGGCCGGGGGGCAGCTCGTATTGAGTCGCCGCAGATGCATTCAGATGGCGATTGGCAGTCTGGATCAGCAACCGGCCGCCATCAGGCATCGCATCCCTGGCATTGAGGCACAGGTTGAGCAGGGAGTTTTCCAGTTGATGCGGGTCAACCAGCGTCGACCACAGGCCGCGTGACGCAACGACCTGCATGTCGATGGCCGGGCCTACGGTGCGCCTGATCAGCTCATCCATGCCGGCGATCAGCACATCGACATCAGTGGCTTTGGGGGCCAGGGTCTGGCGGCGCGAAAAGGCCAGCAGTCGATGGGTGAGTGATGCCGCGCGCTTGGAGCCCTCCAGTGCTGCATTGATGTAGCGGTCCAGTTCGGTAAAGCGTTCCTGGCGAATCCTCGACAGCAGCAGCTCCATGTTGCCGGTCACGCCCATTAGCAGATTGTTGAAGTCATGCGCCAGGCCGCCGGTGAGCTGGCCGACGGCTTCCATTTTCTGCGACTGACGCAGCGCTTCTTCGGCAATGTGCAGGGCCTCGATCCGTTGCTTCTCGTGGGTCAGGTGTTTGCCCAGCGCGAAGATGATTCCATTGCCGGGCGCAGCGGTCCAGCCGAACCAGTGGTACGTCCCGTCCACATGTTGATAGCGGTTCTCAAACAGCGGGAGCACCTGATTCACCGTGTGTTTCAGCGCGCTCCGGGTATTGCCGACGTCGTCCGGGTGCAGCAGGGTCATGATCGAGCTGCCCACCAATTCCTCTTCCGTACGCCCGAGGATCGCCGTCCAGGCTGGATTGACGCGCAGGAATATGCCGTTGAAATCGAGTATTGCCAGCGGGTCGGGCGACATCTCCCAGAATGTGTTCAGCTCCAGCGTGCGTTGTTTCAGCCTTGCAGTCTGTTGCCGTTCCTGCCTGACCAGCTTGTCGATCAACTCCAGACGCTTGCGTTCGCTGTCGCGCAGCGCGTGGTGGTCGAGAACATGCTGAGTGGTCTCGTTGGTGATACAGAAAACCCCAGCGATAACACCGTTCTCGTCGATCACCGGCGAGAAGGAAAATGACCACCACGTCTGCTCGACTTCGCCAAAACGCGCCATGCTCAGAGGCATGTCCACGTAGCGACACGGCGTATCGGCCAGCGCATCGGCGGCCAGCGGTGCGACCTGATCCCAGACGTCAGCCCACAGCTCGGCAACCGGCGAGCCGATGGCCCCACGTTGGCGCGGGCCAAGAATGGGTGTGTAAGCGTCGTTATGGAAAAACAACAGCTCCGGTCCCCAGAGCAGGTACATCGATTCCGGCGAGTTGAGCAGCAGATTCAGGGTGCTTTTCAGCGCTGCTGGCCAGTGTTGGATTGGCCCGAGTGACGTCGGGCTCCAGTCCTTTGATCGAATAATCCCGGCCGCCTTGCTTGCACCTGCCGGAAAATCAATTGGGGATATCACGTGAGGCAAGCTCCTGACGGGCTGCTTTTGGATGCCAAGGCATTCATATGACTGTGCGTACCTGGCCAAACCATCTATGCGGGTGAGTTCTGTTCGTATCTCTGTGAACACTTCTATTGACCCTGTTTTACTGGCTCCGGTTGCACACGTTTTATCGCTATGACGGACAAGGAGATGAGCGGGCGTTACGTGGGTCTGTAACATCCGGAAGCATACTGTTAGTTGGCGACAGGCCACTTCTCTTTAACCTGCGGGTCAATGACTCATCTGACTAACCTTGTAGGAGGCTCTCTGTGAATACGCGTGGTTTACTCGATCAGTTGCTCAAGTCCGGCCAAAGCATGCTGCAGGACAAAGCCAACGGCAAATCCGGCAAGCAATCCTCGGGCAGTGATTCATTGATCAATGGTCTGGGCAGCTTGCTCGGCGGCAATAAAGGCAAAGGGTCTTCTTCGGGCGGGTTGGGTGGCTTGTTGTCTGGCGCAGGAGGTGGTGCGCTGGCCGCAGGCGCCATGAGCCTGCTGCGCGGCAAACGCTCGCGTGGCATGGGCGGCAAAGTGCTGACGTATGGTGGCCTGGCAGCGTTGGGTGTGCTGGCCTACAAGGCGTACAACAACTGGCAGGCCAGTCAGGGGCTGACCGGTCAGCGCGAACCGCAGACCATCGACCGCTTGCCCGAGGCTGAAGCCGAGCAGCATAGCCAGGCCATTCTGCGCGCGCTGGTTGCTGCGGCGAAAGCCGACGGCCATGTTGATGAGCGCGAGCGTGCGTTGATCGAGGGCGAGTTCAGCAAGCTCAATAGCGACCGGGCGTTTCAGCAGTGGCTGCAGGCCGAACTGAACAAACCGCTGGACCCAGCGGAAGTGGCCCGCGCTGCGACCACGCCTGAAATGGCAGCGGAAATGTACATCGCCAGCGTGATGATGGTCGATGACGAACATTTTATGGAGCGCGCCTACCTCGACGAGCTGGCGCGCCAATTGAAACTGGATCCGGGCCTCAAGGCCGAACTGGAGGGGCAGGTCAGAGACGCCGAGTGATCTGCAGGCCTCCGGCGCCGCGCATTCAGAGCACGATGGCTTATCCAGAGCCTGGAATGCTCTCGTGTTACCGAGACAAATCTCGGTCAAGGGTGTGTTCCAGCCCTTCGGTACTGGTCAGCTCACGGATGAGGGTGGCTTGTTGCTCTTTGAACCGGGCTTCGAACTCCTGAATCCGACTTTCGTATTCCGGATTGTCCAGGCTGATGTCACGTTGCTCGAATTCGTCGGTCAGCCGGGTCAGGTCGATTCGATAGATGCGTTCGAGTGCATCGAAGCGGCCTGCATGATTTTCCCGTAGATAACTGACCCAGAAATCCTGCTGCGCCGCGTAACGCAGGAACGGCTCGCCTTGTTCGCCGGTTTGCACGCGCAGCAGGGCCGTGTCGAGTTCGCCTGGTCGAATCCGCGCATGGACCTCGAACAGCATGTTTCCCGGTGGCACCGGCAGGTCAAGCGCGCTTGCCCAGTGCATGCGATAAGCCAGACGGACTTCCGCCTCGTCTCTGTCGCCAGCCTGTTCGCGTGCAGCGGCGTCCAGTTCGGATAACCGATAAAGCCGAACAGTCAGTTGATAAAGCATGTTGCCGCGCTGCTCCTGGACGACGTTTTGCAAGGATTGGCGAGTGAAGACCAGCACTTCCATCTGGTTGAACTCCAGAAAAATGCCGTCCGGGCAGGTATCGTTGTCGCGAAGCAGCCTGAGCGGTTCCTCTGCAATGGCATTGAGGGTCATGCGTAACTGAGGGTCCTGATTCGCGGTGGCAAGCACTCCCCAGACGCGTTCCTGTAATGCTGGTCGACTGGCCATGTTGCGGTAATCGGCGCTTTGACGCAGTGAACCGATCAGGTCCAGCAGGTTGCGTGTATGCTCGCCTGCTTCCAATTGCTCCCAGATCTGGCGTCGCTCGGCGCTTCTCTGGTCGGTTTCTTCCAGCCAAGGCTCGGCAGAAACGGGCTCCGGGGTGGAGGAGCGGCTGTCTTCGGAAAACATGTAATCCGATATTGACCCGTCGGTGTCACGGCTTTCTGTCCAGTCCATGCCGCTGAGTTCGGGCGGCAGGTCCATGTCGAAGGTGAATGCGCGTCCGTGACGCTCCGACATCTGCGCACTGCGGATGGTTGCTTCGGAAAGCGGGTTGTTCAGCAGGCTTATTTCCGTGTGCGAATGCTGGCTAACGGGATTGGCCAGAATGTTTTCCGGCAAGTCAGTGATCAGATTGCCCTCCAGCAGAAGCGCTTTCAGGGGCGACGGAATCATTTCATCAACCCAGGTTGGCCATTCGCTCAGTCCGGCATTGCTCAGCGACAGCCAGTTGAGGGCGGTGTGGTTGAGGCCGGTGAGGTCGTTAATGGCACCTACGCGATTGCCATCGAGTTCCAGGCGTTCAAGCGTCGGAATACGACTGAGAAAATCGATATGCTGTTGCTCGAGAAGCAAGCCCTGATCGTTGAGGCACAACGAACGCAGTGCTCGAAGTTCCAGCAGCGCTTCCGGCAACTGGGTCAGCGGTATCACATGGCCGCTCATTTCCAGCGAGCTCACCTCAGTCATGCGCCGCAGCAACTGGTCGAGGTCAGACGCTGTGCCGGTGACTCTGCTCAGGTACAGGTAGCGCACCTGACGACAGAAGAAGTCCGGCAAGTGTCGGGGGAAATCTTTCAGGGACACGTACTGCAACCGCAGCGGCTCGAACGTGCGCCCGATCTCGGGCAGGTTGTTGAGGCGCCAGTGGCTCCAGATGGCCTCACTGATGCGCTCTCGACTGTCCACATGTGCCTGACTCATCTGTGGAAATGTAGTGACTTCATCGGTCCAGACGATAAGGCTTGCACGCAGAGTCAGCTGTTCGCCCAGCAGCGTGTTGAGCCGTTCATCAATGGCCCTGTTGTCCCAGCCTGTGTGGCGCAGGCGGTCGAGAATGTCTTCCGGGAAGGCATCTTCCAGCTCCAGCGTGCGGATCTTGTCCAGCAGGCTTTCGTCGGTCATGTGCCAGTCGACCCTGCCGCGTCCGCTCAACGGGTAGCCCAGGCGGCCGTCGGCCAGACGCATGGGCGATCTGGAGCCTGGCTTGATTGCTTGCATGTTCAACAAGGGCGCGAGTTTCTGACGGGACAAAGGATTTTCCTGAACCAGTCTCTTGAGGTCCTGACCCTGACCCTGACCCTGACCTGCATGTGGAAAACCCAACTGGCTGCGCTGGGCATCCGGCAAGGCGTGGAGTACGGACGCATAGAGGTCGTCCAGGCCATGCAGGTACTGATCGTCAGCGTCACGGACTTCATAGCGGCTGCCATCGCTGATCAGCACTTTGCGAATCGGAGCGTCCTGCGACCCGATGCTGTCGATCAGTGCACCACTGAAATAACGATTGCGGACTTCCAGCCTGACCTGTGCTGGCCATTGCGGCAGGGCCTCAAGGCTGTGAAGGGCAAGACACTCGCTGTCGGTACTGGAAACCGACGTCAGGTAGAGCCCTTCGTAGGCACGTGCCAAACGTGTCTTTTGCAGATAAGCAGTGGCTTCCTCGGCCATTCGCAACGGTACGCGGTGATCTTTTACAAGCTGAACCCGTTCCGCAGGCGATGCGTGGCTGGCAAGCTCTTGCGCAACCATGGGAGGCAGCCCGCCAAAGGCTTTCTGGAGGGTTGGAGTGCCGTCCACATCGCCGATTTTCAGTGTGCGGTAACGGGATTCGAACAGCCAGACTCTGCTCCTTCGGGCGCTGGCAACCAGGCGGGTCCGCAGCGTGGTCAACCTCGGCGACATGCCGAGCTGGCCTGCGCCGAACTCTTCATTGAGCAGGGCTCTGATCTCGTTATTGCTTAAGCCTTCAAGCGCCTGGCGCAGCGCGTCCGGCTGGTCGGCACGAATGCGCAGAACGTTATCGGGAGCAGCCTGGCGTGCCGGGGGAAATGTACCGAGGGTGTTGCCGTCGCCATCCACCAGCGCCAGCGCACGATTGCCGGGCCAGGCGGGTTCCTGGCTCAGCAAATCCAGCTGGAGGGAGGCGTCCGCGTGGATGTCACCGGCTTCCATCTGTTCGATGACGCGATCGATTTGCTGATCCAGGTTGAACCGGCGTGCAGTGTCTTCCAGCAGGGCAGGCGCGGGTTGTTGCTCATGGAGTGCGCGGCGCATGACTGATTCGGTTGTGTCACTGACGCGCAGGATGCGTCGCGCCGCGACATCGGAAAACGCTTCGCTGGAGTACCCCAGCCGTCGAAACAGGGTCAGGCCCTCCATCTCCAGTGGCCGATCAAGTTCATGCAGCCAAGCTCCCGCGCCGTTATGCCGCAAGGTCGGCTGATAGCTGTTGGTCCGGGTAGGGTGCTCGATCAGATAATCGCCGCTGGTTGCCGCCGGTTTGACCAAATAGGTCTGCCCTTCGACAGGCAACCACTGCTTGCCTTGCCAGTTGTAGAGGCCCAGTTCGTCGGGCTGCAAACCCTTCGGCAGCACGATGTCATGGGCAAACGGTGACAGGTCCGGTTTCCACAGCCGCGTCGCGCCGTCCGGCAGCTCCACCGGCTTGAGACGGCTGACGAACTCAGGCACCTGCACGGCCGCAATACCCGGACCGCCCTTAGCGGCTGCACCCAGCGCCGACATCAGCGCAATGTTCTCTACCACGTCGAACAGGTAGGCGAAAGCTTGCTGTCTCTCTCCGTGCGCCCAGCTTTGTGCGCCGTCGTAAACTTCATGGATCAGTTGCGCCGCTGTCGCTGCCAGCATGATTTCGCCCAGCACCGGGACGACGAAGGCTGCAATATTCAGCACATTGAATGCAGTGTCCTTGAAATACTGCACGCGCTCGTCGAAGGTCTTTTGATCCTCTGCCGCAGTGGGCACGCCGTGAAACAATGCGTCGTCGCGCAGGGCAGCACGCTTGCGATCGTGCAGGTTGTCGAGCAACACGCCGCCGAGTGGGGTTTCTCTCAGGTCCAGCCGGGCGTTTCGGTCTGCTTCCTGTTCTAACCACTGGCCTTCGAAGAAACCGCCTTTCTTGACCTTGGGGTGCAGGCGTTCAAGCAATTTTCCATACAACGCACTTTGGTGTCGCGCCGGAATGAAACGCTGGAAGAAGTTCAGATAGCCGTCAACGAACATCCGGTCGCGCAATGAACTCAGGAATGCTTCAGCGGAGTCATATTCTTTGAGCGGCGCAATGGGATCGTCGGGTATATAAACGACGATTTTTTCCACCTGAGTGGCCACTTCGCGGTCTTTGCCAAACACCACAATGCCGTTCAGTTCGACATCCCATAAACGCAGCACGCTGCACTTCACGGGCAGGTTATCGAGTTGAACGTTGCGCTTGCCCGCAACAATGTCCAGTACCGCGTCATGTAGCGGCTGGCTGATCAGCCCCTTCAACGTGGCTATTTGTAACTGAAGCCTGATAGATGACGACTCCAGTTGTATGAAGTTGTCGCGGATCCTGTCGGCCGTTTCTCCTGGTGTCGCAGGCGTACTGAACGCGGATTCGAGGTGCGTCTGATACTTGCCGCCCAGGTCCAGTTCACGGCACAGCGCTGCAAACCCGGTGGGGGGGATCGCTACAGACTTGCCGGTCATCTGCATACCGATGATTTCATACGCGCACAACACGGCGGCCTTGATGCTGGAGTCCGAGTCCATCGCGCCGCTTGCTGTTTCCCAGGCCTCGAAATTCTGCAGCGCCGCCTTGAGCAGGCTCTGGGTTGCAGCTCTCAAGGCGGTGTTGGCCTGAGTCATCGGGTCTTTTGAGGCCGAAATGAACGACTGGTCGACCTTTGCCCGGCCTGCATGGAACAGCCAGGTCTGGTCAACATCCACGTCCAGGCCGAAGCGCTCCTTGATGGCCGCCGTCAGCAAGGGCCTGGCAAAGTCTTCAAGCGTGGACAGGCGATCAAGCGCCGGGCGGACCTTTTGTTCGTTGTCGCGGTGTTCGGCGTACAGGCGTTGCAATGCCGCGACCTGGTCGGGGCTGGACTCGCGTGCGCTGGCCAGCCATTGCGGCGCGGCAGCGGACGCCTTGCGCAAGACCGCATGAGTGGCGGGTTCTGCCTGAAGCAGCCAGTCAGGCGAATGGTCTTTTATAAGTTGCACGTGCGAGTTTGCCGGAGCACTGCCCGCCAAGGATGGATCTAGCATTGGACTGCCTTGTCATGAATGAATAGTCGACAAAGCTTACGTTTGTGATCCGGCCTGCAAGTGTTAACTATGTATGTACGCTCAAGTAGTGTTGGCGCTGGCCGACAAAAGGGCAGCGAGGCTCGGTTATCGGCAGGCTCATGATGTTTCATCTGTGTATGGACCGCTTGCCTGCCAATGGCTGGGCTATACTCCCGCCGCTTGGACCGTTCGTCGGTCCGCTTCTTGAACACGGCCCGACGCCGTCGTTGAACTCTTGAGGGCTGACTGTGAAGAACTGGACCTTGCGCCAACGGATTCTGGCGAGTTTTGCCGTCATCATCGCAATCATGCTGCTGATGGTGGTTGTGTCGTATTCACGACTGTTGTCCATCGAGTCCAGCGAGGAAGATGTCCGTCTTGATGCGTTGCCTGGTGTCTACTACAGCACGCTGGTGCGCAGTGCATGGGGTGAAAGTTACATTCGCACGCTGGAGCTGATTGCCGAAGGGCAGGGGCGTCCGCTGACCAAGCAGGAAAAAGACCAGTTTCAGGGCTTTGACGAAAACCTGCAGACACAGATGGACGGCTACAAAAAGTCTATCTTCACTGATGAAGACAGAGACAGCTTCGCGGCCTTTGAAAAGCGCCGCGAAGACTATTCGCGCATGCTCGCCGAGGTTCACGCCAAGTATGATCGCGGCGACTACGCCGGCGCGCGCGCCGAGTTCTATAGCGATGTAAACCCGATCTGGCTCGCCGGCCGCAAACAGCTCAATGAGCTCATCGTCGCCAACAAACAGCTGGCTGACCAGGCCACCGCCAACATTGTCAACGCCGTACTGGCTGCCAAGATCAGCATGGTCCTGTCGCTGCTGGTCGCCGTGCTGGCGGCTGCGGCCTGCGGTCTGCTGCTGATGCGTTCGATAATGGCGCCGATGCAACTGATCGTGCGGATCCTCGACATCATGCGTACCGGCGACCTGAGCACGCGCTTGAACCTGTCCCGCAAGGACGAGTTCAATGCGGTCGAAACCGGCTTCAACGACATGATGACCGACCTCACCACGCTGGTCGCTCAGGCGCAGCGTTCGTCGGTACAGGTCACCACGTCAGTTACCGAAATCGCCGCGACTTCCCGCCAGCAACAGGCCACGGCCACCGAAACCGCCGCGACCACCACCGAGATTGGCGCAACTTCGCGGGAAATTGCCGCCACCTCGCGGGACCTGGTACGCACCATGACCGAAGTCACCTCGGCGGCCGATCAGGCCTCGGTGCTGGCCGGTTCCGGCCAGCAGGGCCTGGCGCGCATGGAAGACACCATGCATCAGGTGATGGGCGCGGCCAATCTGGTCAACGCCAAGCTGGCGATCCTCAACGAGAAGGCCGGTAACATCAATCAGGTGGTCGTCACCATCGTCAAGGTGGCCGACCAGACCAATCTGCTGTCGTTGAACGCGGCCATCGAGGCCGAGAAAGCAGGTGAATACGGTCGCGGTTTTGCCGTGGTCGCCACCGAAGTGCGCCGTCTGGCCGACCAGACCGCTGTCGCCACCTACGACATCGAGCAGATGGTGCGTGAGATCCAGTCAGCGGTGTCCGCAGGCGTGATGGGCATGGACAAGTTCTCCGAAGAGGTGCGCCGCGGCATGTTCGAGGTCACTCAAGTCGGCGAACAGTTGTCGCAGATCATTCATCAGGTTCAGGCCCTGGCACCGCGTGTGCTGATGGTCAATGAAGGGATGCAGGCCCAGGCCACGGGCGCCGAGCAGATCAATCAGGCCCTGGTGCAACTGGCCGATGCCAGCAGCCAGACCGTCGACTCACTGCGTCAAGCCAGCTTCGCCATTGACGAGTTGAGTCAGGTAGCGGTCGGGCTGCGCGGTGGCGTGTCGCGTTTCAAGGTCTGACACACCCATGACGGAACAATCGCCGAGGCGCAATGGCACGCCACTGACTGCAAGCAAACTCTTTCTGCTGTTCTGTATCGGCGAAGACCGCTATGCGCTGGACGCGACCGAGATCGCTGAAATCCTGCCGCGTGTGAAGCTCAAGGCGATTGCCCGGGCACCGCACTGGGTGGCGGGAATCTTCGCCCATCGCGGCGAGATCGTGCCGGTCATTGACATCAGCGCGCTTAACTCCGGTCACCCCGCGCGCTTGCGCACCAGCACGCGTATGGTGCTGGTGCACTATCGCTATTATGATGCGCACCCGGCGCAGTTACTCGGGCTGATCCTCGAACAGGCGACCGAAACCCTGCGCTGCCCGGTCGCGCAGTTCAAGGCATACGGGCTGGACAATCGCCTGTCGCCTTATCTGGGGCCGGTTCGCGAGGACGGACAGGGCCTGCTGCAATGGATTCACGTTCAGGAGTTGTTGAGCGAGCCGGTTCGCGAGTTGCTGTACCCGGTGCCACCCATCGACCTCGACCTGCTTGAGGACGCATCATGAAAGCCGATGACTCGCGCTTTTTCAGCTTCCTCAAGGACCGTATCGGCCTGGACGTGACCTCGGTCGGCGAGGCGATCATCGAGCGCGCCTTACGTCAGCGCGCGACGGCGGCCAACTGCGCTGACAGTGACGACTATTGGTACTTGCTGATCTCGTCGCCGCAAGAGCAGCAGGCGCTGATCGAAGCAGTGATCGTACCCGAGACCTGGTTTTTTCGTTACCCTGAATCTTTCGTGACATTGGGCATGCTCGCCCGTGAGCGCATCGCAAGCCTTGCCGGCGTTCGCCCGCTGCGCATTCTCAGTCTGCCGTGCTCGACTGGCGAGGAGCCTTACTCCATCGCCATGGCGTTGTTCGATGCTGGGGTTGATGCCCGGCAGTTCAAGGTCGATGCCGTCGATATCAGCCCTGTTTCCATCGCCAAGGCCGTGCATGGCATTTACGGCAAAAACTCGTTTCGCGGCAGCGACCTCAGTTACCGCGAGCGGTTTTTCAGCGTCATCGCCGACGGGTTTGAAGTTGCCGATGAAATTCGTGCCTGCGTGAATTTTCAGCCCGGCAACCTGCTTGATCCCAAGCTGACCTCGCAGGTGCCGTATGACATCGTGTTCTGCCGCAACCTGGTTATCTATTTCGACCGGCCGACCCAGCAGCGAGTATTTGAGGTTCTCAAGCAACTGACCCGTGAAGACGGCCTGCTGTTCATCGGCCCGGCCGAGGGCAACCTGCTGGCAGGCATTGGCATGCGCTCGATCGGTATCGCACAGTCATTCGCTTATCGTCACGCACCCGCTGAAGCAGCCGCCCCGGCGCCGATGCAGTCCGCAGCGCCGATTGCCCCGCGTCCAGTCGTTGAGGCCCCCGTCAGAGCGCCGACTCCACGACCTGCCGCGCGAACGTCAGCAGCCTTTGCGCCCCTCGCCAAACCGGCCGCCGCGGCTGGCAATAGCGAGGTCTCGGCGCTGCTCGACATCATTGCCGGTCTGGCCAACGAAGGCAAAAGCGCCGAAGCGCGAGCCGCCTGCGAGCGTTACCTGCAGCAGCATGAGCCGGTTGCACAAGTGTTCTACTGGCTGGGTCTGCTCAGCGAAGTGGAAGGCGCTGTGGTTCAGGCCCAAGGGTTCTATCGCAAGGCGTTGTACCTGCAACCGCAGCACCGGGAATCGCTGGCCCAACTGGCGGCGCTGCTGGCCGCTCAGGGTGACAGTGCCGGAGCCCAGCGTTTGCAGGACCGCGCCGCACGCGGCGCGAATAAACAAGGAAACCACTGATGACGGGCCTGTCCGGTTTTTCCAGCATGACCCATGATCAAGCCCTGGACATCGATGATTGCTGGAACCGCATCGGCATTCACGGTGACCGCTCATGCCCGTTGCTGGAAGAGCATATCCATTGCCGCAATTGTGCGGTTTATTCCGCGGCGGCCACACGCTTGCTGGACCGCTATTCACTGGCTCAGGAGCATCACGAGCAGTTTCAGGGGGCGGTGTTGCAGCGCGACATCAAGACCCGCTCGATTCTTGTGTTTCGCCTCGGTGAAGAGTGGCTGGGGCTGGTTTCCAGTTGCCTGTCAGAGGTCGCTCCGTACCAGACGATTCATTCGCTGCCGCATCAGCGTTCACGTGCAATGCTGGGTGTGGCCAATGTGCGCGGCGCTCTGGTCGCGTGCATTTCGCTGGTCGAGTTGCTTGGGCTGGACAGCAACCCGGTAATTGCCCAGTCGACACGTGTGGTGCCGCGCATGTTGATTGTCGCGGTCGCAGGCGGGCCGGTGGTAGTGCCCGTGGACGAGGTCGACGGCATCCATGCCATTGACGAGCGTGAGCTGGAAGCCGCTTCTGCGTCCGGCACGCACGCCAATGCCCGCTTTACCCGTGGTGTGCTGCAATGGAAAGACCGCAGCCTGCGTTGGCTGGATGAAGAACAGTTGTTGTCGGCGGTGTATCGGAGCCTTACATGACGCCAGATCAAATGCGTGACGCCTCACTGTTTGAACTGTTCACGCTGGAAGCCGATGCGCAAACCCAGGTACTTAGTGCCGGGTTGTTGGCGCTCGAACGCAACCCGACCCAGGCCGATCAGCTGGAAGCCTGCATGCGCGCGGCGCACTCGCTCAAGGGTGCCGCGCGGATTGTCGGCGTGGATTTCGGTGTCAGCGTCGCGCATGTGATGGAAGATTGCCTGGTCAGCGCTCAGGAGGGCCGGCTGTTGCTGCAGGCCGAGCACATTGACGCGTTGCTGGCCGGGACTGACCTGTTGATGCGTGTTGCCACGCCTGGTGGCACCAGCGTCGGTCAGGCCGATATCGACAGTTATGTCGAAAGGCTCAACACCCTGCTGGCCTCCGGGGCCGGCGCGGCACGTACGGTCACCAAGGCGCTGACTGATCCGTTGCTCGACCCTTTGCTGGCGAGCGCGATGCAACAACTGGAGCTTTCTTCCGCGGCGGCCGCGGCATTGACCGGCCAGACCACTGATTCCCTGGCTGCCGGTTCGCCTCCCGGCCCCGTGCCGGCCGCCGAACCCGAACCGCCCTTTACGCCATTGCGTGAGCGTCGGGTAGCCGAGGGCGGCGAGCGGGTGTTGCGCGTTACCGCCGAGCGCCTCAACGGTCTGCTGGACATGTCGAGCAAGTCGCTGGTCGAGACCCAGCGGCTCAAGCCCTTGCTGGCTGGCATGCAGCGTCTCAAACGTCTGCAAAGCAGCAGCGACCGGGCGCTTGAAGTACTTGGCGCCAGCTTTGGCGAGGACGGCCCAGGCGCCGACGTGCAAAAAGCGCTGGAAGATGCGCGCAGTCTGTTATCTCAGGCGCAGCACATGCTGGCCCAGCAGACCGCCGAGCTCGACGAATTCGGCTGGCAGTCGGCGCAGCGCGCGAAGCTGCTGTACGACACCGCGCTGGCCTGCCGCATGCGGCCGTTCGCCGATGTGTTGAATGGTCAGGCGCGTATGGTCCGCGACCTGGGGCGTGAGCTTGGCAAACAGGTCCGCTTGCAGATCGAAGGCGAGAAGACTCAGGTTGATCGCGATGTACTGGAAAAGCTCGAAGCGCCCTTGACCCACCTGTTGCGCAACGCTGTGGATCACGGCATCGAATTGCCCGAAAAGCGCGTTGCCGCCGGCAAGGAGCCTGAAGGGCTGATTCGTCTGCAGGCCTCGCATCAGGCAGGCCTGCTGGTGGTGGAGCTGAGCGATGACGGTGGCGGCGTGGACCTGGCGCGTTTGCGCCAGAGTATCGTGGACCGCAAGCTTTCACCGGCCGAAACCGCCGAACAGATGAGCGAAGAAGAACTGCTGAGCTTTCTGTTCCTGCCGGGTTTCAGCATGCGCGACAAGGTCACGCAGATTTCCGGGCGCGGTGTCGGCCTTGATGCCGTGCAACACATGGTTCGCCAGATGCACGGCAGCGTCGAATTGCAGCAATGGGCAGGCGAGGGCAGCCGTTTCAGGATCGAAATGCCACTGACCCTTTCGGTGGTGCGCAGCCTGGTGGTTGAAGTCGGCGGCGAAGCCTATGCCTTCCCGCTGGCCCACATCGAGCGCATGCGTGACTTGCAGCCTGACGACATTCTGCAACTGGAAGGGCGTCAGCACTTCTGGGAGGAAGAGCGCCATGTGGGGCTGGTCTCGGCCAGCCAGCTGTTGAACCGTCCGCCTGCGCAAAATGCCGGCGAAACCCTCAAGGTTGTGGTCATTCGTGAGCGTGATGCCGTTTACGGCGTGGCCGTCGAACGTTTTATCGGCGAGCGAACGCTGGTGGTGATGCCGCTGGATGCCCGCCTGGGCAAGGTTCAGGACGTCTCGGCAGGCGCTTTGCTCGATGACGGTTCGGTGGTGTTGATCGTTGACGTCGAAGACATGCTGCGCTCGGTGGAAAAACTTCTGAACACCGGCAGGCTGGAGCGTATCGACCGGCGCAATCGTCAGGTCGATCAGGCCACGCGTAAGCGGGTGCTGGTGGTTGATGACTCTTTGACAGTGCGCGAGCTTGAACGCAAGCTGCTGGTGGGGCGTGGTTACGACGTGTCGGTTGCCGTGGACGGCATGGACGGCTGGAATGCGTTGCGCGCCGAAGACTTCGACCTGCTGATCACCGACATCGATATGCCGCGCATGGACGGTATCGAACTGGTGACGCTGCTGCGGCACGACACCCGCCTGCAATCGCTGCCAGTGATGGTCGTGTCCTACAAGGACCGTGAAGAAGACCGACGCCGTGGCCTGGACGCCGGAGCTGATTATTATCTGGCCAAGGCCAGTTTCCATGATGATGCCTTGCTCGACGCTGTTGTCGAACTGATAGGAGACGCGCAAGGATGAAGATTGCCATTGTCAACGACATGCCTATGGCCATCGAGGCTTTGCGTCGTGCGCTGGCTTTCGAGCCTGCACACCAGGTCATCTGGGTGGCGGCCAATGGTGCCGACGCTGTGCAGCGCAGCATCGAGCAGACGCCGGATCTGATCCTGATGGACTTGATCATGCCCGTGATGGACGGTGTAGAGGCGACACGGCGCATCATGGCCGAGACGCCATGCGCTATTGTCATTGTGACCGTCGACCGCGAGCAGAACATGCGCCGTGTGTTCGAAGCCATGGGGCACGGCGCGCTGGATGTGGTAGACACGCCGGCCATTGGCGGCCCCAACCCCAGAGAAGCCGCAGCGCCGTTGCTGCGCAAGATACTCAATATCGAGTGGCTCATGGGCCAGCGTGCCGGCCGTGAGCGCGTTGTGACTGCGCCCAGGTCAGAGGTTTCAAGACGCGACAGGCTGGTCGCCATCGGTTCATCGGCGGGTGGCCCGGCGGCGCTGGAGATCCTGCTCAAGGGGCTTCCGGAAAATTTCCCGGCAGCCATTGTGCTGGTGCAGCATGTGGATCAGGTGTTTGCTGCCGGCATGGCCGAGTGGCTGTGCTCAGCGTCGGGCATGCCGGTACGCTTGGCAAAAGAGGGCGAAACGCCGCAAGTCGGTGTTGTACTGCTGGCCGGGACCAACCATCATATTCGCTTGTTGAAGGACGGCACGCTGGCGTACACCGCAGAGCCGGTCAATGAAGTTTACAGGCCCTCGATCGATGTGTTTTTCGAGAGCGTGACCCGTTATTGGAGTGGTGAGGCGGTGGGCGTTTTATTGACAGGCATGGGGCGCGACGGAGCGCAGGGGCTCAAGGCAATGCGCGAACGGGGCTTTCTGACCATCGCTCAGGATCAGGCCAGCTCTGCGGTGTATGGCATGCCCAAGGCTGCCGCCGCCATTGATGCGGCCGTCGAAATCCGCCCTCTGCACACGATTGCGCCGCGCTTGATGGAGGTATTCACTCAATGATTGTTCAGGTGAAACCACCGGCTGTCGGCGAACAGGAGACGATTCATGGATGACCTGCAGGCGGACGACATCAAAACCTCGGATGAAAACAGCGCAATGGTGCTGCTGGTCGATGATCAGGCCATGATTGGCGAAGCGGTACGGCGTGGTCTGGCCGGCCACGAGTCGATCGACTTCCATTTTTGCGCCGACCCGCACCAGGCGATTGCCCAGGCAGTGCAGATCAAGCCGACGGTGATTCTGCAGGACCTGGTCATGCCGGGCCTGGACGGCCTGACGCTGGTTCGCGAATACCGCAGCAACCCGCTGACCTGTGACATCCCGATCATCGTGCTCTCCACCAAGGAAGACCCGCTGATCAAAAGCGCAGCGTTCGCGGCCGGGGCCAATGACTATCTGGTCAAGCTGCCGGACAACATCGAACTGGTGGCGCGCATTCGCTATCACTCGCGCTCGTACATGACCCTGTTGCAGCGTGATGAAGCCTATCGCGCCCTGCGCGTCAGCCAGCAACAGTTGCTCGACACCAATCTGGTGCTGCAGCGCCTGATGAACTCCGATGGCCTGACCGGGCTGTCGAACCGTCGCCATTTCGACGAATACCTGGAGCTGGAGTGGCGTCGAGCGACCCGCGATCAGGCGCAGTTGTCGCTGCTGATGATCGATGTGGACTACTTCAAGACCTACAACGACAACTTCGGGCATCTGGAGGGCGACGAAGCCCTGCGTCAGGTGGCCAAGGCAATCCGCAACAGTTGCAGTCGCCCGTCGGACTTGCCGGCGCGCTACGGCGGCGAGGAATTCGCCATGGTCCTGCCCAACACGTCGCCGGGTGGTGCGCGTCTGCTTGCTGAAAAACTGCGCCAGAGCGTGGCCGGCATGAAGATCCCGCACATCGCTCCGGTGCCGGGTTCCAGCCTGACCGTCAGTATCGGTGTCGCCACCGTGACGCCGCAGGTGGGCCGGCACAGCAGGCAACTGATCCTCGACGCCGACAAAGGGCTGTATCTGGCCAAGAACAACGGGCGCAATCAGGTGGCTGCCGGCTGATATCACCCGCGGCAGATAAAATAGGCAGCCCGCGCGGGCTGCTTTCGCGGCGCGCCTTGGGGTATACTCGTCGGCTTTGAAAATTTCGCCTGCGAGTGCTGCCTACCATGGAAATCAACCCGATCCTAAACAGCATCAAGGATTTGTCCGAGCGCTCCGAAACCATTCGGGGGTATCTTTGACTACGATCACAAACATGATCGTCTGACCGAAGTAAATCGCGAGCTCGAAGATCCCAATGTCTGGAACAACCCGGCCTACGCTCAGGAGCTGGGGCGCGAGCGCTCGTTGCTGGCGCAGATCGTCGAAACCCTGGACGAAATGTCCTCCGGGCTGGTCGATGCCAAAGACCTGCTGCTGATGTCCGCCGAAGAAGAAGACCAGGCTGCCGTCGACGATGTGGCTGCCGAGGTCGAGCGCCTGCGTGCTTCGCTGGAAAAGCTCGAATTCCGCCGCATGTTCAGTGGCGAGATGGACCCCAACAACGCCTACCTGGACATCCAGGCCGGTTCCGGCGGCACCGAAGCCCAGGACTGGGCCAACATCCTGCTGCGCATGTACCTGCGCTGGGCCGACAAGCGCGGCTTCGACGCCACCATCATGGAGCTGTCCGCCGGCGAAGTCGCCGGTATCAAGGGCGCTACCGTGCACATCAAGGGTGAATACGCCTTTGGCTGGTTGCGCACCGAAATCGGCGTGCACCGTCTGGTGCGCAAGAGCCCGTTCGACTCCGGCAACCGCCGTCACACCTCGTTCTCGGCCGTGTTCGTATCGCCGGAAATCGATGACAACATCGAAATCGACATCAACCCGTCAGACCTGCGCATCGACACCTATCGCTCCTCGGGTGCCGGTGGTCAGCACGTAAACACCACCGACTCGGCGGTACGTATCACCCACGTTCCGACCAACACCGTGGTCAGCTGCCAGAACGAACGTTCCCAGCATGCGAACAAGGACACCGCCATGAAAATGCTGCGGGCCCGTTTGTATGAGCAGGAAGTGCAGAAGCGCAACGCAGCGTCCCAGGCGCTCGAAGACACCAAGTCGGATATCGGCTGGGGTCATCAGATCCGCTCTTATGTCCTGGATGCCTCGCGTATCAAGGACCTGCGGACCAACATCGAACGCAGCGACTGCGACAAGGTGCTTGATGGCGATATCGACGAATACCTGATCGCGAGCCTCAAGCAAGGGCTGTAAACCGTCAGCCGACACCTCAAGCCCCTCGTCGCAAGGCGAGGGCGAACCTGTGATGGAATATCTAAAGACATGAGCGACCAACAACTCGACCTGCAAGCCCTGCAACAGGAAGAAAACACCCTGATCGCCCTGCGCAAGGAAAAGCTTGCTGCCGGCCGTGCCAAGGGTCAGGCCTTCCCCAACGACTTCCGCCGCGACAGCTACTGCAATGACCTGCAGAAACAGTACGTCGACAAGACCAAGGAAGAACTGGCAGAGGCAGCGATCCCGGTCAAGGTTGCCGGTCGCATCATGCTCAACCGTGGCTCGTTCATGGTCATCCAGGACATGACCGGGCGCATCCAGGTCTATGTCAATCGCAAAACCCTGCCTGAAGAAACCCTGGCCGAGGTGAAAACCTGGGACCTGGGCGACATCATCGCTGCCGAAGGTACGCTGGCACGCTCCGGCAAGGGCGACCTGTACGTCGAAATGACCAGCGTGCGCCTGCTGACCAAGTCGCTGCGCCCGCTGCCCGACAAGCACCACGGCCTGACCGATACCGAGCAGCGCTACCGTCAGCGTTACGTTGACCTGATCGTCAACGAAGACGTGCGCGAAACCTTCCGTGTGCGCTCGCAGGTCATCGCCCACATCCGCAGCTTCCTGATGCAGCGTGACTTCCTTGAAGTTGAAACGCCGATGTTGCAGACCATTCCTGGCGGTGCGGCAGCCAAGCCGTTTGAAACCCACCACAATGCACTGGACCTGGAAATGTTCCTGCGTATTGCGCCGGAGCTGTACCTCAAGCGTCTGGTGGTCGGCGGTTTCGAGAAAGTCTTCGAGATCAACCGCAACTTCCGTAACGAAGGTGTTTCGACCCGGCACAACCCCGAGTTCACCATGCTCGAGTTCTACCAGGCCTACGCTGACTACGAAGACAACATGGACCTCACCGAAGAACTGTTCCGCGAACTGGCGCAGCTGGTGCTGGGCAGCACCGACGTGCCTTACGGCGACAAGGTGTTCCACTTCGGCGAGCCTTTCGTGCGCCTGTCGGTGTTCGATTCGATCCTCAAGTACAACCCGGAGCTGACCGCCGCGGATCTGCAGGATGTGGACAAAGCGCGCGCCATCGCCAAAAAGGCCGGCGCGAAAGTGCTCGGCTTCGAAGGACTGGGCAAACTGCAGGTGATGATTTTCGAAGAACTGGTCGAGCACAAGCTTGAGCAGCCGCATTTCATCACCCAGTACCCGTTCGAAGTGTCGCCGCTGGCCCGTCGCAACGATGACAACCCGAACGTCACCGACCGTTTCGAGCTGTTCATCGGCGGCCGCGAGATCGCCAATGCCTACTCCGAGCTCAATGACGCAGAAGATCAGGCCGAACGCTTCCAGGCACAGGTGGCCGACAAGGATGCCGGTGACGACGAGGCCATGCACTACGACGCCGACTTTGTTCGTGCGCTGGAATACGGCATGCCACCCACGGCGGGCGAGGGGATCGGTATCGACCGGTTGGTGATGCTGCTCACCGACTCGCCGTCGATTCGGGACGTGATCCTGTTCCCGCACATGCGCCCCCAAGCGTAAGCAGTGGAAAAAAAGCCGCCTTCAATGGGCGGCTTTTTTTAAAGCGTTTTTCAGGACGTTCTCAAAAAGGAAGCTGTCGTGACAATTGCAAGAGAAGGGGCTGCCGGAGTAGCGAGTGCGGTGGCCAAAAGTGTCAAGTATCAAGGCCGCAAGGCTGCTCGGGAGGGCAGTGAACAACGCAGGCAGGTGATTCTCGATGCCGCCATGCGCATCGTGGTACGTGACGGTGTACGTGCCGTGCGCCATCGTGCCGTGGCCGCCGAGGCCAGTGTGCCGCTGTCTGCGACCACTTATTATTTCAAGGACATCGATGATCTGCTGACCGATGCCTTCGCCCAATACGTGCAGCGCAGTGCCGACTACCTTGCGCGGCTGTGGCAGACCACCGAAATCATCCTGCGCGAGATGATGAGCCGCAGCTCCGGCAGCCCGACCGACCGTTTTCGGCTGGCCGACGACATCGCCCGCATGGCGATGGAGCATATTCGCCATCAATTGTTGACCCGCCGCGAGTACCTGATTGCCGAGCAGGCGTTCTATCATGAAGCACTGATCAATCCGCGTCTGACCCCGCTGGTCATGGCCCATCAGGAAATTTTATTGCAGGGTAGCTGTCAGTTCTTCCAGGTGATCGGCTCGCTGCAGCCCTATCAGGACGCTCAGGTGTTGACGGGACTGATCCGTCGCATGGAGTATCAAGGCCTGCTCCATGGTCCGCAGCGTCAGGCGGGAGACGAAATGCTTGATATCCTCACTCGCCAGTTGCGTCTGGTACTGGGTACACCGCAACCGCTTCGAGGGTAGCGACACCTTTTCTGGCGTGCTCTGGATCAAGTGTTCCCGCGGCTTGACGATCTTGCCAGATCCGATATTTTTCTACAGGTGGCACGTTATTCATGCGCCACCCTGCAGCAGGGCAAAAGCCCGCCAGCCAAGGAGTACCGGTGGACGAGTATCAACAGACTATTCGTGCTTTATCGGATCGGATCGTCGTTGCACAGACGCCGATTCGCATTCTGGATGCAGTGAAATGGGATGACACGGTTCGCAAGGACTTTCTCGCTGCCAAAGGCAAGGCGCTCCCTGCTGTAGACCGTGTCTATTACGAAAACCGCCCGTTGGGTTTCGATTCGGTGGCCCTGAAACAAGAGTTTCAGAACATCGAGCGGGACGTGACACGTCAACTTGGGCAGTTCAACCCGGTCGGGCAGATCATGCGGCGCATGTGCCGCGAGTACCGCATGGTGGTGCGCATGCTCGAAGCGCGCGGCACTCCCGATTTCGGGCTGATCTCTCAGGAACTGTACGGCGCGGCGTCCGATGCCTTTCACGCCGGTGACCCGACCCTGGCTGACCTGGGCCTGATGCTCTCGGATTATCTGAATAACATTGCCGGGCGCGGTGACCTGAAAGACGAGCCGAAAATTCTCACGGCCAAAGACGCTGTTTCGCTGCTGCAGTCGCGCCTGAACCGAGTGTTTGGCGAGGCCGAAGAAACCATTCGGGTGTTCGAGTCCGACGGTATCGTCGCCGATGCGGCGGCCGGTGCCGACTACATCAAGATCCGCTCCGATGCGATGTTCAACGAGCGGGATGTACGAGCGCTGGAGGTTCACGAAGGTCTGGTGCACGTCGGCACCACACTGAACGGGCAAAACCAGCCGATCTGCACCTTCCTGTCCAAAGGCCCGCCCTCGTCGACGGTGACGCAGGAAGGGCTGGCGATTCTCATGGAAGTCATTGCCTTTGCCTCCTACCCCAGCCGTCTACGCAAACTGACCAACCGTACGCGCGCCATTCACATGGCCGAGCAGGGCGCTGATTTTCTGCAGGTGTTCGAGTTTTATCGCGAGCAGGGTTTCGGCATGTCGGAGAGCTATGGCAACGCCAGCCGGGTGTTTCGCGGCTCGGTACCGAACGGCTTGCCGTTCACCAAAGACCTTTCATACTTGAAGGGTTTCATCATGGTCTACAACTACATTCAACTGGCGGTGCGCAAAGGCAAACTCGAACAGGTACCGCTGCTGTTCTGCGGCAAAACCACACTGGAAGACATGCGTACCCTGCGCCAACTGGTAGATGAAGGGCTTGTGGTCGCACCCAAGTACCTGCCAGAGCAGTTTCGTGACATGAACGCATTGTCGGCCTGGATGTGCTTCTCCAACTTCCTCAACCACCTGAGCCTGGACCGAATCGAAGCGGATTACTCGAATATTTTGTAGCCGTTGATCATTGTTTGCAGGAGCGGACCGGGCGACGCTTGGCTGCTAGCCGGGAACTCCATTTTTTGTAGGAGCGGACTTGTCCGCGATCTGCCGGGAACCGGCAGCAAAACCTGTGCACAGTGTGTATCAGTCACAACCAAGGTCACCGGTTTCAGGGCCGCTTCGCAGCCTATCGCAGTCGTCGTAACCTCCTGAAGCTCCTACACTCTGGGGCTGGATAGCACTGAGACTTCAAGGAACCCCCCATTTGAAACTGATCGGCATCTTCGTCCTGATCCTGAGCCTCACCGGTTGCAGCTCAATGCTGTTCTATCCGGAGCACGGCCTGCCGTTCACGCCCGACAAGGCGCGGCTGCAGTATCAGGACGTGAACCTCACCGCTGCCGACGGCACGCGCCTGCATGGCTGGTGGCTGCCGGTCAAAGAAGGTGTGCCGGTCAAGGGTACGGTGTTGCACCTGCATGGCAACGGCGGCAATCTTTCATGGCATCTGGGGGGAAGTTGGTGGCTGCCCGAGCAGGGTTATCAGGTCCTGATGATCGACTATCGCGGCTACGGCCAGTCGCAGGGCGAGCCCAGTCTGCCGGCGATCTATCAGGATGTTCAGGCGGCTTTCGACTGGCTGAACGCAACGCCGCAAGTACAAGGCAAGCCGCTCGTGGTGCTGGGGCAGAGCATTGGCGGCGCGCTGGCAGTGCATTACCTGTCGCAGCACCCGCAAGAACGCTCCAGAGTGAAAGCACTGGTGCTGGACAGCGTGCCGGCCAGCTACCGCAGTGTCGCGCAAAACTCACTGAGCAAATCCTGGCTGACCTGGCCGTTGAAAACGCCATTGTCATGGCTGATCCCCGACGCCGACAGTGCGGTGAAAGGCCTGCCGCAACTGGCCGGTACACCGATGCTGATTTTTCACAGCATGGACGACACACTCGTGCCGCTCGCCAATGGCATCGAGCTGTACAAGGCGGCACCACCCCCGCGGGTGCTGCAACTGACCCGCAGCGAGCATGCACAGACCTTTGGCGACCCCCTGTGGCGTCAGGTCATGCTGCGCTACCTTGAAGATCCCGAGCACTTCAATGGCCTGCGTCGTCTGGCCGAAGTGCCCAATTTTCCGACCCCTGAAAAACAGCCCGCACAATGAGTGATGATCTTAACGTGAACGGCATGATCCTGACCGGCGTCGGCGCAGTCATCGGTACAGTCGGCTGCCTATGGTTCTACGGCTACCTGCACTTCGCCAAACCTGAAGACGCCTTGTTGCTCAGTGAATTCACCTTGCTCAAGACCGTACCTGGCGAGGATTACAAGATTGCTGCGACGCCCGCCGCTGAAGTTGCGCAGTGCATCGACGGCGTGCTGGTGCTGTTCGATACGTCTCGCAAGGGCTTGTCCGGCGTGCTGATTGACGACCGCAGGCAGGCGGTACGCTGTGCAGGCCAGCCAACGCCGCAGCAATAACCCCGCTGAAAAGTATTCACCCATAAAAAAGCCCCGCCTGCGTACGCAGGCGGGGCTTGGGTGCAACAACTCGGTCGCTTATTTCATCGAAGAGCGTGGTGCAACAGGCTGGTTGTCGTTGGAAATGGTCACTTCCACACGACGGTTCATGGCGCGGCCCGAGTTGCTGGTGTTGTCAGCAACCGGATATTCCTTGCCATAACCCATGGTCACAACGCGCGCCGGGTCTACACCCATGCGTACCAGTGCCATGCGAACCGAATTGGCGCGGCGCTCGGACAGCGACTGGTTGTAGGAAGCCGAACCGGTGCTGTCGGTGTAGCCTTCGACAATCACTTTGCGGTCAGTGTTTTCCTGCAGGAACGCAGCCAGCTTACCGATATCGCCTTGGGCGGTCGGCTTCAGTTCGGCCTTGTTGTAGTCGAACAGCACGTCACCGAAAGTCACCAGCGTACCGCGTTCGGTCTGCTTGGCGTTCAGGCTGTTTTTCAGCGCAGCGATTTGAGCGTCACGTGCTTCCAGGCGAGCCTTGGCACGGTCGGCAGAAGCGTTCTGCAGAGCGGCTTCGGAAGTGCGCAGGGCGATGGTCTGCTTGGCCAGCTCAACACGCTGGTTGGTCAGGTAAGAAAGCTGATCGACTTTCTTGACGTCGTCATCGTTACGGAAAGCCTGTTCTGCCTTGGCCAGCCATTCGCTTGCGTCCTTGGTTTCCAGGGCGGCGACTTTGGTGGACTCAGGGTTGGTCTGCAGCGCGGTGAAGTTGCTGCGGGCCTGCTCCAGGTTAGGGTTAGGCTTGGTTGCACAGGCTGCCAACGCAACGCTCATGGCCAGCAGAGCAGGTATCATCAATTGTTTACGCATAATAAGGTCGTCCTTTAATCAGTTACGAATTCATGAAAACAGAAGGGTGGCGAGGTGCTTACTGCGCCTGACGCAGGCCTTCTTCACGGAGTTCGTTCACGCCCTGACGGGCATCCTGCACAGCCTTGTTGGCTTTGGCAGCCTGAGATTTGCGTTCCGCTACACGAGCGTCCCACTCGGCTTGTTCAGCCAGCTTGCGGGCTTCGTCGTACTTGTGATCCTGCATGGCCAGGTCAGCAGCCTTGAGTTTATCTTGAGCCGATTTCATCTCTACGGCTGCGAACTCGGTGCCACCGGCGCTGACGGCGCTGTTTACGGCCGATTGAGAAACCGCGTACTGCTCGGATGGCGGGTTCCCTGCGCAACCGGCCAGGATGAACGTGCTACCGATTGCCAGCGCAGCCAGCTTGAGCCCGCGCAGGCCTTGGAACTTGGTTTTGGCAGTAAGGGTGTTCATGGTGATCAACTCCATTGTATGACTCCGAACGTGGTTATCCATGACAGTTGTTGCATCAAGTCCGGGCATGAGGTCGTACAACGCCTGCTGCCTTTCGGGCTTTCCTGTAATGGTTAATGGCTCCGACCTGCGGGGTTTTTGAATAGTTCAGATTAATATTTTTCGAGTGGTCAGGAATTTTCAACGGCGCTCGACCGACTGCCTGTATGTCGGGCGACATCTCAAAAGGCTCTGTTGGCGAACAGGCCGGGCACGCCAACACAGCTTTTTGCGCTAAGCATTTGGCGAAATACCGCCTTTTGGTGCACTGTTGGCAACGCGGATTTGAATTCACGTAGCTCGTGTTGAACGGATACGCAACTGAGCCCAAACAATAACCGGGAGAGGGAACGATGGCCGATATCGATGCGCGTCTGCGCGAAGACGTTCACCTGCTGGGTGAGCTGCTGGGCAATACCATTCGTGAGCAGCGCGGGGCTGAATTCCTCGACAAGATCGAACGCATTCGCAAGGGCGCCAAGGCCGGCAGGCGCGGCTCCGCAGAAGGTGCAGAGCAGCTTAGTTCAAGCGTCGACGGGCTTGAGGATGACGAATTGCTGCCGGTAGCCCGGGCCTTCAACCAGTTTCTCAACCTGGCCAACATTGCCGAGCAATATCAGCTCATGCACCGGCGTGACGATGCGCAGCCGCTGCCGTTCGAGTCGCGGGTGCTGTCCGAATTGCTTGATCGTCTGAAAGCAGAAGGTCACAAGCCTGAAACCCTGGCGCGCCAGTTGAGCAAGCTGGAAATCGAGTTGGTGCTGACCGCTCACCCCACCGAAGTTGCCCGCCGCACGCTGATCCAGAAGTACGACGCCATTGCCGCGCAACTGGCGGCGCTGGACCATCGCGACCTCAACAGCGCCGAGCGCGCGCAGATTACCTCGCGCTTGCAGCGTCTGATCGCGGAGGCCTGGCACACCGAAGAGATTCGGCGTATCCGGCCGACACCGGTCGACGAGGCCAAGTGGGGCTTTGCGGTCATCGAGCATTCCCTCTGGCACGCCATTCCGAACTACTTGCGCAAGGCTGACCACGTGCTGCACGCCGCCACTGGCCTGCATTTGCCGCTGGAAGCTGCGCCGATCCGATTCGCCTCCTGGATGGGCGGCGACCGTGACGGCAACCCGAACGTTACCGCCGCCGTGACCCGTGAAGTTTTGCTGCTGGCCCGCTGGATGGCCGCTGACCTGTATTTGCGCGACGTGGACAACCTTGCCGCCGAGCTGTCTATGCAACAGGCCAGCGACGCACTGCGCGCCAGTGTGGGCGACAGCGCCGAGCCTTATCGTGCCGAGCTCAAACGCCTGCGCGAGCGTCTGCGTGCAACACGTAACTGGGCCAACGCTTCGCTGACCGAGACCTTGCCTGCGCCGGAAGCGGTGCTGCGCGACAACCGCGAGCTGCTTGACCCGCTGCTGCTGTGCTTCCAGTCGCTGCACGAGTGCGGCATGGGCGTGATCGCCGACGGGCCGCTGCTTGACTGCCTGCGTCGTGCGGTCACGTTCGGCCTGTTTCTGGTGCGTCTGGATGTGCGTCAGGACTCAACGCGGCATTGCGCGGCCATGACCGAAATCACCGATTACCTGGGGCTGGGTCGCTACGAAGAGTGGGATGAGCAGACCCGGATCGACTTCCTGCTGCGCGAATTGAATAACCGCAGGCCGTTGCTGCCGAGCTACTTCAAACCCGCAACCGATACGGCCGAAGTGTTGGCCACTTGTAGAGAAGTAGCGGCAGCGCCAGCAGCGTCCTTGGGGTCCTACGTGATCTCGATGGCCGGTTCCGCATCCGACGTGTTGGCCGTGCAATTGCTGCTCAAGGAGTCCGGGCTGCAACGGCCGATGCGTGTGGTCCCGCTGTTCGAGACCCTCGCCGACCTGGACAACGCCGGGCCGGTGATCGAGACGCTGCTGGGTCTGCCGGGTTATCGCTCACGTTTGCAGGGGCCGCAGGAAGTCATGATCGGCTACTCGGACTCGGCCAAGGACGCTGGCACCACCGCGGCCGCTTGGGCGCAGTACCGGGCGCAGGAAAAGCTGGTGGAGATCTGTCGCGAGCAACAGGTTGAATTGCTGCTGTTCCATGGCCGCGGCGGTACGGTCGGGCGTGGCGGCGGTCCGGCGCATGCGGCGATCCTGTCGCAGCCACCGGGGTCGGTCGCCGGGCGCTTCCGGACCACCGAGCAGGGCGAAATGATTCGTTTCAAATTCGGCCTGCCAGACATCGCCGAGCAGAACCTCAATCTCTACCTGGCTGCCGTGCTGGAAGCAACGCTGTTGCCGCCGCCACCCCCGAAGCCAGCCTGGCGCACAATGATGGACCAGATGGCCAGCGACGGGGTCAGTGCCTACCGGGCGGTGGTGCGCGAGAACCCCGAGTTTGTCGAATACTTCCGCCAGGCGACGCCCGAGCAGGAACTGGGCCGCTTGCCGTTGGGCAGCCGGCCGGCCAAGCGTCGCGAGGGGGGCGTGGAGAGCCTGCGCGCTATTCCGTGGATATTCGCCTGGACCCAGACGCGCCTGATGCTGCCCGCATGGCTGGGCTGGGAGGCTGCGTTGAGCAAGGCGCTGGAGCGCGGCGAAGGCGAGGTGCTGGCGCAGATGCGAGAGCAGTGGCCGTTCTTCAGAACCCGTATCGACATGCTGGAAATGGTCCTCGCCAAAGCCGACGCAGACATCGCCCGACTTTACGACGAACGTCTGGTGACCGCTGAGCTGCAAAATTTGGGCGCACATTTACGCGACCTATTGTCGCAGGCCTGCAATGTCGTGCTGGGGTTGACCGGCCAGACGCAACTGCTGGCTCATAGCCCTGAAACGCTTGAGTTCATCAGTCTGCGCAACGCCTACCTCGACCCGCTGCATTTGCTTCAGGCCGAGCTGCTTTCCCGCTCACGCAATCGCGAAGCGAGTCTGGACAGCCCTCTGGAACTGGCGCTGCTGGTGTCTGTGGCAGGTATTGCTGCCGGCCTGCGTAACACCGGTTAAGCAACCGCGTCGCTGCTGTCGTCGGGTCGTTTCGGTCCGGCGGTGGCAATACCGGCTTCGCAGGCCAGCCTGCCGGAAACGTTGATACAGATCACCCAGCTCGACAATCAAGGCACGCAAGCCGGTGCGCAGGCGGTTAATGCGACTTTTGGCGGCTTGTGCGGCCCCTGTCGGCTGTGTATCTTGATCAGCCTTTCGGCCTGTTGGCCTGATTATTTTTAGATTGGCCCCCGAGGCGAATCCGTTGATTTCACTATAAAAATTTTGAGGAGCATGACGATGCGCGTGATTCTGCTAGGAGCTCCCGGGGCCGGTAAAGGTACTCAGGCAAAATTCATCACTGAAAAGTTCGGCATTCCGCAGATTTCGACTGGCGACATGCTGCGCGCTGCGGTCAAGGCCGGCACTGAGCTGGGCCTGAAAGCCAAAAGCGTCATGGACGCCGGCAATCTGGTTTCCGATGACCTGATCATCGGCCTGATCAAGGACCGCCTGGCCGAGCCCGATTGCGCGAACGGCGTACTGTTCGACGGCTTCCCGCGCACCATTCCTCAGGCAGAAGCCCTGTTGAAGGCGGGTCTGGAAATCGACCACGTGCTCGAAATCGCCGTGGATGACGAAGAAATCGTCAAGCGCATGTCGGGCCGTCGTGTTCACGAAGGTTCCGGCCGCATCTATCACACGATCTTCAACCCGCCGAAGGTCGAAGGTGTCGATGACGTGACTGGCGAACCGCTGGTGCAGCGCAAGGACGATGTCGAAGAAACCGTGCGCCTGCGCCTGAAGGTCTATCACGACCAGACCAAGCCACTGGTAGCGTTCTACAGCAAGCTTGAAGCGCAGAATGGCAAGCCCAAGTGCAGCCACATTCCAGGCGTTGGTTCGGTTGAAGAGATTACCGCCAAAGTACTGGTAGCGCTGAGCTGAGGTGTAAAGCCTGCTTGATAAAATGGCCCGCTTGCGGGCCATTTGTCATTTATACTGCGCCACTTTTTCACCAATACGGAAACACCGATGACCACCTTGCTGGCCCTGGACACCGCCACTGAAGCCTGCTCAGTCGCTTTGCTGCATGACGGCAAGGTGCTGAGCCACTACGAGGTGATCCCGCGCCTGCACGCCCAGCGGCTGCTGCCCATGATCAAGGACCTGCTGGCCGAGGCGGGCGTCGCGATGTCGGCGCTGGACGCCATCGCCTTTGGCCGCGGCCCTGGTGCGTTCACTGGCGTGCGTATTGCCATCGGTGTCGTGCAAGGTCTGGCCTTCGCGCTGGAACGTCCGGTGCTGCCCGTGTCCAATCTTGCCGTACTGGCCCAGCGCGCGTTTCGTGAGCATGGCGTTTCCCAGGTCGCATCGGCCATTGATGCGCGCATGGATGAAGTTTACTGGGGCTGTTACCGCGAGACTGCCGGCGAAATGCGTCTGCTCGGCAACGAAGCCGTCATGGCTCCCGAACTGGCGACGCTGCCGGTGGACGCCAGCGGGCAATGGTTCGGTTCGGGGACGGGCTGGGGCTATGCCGAGCGTATTCCGGTCAGCCTGGCAGGTCACGATGCAAGCATGCTGCCCCATGCACAGGACCTGCTGACCCTTGCCACCTTTGCCTGGCACCGTGGCGAAGCCTTGCCGGCAGACGATGCACAGCCGGTTTACCTGCGTGACAAGGTCGCCACGCCGAAGGCGCGTTGATAAGTGCAGGCGCATTGATGTTCAATGCCTGGCGCAACTCCCGGAATGAGTGCCCTCAGCAGAAAACTATCAATTAGCCATCTACCGTTTGTCGTCTGAATGCTCTTAAATCTCATTTCGCGAAAACAATTTGCAATATGTGTGGTCTAGTTATTGTTAAGTAATTTGCGAACTGCCGTGCAGTGATGCTAAATTGCCACTATCGACACCGAGTATATAATCGATGCGCATAGACGGACCCTCACAACGCTCTTACCCGATCAAGCGAAAGCCGCAAAAAACGCCTTCTACCGTTGAAGGTACTTTTGAGGAAGTCGTGGTTGATGCCGAGTTGCCGCCACCTGCGGCGCAAGCTCGTCGTGAATCGGGTGATTCGCCTGTTGGCAGCACCGCCAACGTGCCTGCGCGTCCGCATGACATCATCTTTCCGCGCTCCATGAGCTCTCGTGTCGCCCATGCGCTGGCCAGCTACCTGACCACTGCCAGCTTTGTAGATTGGGACCTTGAAGTATCGGGGCTCGACCTTCACGTTTGATTGTGACTCGCCTGCCTTACTACCTCGGTTGTCCGTCATGGAGTGAAAACGCCTGGCGTGATTCGTTGTACCCCGAAGATGCCCGTCCCACTGATTTTCTGAGCTTCTACACGCAGGTGTTCAACGTCGTTGAAGGCAACACTACCTTCTATGCACGGCCCGCTGCTACGACTGTGCAGCGCTGGGCAGAAACAATGCCTGAAGACTTTCGCTTCACGGCCAAATTTCATAAAGACATCAGCCACTATGGCGACCTTCGTCAGCAGGTCGGCGCGGCAGAAGCATTCATTCGCCTGCTCGCACCGTTGGGTGGCCGGATCGCGCCGTTCTGGCTGCAATTGCCCGCCAGTTTCACCCCGCAGCGGCTTTCCGAACTGGTCGGTTTTATCGACGAGCTGAACGTGCCGCTGGCAGTAGAAGTGCGCAATATGGCGTTTTTCATGAAGGGTGACGAGGAGCGTATGCTCAATCGCCTGTTGCTTGATCGAGGTGTTGAGCGCATCTGTCTCGATTCGCGCGCATTGTTCAGTTGCGTGTCCAGCGACCCCGCCGTGCTCCACGCCCAGTCCAAGAAACCCAAGGTGCCGCCACGCCCAGCGGCGCTGACCTCGTTCCCTCAGGTCCGCTTCATCGGCGGCCCGGACCTGGAGGCCAATAATGAGTTTCTTGTGCAATGGGTGGAAAAGGTCGCCGTATGGATCGAAGAGGGCCACACGCCCTATGTGTTTCTGCACACCCCCGACAACCTCAAGGCCCCCGAGCAGGCCAGACGTTTTCACGAGCAATTGATGCTGCGCTTGCCTGGCTTGCCGGCATTGCCTGAACTGGATCGCGGGCCGCAGGTGGAACAGTTGGGCTTGCTCTGAGGTCTGCAGATACAGGCTGATAGCGCCTGACTCTGTGGAGAGCGTGCAGATGGATTCACAATTGCGCCGTTTTGACGTTTACACCGGCACTTTCAACCATGCCCTGCAATTTGCCCCTGAGGATCAGGTCAAGGACCAGGCATGCGCGTGCTGCTGATCTTCCTGCTGCTCTGTGCAGGCATGGTGTTGGCTGTCTGGCGCGGCTGGGTCGATGTGCCTGCGCGCTGGAACCCTTGGGCGCCGCTGGATGTGCGAGCCGAGCCCAACTTCCTGACCTCTTACAAATTGTCACGATTGCGCGACGACCCGGCGCTGTGCGATCAGGTGCTGAGCGCTTCGGGGCTGCGTTTCAGTCGTCAGGCCGACAGCGCCCCTTCTGTACAATGCCCGCTGGAGAACACGTTGCGTATCCAGGGGGGTGATGTGGCGCTGAGCAGCAGCTTTCTGGCCAGCTGCCCGCTGGCAGTGGCCTATGCGCTGTTCGATATTCATACCTTGCAGCCCGCCGCGCAGGCAGTCTTTGGCCAGCGGGTCGCGCGAATCGATCATCTGGGCAGCTTCGCCTGCCGCAACATCTACAACCGCGCCAACAGCCGCCTCAGCCAGCACGCGACCGCCAACGCGCTGGATATCGCGGGCTTCCGCCTTGCTGACGGCCAGCGGATCAACCTGCTCAGGGACTGGGGCGACAGTGGCGACAAAGGGCGTTTTCTGACGCTGGTCCGCGACGGCGCGTGCAAGAACTTCAGCACCGTGCTCGGACCACAGTACAACGCCGCGCATCGCGATCATTTTCACATGGACATGGGGAGGTGGCGGGTATGTAGGTAGGGCGGTTTTAAGCTTTAAGCTGCAAGCCTCAAGCTTTGATCCAAGTCGCTTCTAGCTTCCAGCTAACAGCTTGAGGCTTGCAGCTTCAAGCCGCCATCCTCAGGTTTTGCAGGATCAGTGGGCGGGCCCAGCCGTTTTCGTAGTCGAACTGGCGTTGTTGGGCGGCAATGGTCTGCTCGTCCAGTGGCAGGGCGGGCTTGTCGGCCAGGTTCCATTCAAGTTCGGCGATCGGCATGTGCAATGGGCGTGGTTGCGGGCCGGGGCCTGGTTTGACGCTGTCGTCGTAAGGGCTCAGAACGGTCGGGCGCACCCAGTGGTTCTCGAATTCCAGGCTACGTTGCTGTTCGATCATTTCCGCCATGCTGAAAGGCTCGGCAGGCGGCGGCAGCAGCTCGAGGTCAAATTCGGCGATTGGCAGAAACAGAGGTTCAGGTGGTTTGACCTCGGTGTCAGTCACCGGGCAGGTACGTTGCTCGACAATTTTGCTCAGGGTTTTTGCGCCAGCGACCGGTTCGCCTGTTTCAACATCCACTTCCACAGCCGTTGGGTGCACGGGTACGGGAGTGCTTTCACTGACCTGATCCGCCATCGCCCGGGCAAATGCATCCGACCACAGCTGCGTCACACCACCCAGTGTGCGGCTGTTGCGAACGCTAAAGTCGCCTGAGTGCGACAAATAGCCGATGGATGATTGAACAATGTCTGACATAGCGATCAGTACTGGCCTTGGGTCTGGCAAAATGCCGGATACTTGGTTATCGGCAGATTTTGCCGATCATTAACAATTTTTGAGTGTGTAAACGTAATGACCGAGCAGCAAGCAGGCAGTCGTATCCGGGTTGAAGCGCTGGCAATCGACGGGCAAGAACACGCCGCGCAATGGGCGCAGCGTCTGGGCTTGCCGTTGCAGGATGCCGACGCAGATTTTGCACTGCAAATGACCGACGATGGCCTGCAATTGCAGCAATTGGGCGACGACGTGCCGGGCGCGGTGCGGGTCGACTTTGTCGAAGGCGCGGTCGCCCATCGGCGATTGTTTGGCGGCGGCACCGGGCAGATGATTGCCAAGGCAGTCGGCATTCAGCCAGGTGTTCGCCCCAGCGTGCTGGATGCCACGGCGGGCCTGGGCAAGGATGCCTTCGTGCTGGCGAGCCTTGGCTGCGAGATGAGCCTGATCGAGCGCCAGCCGATCATCGCCGCGCTGCTCGAAGATGGCCTGGCGCGTGGGCGCAGCGACCGTGATATCGGCCCGATCATCGCCCGGATGCGCCTGCTGACCGGCAACTCTATCGAGATCATTCGAAGCTGGGCGGGTGAGCCGCCGCAGGTCATCTACCTTGACCCGATGTTCCCGCATCGGGAAAAAACCGCGCTGGTGAAGAAGGAAATGCGCCTGTTCCGGCCGCTGGTGGGCGATGACATGGACGCGCCAGCGTTGCTTGCGGCGGCGCTGGCGCTTGCCACCCATCGCGTGGTGGTCAAACGGCCGCGCAAGGCGCCGTGTATCGACGGCCCCAAGCCGGGTTACGCGCTGGACGGCAAGTCCAGCCGTTATGACATCTATCCCCGAAAAGCCCTGAAACCCAAGGCTGTCGAGCAAGCGCCGGACCTGTAGCTCAAGCGTCCGGGCGGTAGGCGCGCATGAACAACATCACGACTTCCCGGACATGCTCCTCGGCCATGTCCTGATCGGCCGGTGCAGCGCAGCCGACCAGCAGACGGAAGTTGTGCACACCCTTGATCATGTTCAGAAAATGCTCGGCGGCGCGTGTCGGGTGTTCGATGCGCAGACTGCCGTTTTGATCGATCTGAACCAGCACGCTTTCCATTTCGGCGATAAGCCGCTGCGGGCCGGCCTCGAAAAAGATCTG
The DNA here is from genome assembly GCF_000444135.1 of Pseudomonas avellanae BPIC 631. Lineage (GTDB taxonomy): Bacteria > Pseudomonadota > Gammaproteobacteria > Pseudomonadales > Pseudomonadaceae > Aquipseudomonas > Aquipseudomonas avellanae. Next base: position 42,933 of record NZ_ATDK01000052.1, read on the forward strand.
CGAAATGTTCGGGTCCTGGGTGCCCAGGGTCACCATCAGGCGATGCAGGTCCAGCGATTCCGGGCTGTTGAACAGGTTCTGGAAGGCGCGGGCGATGTTCAACAGCGCGGTTTCTGTGCTCAAGCTTTCGGCCCGCGTGAACAGTGCCGCAGGCATCTGCTCCTCGCAACGCGCCACCACGGCGGCTGAAAACAGCGTGTCCTTGTCGGTGAAGTGACTGTAGACGGTGAGCTTGGAGACCCCGGCTGCGCTGGCGATCGCGTCCATGCTGGTGTTCGCGTAGCCGTTGCTGATGAACAGGCTCTTCGCCGACTGCAGAATGGCTTTACGCTTCTCCGGGTCCTTGGGGCGGCCGGGGCCTGGGTTCGGGGCGTCACCGTGTTGCTGAATAGTGGGCATGGGACCTAAATAATGTACTGGTGAGTTTTATAATTTTAAATATACTCGCCAATACAAATATTCCAAGCCTGCTTTCATCAAGGTTCACACCATGTTTAGCGATGCCCGTCCTCTCGTCGTGCCGTTGTGCCTGATTGCGTTGCTCGCCGCCTGTGGTCAGGAGGTCACGGCGCCGCTGGTCGTGCGCCCGGCCATGGTGGTGCAACCGCTGCCGTCCGCGCAGTCAGTGGACAGCTTTCCTGACGAGGTGCGCGCGCGTTTCGAGCCTGATCTGGCGTTTCGCATTTCCGGCAAGGTCAGCAAGCGCCTGGTCGAGGAAGGGCAGCGGGTCAAGGCCAATCAAGCGCTGGCCGAGCTGGATGCGTAGGACGTATGCCTGCAACTGGAGGCCACCCGTGCCCAGGTCAGCGCCGCAGAGGCCAATCTGCAACTGGTCCGCGCTGATCGGGATCGCTACAAGACCCTGCTGGATCGGCAGATGGTCAGCCGTTCGCAGTACGACAACGCAGAAAACCTCTATCGGTCGGGTGAAGCGCGGCTCAAGCAGATCAAGGCCGAACTGACTGTGGCCGACAATCAGACCGGCTACAGCGTGCTCCGCGCCCCGCAGGACGGTGTGATCGCCAGACGGTCTGTCGAGGTGGGCAGGTGGTTGCCGCCGGGCAGACGGCGTTTACCTTGGCCGCCGACGGCGAACGCGAAGTGTCGATCAGCTTGCCGGAGCAGAATTTTGCGCGGCGCATACGCGAGCTGTCGCCGTCGGCGGATCCGCGCTCCCCAACCTTTGCCGCCCGTGTGGCGTTTGCCGGAGGGCAGGTGCCGGCCGACCTGGGCCAGAGCGCCCGGGTATTCATCGCCTCCGATCAGGCTGCGTCACTGGCGGTGCCGCTCTCGGCAGTCAGCGCGGAGAACGGCGTGAGTTATGTCTGGCGACTCAACCCTGACAGCACAATCAAGCGCGTGCTCGTGCAATTGGGCCCGTATGGTCAGGAATCGGTGCCTGTGCTGGACGGGCTGAAAGACACCGATTGGGTCGTTGCTGCCGGTGTACATGTGCTGCGCGAGGGCGAGTTGATTCGTCCGGTGGACCGTAACAATCGCGCTGTGAAACTGGCCGCCAGGGAGTAGGCACGATGCATTTCAATCTTTCCGAATGGGCGTTGTGTCATCGTCAGGTGGTGCTGTATCTGATGATAGTGCTGGCAATCGTGGGTGCTGTGTCCTACACCAGGCTTGGGCAAAGCGACGACCCGCCGTTCACCTTCAAAGCCATGGTAATCCGCACCCTGTGGCCCGGCGCGAGTGCCGAGGAAGTTGCCCGGCAAGTCACCGACCGCATTGAAAAGAAGCTCATGGAAACCGGTGAATATGAGCGTATCGCCTCGTTTTCGCGGCCCGACGAATTGACCGTCACCTTCGTGGCATGCGATTCGATGTTTTCGGCGTACTTGCCGGAGCTCTGGTATCAGATCCGCAAGAAGATCGGTGACATTCGCCAGAACCTGCCGCCCGGCGTTCAGGGGCCATTTTTCAACGATGAGTTCGGCACCACCTTTGGCAACATCTATGCACTGACCGGTGAGGGTTTTGATTACGCGGTGCTCAAGGATTACGCCGACCGCACTCAGATTCAGCTGCAGCGGGTCAAGAACGTCGGCAAGGTCTAACTGATCGGCCTGCAGGACGAGAAAATCTGGATCGAGCTGTCGAACGTCAAGCTGGCCACCCTGGGCCTGCCGCTGCAAGACGTCCAGCAAGCCCTGGAGGCGCAGAGCGCGGTGTCGTCGGCGGGTTTCTACGAGACCTCGAGCGAGCGCATTCAGGTTCATGTCAGTGGTCGTTTTCAGACCGTGGATGAAATTCGTAATTTTCTGCTGCGTGTCGGTAATCGCACGCTGCGGATCAGCGATCTGGCCGAGGTGCACCGTGGTTTCAACGATCCGCCTGCGCCGCGCATGCGTTTCATGAACGAAGACGCCCTGGGGCTGGCCGTGGCCATGAAAGACGGCGGCGACATCCTCGTGCTGGGGCGCGCGCTGGAGACCGAATTTGCCCGCCTGCAGAAAAACCTGCCGGCCGGGATGCAGTTGCGCAAGGTGTCCGATCAGCCAGCAGCGGTCAAGACCGGCGTCGGCGAGTTCATTCAGGTGCTTGCAGAAGCGCTGATCATCGTGCTGCTGGTGAGCTTTTTCTCGCTGGGGGTGCGCACCGGCATGGTGGTCGCGCTGGCCATCCCGCTGGTGCTGGCCATGACCTTTGCCGCCATCTACTACCTGGGCATCGGCCTGCACAAGATTTCCCTCGGTACGCTGGTGCTGGCCCTGGGTTTGCTGGTGGATGACGCAATCATCGCCGTGGAAATGATGGCGATCAAGATGGAGCAGGGCTACGACCGGCTCAAGGCGGCCAGCTTCGCCTGGACCAGCACGGCGTTCCCGATGCTCACCGGCACGTTGATCACCGCTGCCGGTTTCCTGCCGATTGCGACCGCACAATCCAGCACTGGCGAATACACCCGTTCGATCTTTCAGGTCGTGACCATCGCGCTGATCGCGTCATGGATCGCTGCGGTGATGTTTGTGCCGTATCTGGGCGACCGACTGTTGCCGGACCTGGCCAAGCGACACGCCTCCCGGCACGGCAGCGACGCCCCCGACCCTTACGCCACACCGTTTTATAAGCGGGTACGCGCGTTGGTCGGCTGGTGTGTCAGGCGACGCAAGACGGTGATTGTCGCCACGGTCGGGCTGTTTGTGTTGTCGGTGGTGATGTTCAAATTCGTACCGCAGCAGTTCTTTCCTGCTTCGGGCCGTCTGGAACTGATGATTGACCTGAAACTGGCCGAAGGTGCTTCGCTGACCAATACCGCAGAGCAGGTCAAACGGCTGGAGCAGATGCTCAAGGATCATCAGGGTATCGATAATTATGTGGCGTACGTGGGCACCGGTTCGCCGCGCTTCTACCTGCCGCTGGACCAGCAATTGCCTGCGCCCAGCTTCGCCCAGTTTGTGGTGCTGGCTCGCAGCATCGAAGACCGCGAAGCCATTCGTGGCTGGCTTATTTCCAGCCTGAATGAGCAGTTTCCGACGCTGCGCTCCAGGGTCACACGTCTGGAAAACGGCCCGCCCGTTGGTTACCCGGTGCAGTTCCGGGTAACCGGCGAGCACATCGAAGTGGTCAGGGCGCTGGCGCGCAAGGTGCAGGACAGGGTCCGTGAAAACCCTCACGTCGCCAACGTTCATCTGGACTGGGAAGAGCCGAGCAAAGTCGTGCACCTGAACATCGATCAGGACCGTGCGCGGGCGCTGGGCGTGACCACGGCGGACCTTTCGGCATTCCTGCGCAACTCGCTGACCGGCTCCAGCGTCAGCCAGTTTCGCGATGATGACGAGTTGATTGACATCCTGCTGCGTGGCACCCGCAACGAACGTGAGCAACTGGGCGCGCTGTCCAGCCTGGCGATCCCGACGCAAAATGGTACCAGCGTTGCGCTTTCGCAGGTGGCTACCCTCGATTACGGTTTTGAAGAGGGCGTTATCTGGCACCGCAACCGCCTGCCGAGCGTCACTGTACGCGCCGACATCTATGGCAAGGGGCAACCGGCCACCCTGGTCAAACAAATCCTGCCGACACTGGATTCGGTGCGCGCTGAGCTGCCTGACGGTTATCTGCTGGAAGTGGGTGGTACGGTCGAGGACTCGGCGCGGGGGCAGAACTCGGTGAATGCGGGTATGCCGTTGTTCATCGTGGTGGTGCTGACACTGCTGATGATTCAGTTGCGCAGTTTCTCGCGCATGCTCATGGTGTTCATCACCGCGCCCCTGGCGGCTGATCGGCGTCACGCTGTTCCTGCTGATCTTCAATCAGCCGTTCGGCTTTGTGGCCATGCTGGGCACCATCGCGCTGTCCGGAATGATCATGCGCAATTCGGTGATTCTGGTCGATCAGATCGAGCAGGACATCACCGCCGGGCTGGACCAATGGCACGCGATCATCGATGCCACCGTGCGCCGCTTCCGCCCGATCGTGCTGACTGCTCTGGCCGCAGTGCTGGCGATGATACCGCTGTCACGCAGCCTGTTTTTCGGCCCGATGGCCGTGGCTATCATGGGTGGTCTGATCGTCGCCACGGCGCTGACCCTGCTGTTCCTGCCCGCGCTGTATGCCGCGTGGTTCAGGGTGAAACGGGGGGATGAATAGACCGTTACCCACCCGCTGCGGCAGGTTCGCTCAAAGCGCCCCGAAGACCTTCTTCGCCAGGCCGGTGGCGGCAGCTGCCGGGTTGGCGCGGATGCTTTCTTCCTGTTTGGCGATCATTTCAAACAGCCCGTTGAGCGCTTGCTCGGTCACGTAGCTTTCGAGATTGGCGCTTTTGCTGTCCAGCGCGCCAAGTGCCGCTGCCTTGCCCGCAAATGCGTTGTACTTCTGCGCCAAGCCGACCTGATCCGTAGCCTTCTTGACGATTGGCAGGAATTTGGCGCGAATCTGCTCGCGGCTGGTGCTGTTCAGGTATTGGGTGGCCGAATCCTTGCCGCCGCCCAAAATGGCTTTGGCGTCGGTCACGCTCATCTTTTTCACTGCATCTACCAGCAGCGCCTGCGCTTGCGGAACGGCCGCTTCTGCCGCCTGGTTCATGCTGGTTTCCAGTTGGTCGACCTGAGTGCCCATGCCCAGCATTTTCATCTTTTTCGCCACCTGGCCAAGCTTCCCTGGCAGCTCGATGCGCACCTCGTCATTTTTGCTGAAACCGCCGGGAACGCCCAGTTGCTTGACTGCCACCTGCGCGCCCTGGGTCAGGGCATCCTTGAGCCCACCGGTAGCGTCCGATTGCGAAAGGTCGCTCAGCGACAGCGCGAAAACATTGGCCGACAGCAAAAGGCCGGCGCACAGGGCAGCGAAGGTAAACGAAAAACGAGGCATGAGAGCGTCCTTGTAAGAGTGGGTTCCAGTCTGGACCCGAGTCGATAATGGCGCGGTACGCAAGCAAGCGTATCAGGAAGTCGTGACAGGCACTCGAAACCCGGGGGCAAAAGGCGTCGATCGATGCCGAAGAGGATGAAACCACGCGAAACGACGACGGCGCGTTGAAAACGCGCCGTCGAAGTAAGCTTTTAACTAACGTGAAACCAATCAGCCGTTGACCTGAATGACCTTGATCTTCAAGCCGCTCTGATTCTCGTTGGTCAGTTCGATCGGGTGCACGGTGTCGTTGATCCAGATCAACCGACCTTCTTGCTCGATTCGCGCCGACAAGGCATAGCTGTGACCCGGTACAGGATAGCGGTCAACGGCATAACCGAGTTCAAACGGCAACGGCACCTGGTGGGTGACCGTTTTTTTGCAGGTATCAATTTCAATTGCCGGTGCATCCGCCAGGCTGATGTCGCTCAAGGTGATGGTCAACTCGCAGCCTGTCGGCAGCGCGATGCGGGGCAGGTAATAAACTTCGCCTTGAAGGCGTACCAGGGATTCGCTGGACATCTCAATTTCCTTATTTGATAGGCACCATTCGTTGGTACAAACCACACCCTAGCCCATGCCAGCGCGCAGAAAAACCCCGTCTAAAGATCCCTGTCAAATTGCGGAAAAGCCCTACGCGGCACCGGACTCGTCTCCTGCATTTTGCTCTTCTTCATTGCTGTGCAAGGCGACCTGGCGAATGGACAGGCGTATCTCGGCAGGCAATACGCGCTTGGCCGCACCTTCTGCCAATTCGCCCAGCATCGGGTGATAGCTCAGTTTGCCGGCGCGGTCCTTGCGCAGCACGCGCATGTCCAGCAAGGTCTGGATGAAGTGGCGGAACAGGCTCTTGTCGAAAAATTCCGGCGCATTGAGGCCATGCAGAATGGACAGGCGCTGGGCCATGACCGTGCACAGGTCTTCCAGCTCTTCGGGGTTCAGCGTGTTGGGTCCGCTGTTGAGCAACAAGGCAATAGCCATGTAAAAGCGCTGCAGGGTCTGCGCGATGGCCCGCGACAACAGGGTCAGCAACACAAATTCGCGGGAGCTGGGCTCCGGGCGCACGTAGGCATCGTTCCTCAAACGCAGCAGGCCCTGTTCGACGAACGCCGCCAGCCATTGGTCGACGACCTCGTCCAGCTCGCTCAGCGGCCAGCGGATGAACAGTTCCGATTGCAGGTACGGGTACAACGCATGCGTGTAACGCAGGATCTGCTCGCGGCTCATGCGTGACGAGCTCTGGAAGAAGCTGGCCAACAGCGAGGGCAGAGCAAAGATGTGCAGAACGTTGTTGCGGTAGTACGTCATCAGGACCGCATTCTGTTCGTTCAGGTACAGAATCTTGCCCAGCGCATCCTTTTGCTCGGCGAGCAGGTCCATGCCTTTGACGTGTTCGATCAACGAGCGGCCATTGCCTTCCGGCAATGTGGTGTGCGGCGAGTACGGCACGGCACGCAGCAGGGTGAGGTACAGGTCCAGCACACGCTCCATGGCCTGATCATCCAGCGCCAGTTTTTGCGTCGACAGCAAGGTGATGGCCACCAGATTCATCGGGTTGACCGCTGCTGCTTCATTCAGATGCTGGGCCACACGCTCGCCGAGCCGGTGCGTGGTTTCACTCAGCCAGTCGGGGCGAAATTGCGGTGCCAGCTCCTGCTCGCGCCAGTCCGGTTGTTCGCTATCCAGAAACTCGGCCAGCCTGATCGGTTCGCCGAAGTTTACCGAGACTTGGCCAAAGCGTTGTTTCAGCGCGCCGATGACTTTGAAAATATCGAAGATCGACTCTTTCTTCTTGGTCGCGCCGCGCAGTTCGCCCAGGTACGTACGGCCCTCCAGCACGCGCTCGTAACCGATGTACACGGGGATGAACACAATCGGCATTCGTGAGTTGCGCAAAAAGCTGCGCAAGGTAATGGCGAGCATGCCGGTTTTCGGTTGCAGCATGCGCCCGGTGCGCGAACGACCGCCTTCGACAAAGTATTCGACCGGAAACCCCTTGGTGAACAGCGTGTGCAGGTATTCAGTGAAAACGGCGGTGTACAGCGGGCTGCCCTTAAAGGTCCGACGCATGAAAAACGCGCCACCGCGCCGTAACAGGCTGCCGACTACCGGCATGTTCAGGTTGATGCCTGCAGCAATGTGCGGCGGCGTGAGGCCGTTGCGAAACAGCAGGTACGACAGCAGCAGGTAGTCAATGTGGCTGCGATGGCACGGAACATAAATCACTTCATGCCCCGGCGCGATTTCCTGCACGCCTTCGATATGGCTGACCTTGATGCCGTCGTAGATCTTGTTCCAGAACCAGCTGAGCACCACTTCCATGAAGCGGATAACGGAGTAGGTGTAGTCCGAGGCAATCTCGTTGCCGTAACTCAGTGCGCGTTCTCGCGCCTTTTCCTGGGTGATGTTTTCACGCTCGGCTTCTTCGATGATCGCCTGCTTGACCAGCGGCTCGTCCAGCAGGCCTTTGACCAGCGTGCGGCGGTGCGACACGTCCGGGCCGATCACGGCGCTTTTCAGGTTGCGGAAATGCGTACGCAGAAGGCGCTGGCTCATGCGCAGCGTCAGCTCATGGCCCTTGTTCTGGTCAACCAGTTCGCGCATGTGAATCGGTGCGGAAAACTGCACGAGGGTCTTGCGGCCCAGAATCAGAATGCTCACCAGGCGGCGCAGGCGACCGGTCACCGCCCAGCTGTCGGCGAAGAGCAGCTTCCAGGCGCTCGACTCATGATCGGGCGACTGACCCCAGAACACACTGACCGGAATGATCTGCGCATCTTCGGTGGGGTTCTGGCTGACCGCCGCCACCAGACGTTCGAGTGTCGGCGGCGCGCCGCGCTTGTCCTGACGCCCTAGGGTCTGTTCCCGTTTCACATTGGTAGCCACAGAAAAGCGCAGGCCATTGCTATGACGCTTTCATAGTTTCTCTTGAGTTT
>NZ_ATDK01000053.1 GCF_000444135.1 Pseudomonas avellanae BPIC 631
CATCGGTAGAGGATTACGAAACATTGTTGCCGTGGAACTGCTCGCCAGAGATGCCTCGGTAAACCAGACCCTCATTTTTTGCTAGGTGGGGTTTGTGGCGCGGATACGATATTGAGGCGTTTGAACCTGATTATTTGGTCGCATCAGCGTTTGCGGGCGGTTTGGCGTTCACGAGCAGGTTGTCTGATGATGGCGACCCGGAATTGCGGCGTGCTTTTTGGAGGTGGTATCTGTGTGTTGCCGTGCCACTCAACGCCTGATCTACCAGAGCGCTAGGGTATAGCTGAGTATTAATCGGGTTTCATCCAGGTCATCACCAAAGCCTGACCGAACGAGCGAAGCTCCATGTGAGCCTTGCTCCTTGCCAGCCATCAAGCTCTCGTGGAATATCGGCAGGGCAATTTCTCTATGGACTCTTTATGAACGACGCTGCTACCACCCTGCCCCGCACACTTGGAGAATCCATCACCAAGGAGCTGCGCAGAATGCTGGTGGAAGGCGAGCTGGTCCCCGGCCAGCGCCTCTCGGAAGCGGCGCTGGCCGACAGCCTGCAGATCTCCCGAAACACCTTGAGGGAAGCGTTCAGAGTGCTGACCCGCGAAGGCTTGCTCACCCATGAGCCCAACCGTGGCGTGACCGTGGCCGAGCCGGACATGGCGTCGATCATCGACATCTATCGCGTGCGCCGTTTTATCGAATGCACGGCGATTGCCCAGGCTTATCCTCAGCATCCGGGCGTGCGGCACATGCGCGAAGCGGTCGAGGCGGGAGTCAAGGCGCGTGAAGCGAGCGACTGGGTGGCGGTCGGCACGGCCAACATGATGTTCCACAAAGCGATCGTCGAGTTGGCTGACAGCCCACGTCTGACGGCGTTTTATGGGCAGATCTCGGCAGAATTGCGCTTGGCCTTCGGTTTGCTGAACAACCCTGAATTGCTTCACTCGCCTTATCTGGACATGAACGCCGCCGTGCTCGGCTGTCTCGACGCTGGCAAGACCGATGAGGCAACGCGCATGCTCGAAGACTATCTGGTGCAATCGGAGCGTACGATTCTGGCCGCTTTCCAGCGCAACCGAACCGGCAGTCAGGCCTGACTGCCGATTGCCAGAACTACCGTTGATGGCTTGGGGTCTACGGGTTCTGATCGCTGAAACCCGCCCGACGAGCCACACAGGCCGCCGCTCTGTTGCACGCCTGAAATTCTCCTCTGGAGGCGACACGCTTTGAAAGCACTCGACGAACTCGTTTTCGACAACCGCTTTGCCCGCCTGGGTGATGCGTTTTCCACCCACGTATTGCCCGAGCCTATCGACGCGCCACGCTTGGTGGTCGCCAGTGAATCAGCCCTGGCGCTGCTGGATCTGGCCCCTGAGCAGGCTGAACTGCCGCTGTTCGCGGAGATTTTCAGCGGTCACAAGCTGTGGGCCGAAGCAGAGCCACGGGCGATGGTTTATTCCGGCCATCAGTTCGGCTCCTACAACCCGCGCCTGGGTGACGGGCGTGGGCTGTTGCTGGGCGAGGTTTACAACGAAGCAGGCGAGCACTGGGACTTGCACCTCAAAGGCGCTGGCCGCACGCCGTATTCGCGGATGGGCGATGGGCGTGCGGTGCTGAGGTCTTCGATTCGCGAGTTTCTGGCTTCCGAGGCGCTGCATGCGCTGGGCATTCCCAGCAGCCGCGCCGCGTGTGTGGTCAGTTCCAACACGCCGGTATGGCGGGAGAAACAGGAATATGCGGCGATGGTGCTGCGTCTGGCGCAGAGTCATGTGCGTTTCGGCAGCCTTGAATACCTGTTTTACACCAAGCAGCCCGAGCACTTGAAGACGCTGGCCGAGCATGTACTGACGATGCACTACCCACATTGCCAGGAGCAGCCCGAGCCGTATCTGGCGATGTTCCGGGAGATCGTCGAGCGCAATGCCGAGCTGATTGCCAAGTGGCAGGCCTATGGTTTCTGCCATGGCGTGATGAACACCGACAACATGTCGATTCTGGGCATTACCTTCGACTTCGGACCGTTTGCGTTTCTGGATGATTTCGACGAGCACTTCATCTGCAATCACTCCGATCATGAAGGCCGTTACTCTTTCAGCAATCAGGTGCCCATCGCGCAGTGGAACCTCAGCGCGTTGGGGCAGGCATTGACGCCGTTTGTCAGTGTGGAAGCGTTGCGCGAGACGATTGGCCTGTTTCTGCCGCTGTATCAGGCGCACTACCTGGACCTGATGCGTCGTCGGCTGGGGCTGACTGTTGCACAGGATCAGGATGACAAGCTGGTCAGCCAACTGCTGCAACTGATGCAGAACAGCGCCGTGGATTACACCCTGTTCTTCCGCCGCCTGGGCGATCAACCTGCCGCACAAGCGCTGCGCGCGTTACGTGATGACTTCGTGGACATCAAAGGTTTCGATGACTGGGCACACGTGTATCAGGCGCGTATCGCGGCTGAGGAAAACGGCACTGATCAGGCACGCAAAGAGCGGATGCACGCGGTCAACCCGCTGTACATCCTGCGCAACTACCTGGCACAGAACGCTATCGAAGCAGCCGAAAAAGGCAACTACGAAGAAGTCCGCCGCTTGCACCAGGTGCTCTGCACCCCCTTTACCGAACAACCCGGCATGGAAGGCTACGCCCAGCGTCCACCGGACTGGGGCAAGCACCTGGAGATCAGTTGCTCGTCGTGAGTCTTGGGGCGTGGCGCAGATTTGTGACGCGGAGCGTCACTCACGGCATTCCCACGCTGGAGCGTGAGGAACGATAATCTCAACTATCGTGCCGCTGATTACCTATCGTGCGACGCTCTGCGTCCGGTCTTGAGTGCGGCGGCGTGACGCAGATTTGTGACGCGGAGCGTCACGCACAGCATTCCCACGCTGGAGCGTGAGGAACGATCATCTCAACTATCGTGCCGCTGATTACCTATCGTGCGACGCTCTGCGTCGCATGCAGTTCTGGACGCTCTGCGTCCGCTTTACCTATGACAGCCCAGCATTCACCAGCCACTGCTCCAGCCCTTCCAGGTCGGGGATGCGTGCGACGGTTTCGCCGATCTGTACGGCGGCCAGTTCCAGCTCGGCGAGCGGGACGTCGACGTAGCTCAACTGGCTGTCGACCTTGCACGAGCGCGGGATGCCTTGGGTCAGCAGGGCGATGAACCTGACGTCGTTGCGCCCGCCCAGCGCGTTGAGCACCACGATTCGCGCACGCCCTCCTACGCGCGTGCGCCCACCGCAAGCGGCCTCGAAGCTGAGCAGCGGCAGGCTCAGTTCGCGCCAGCTGATCACGCCCAGATACCACTCGGGCGCATCCGGCCCGGCGCTGCTGTCCTGATAGTCGATCAGCTCGGCGACCGCGACGTTGGGCAGTAACAGGTGCCGGTCGCTGAGCGGCAACAGCAGGCCGGTCAGGCTGGTCAGCCGGCTGGTCTGGAACGTACCTTCAGACATCGACCTGACTCCAGTAAGCGATGCTTTCCAGCAGCACGTTCTCCTGATAAGGCTTGCTCAGGTACTCGTTGACGCCCAGCGCCATGGCCCGGTCGCGGTGTTTCTGGCCGGAGCGTGAGGTGATCATGATGATCGGCAGTTCCTTGAGCTGTTCGTCCTGGCGGATCTGGCTGGCCACTTCAAAGCCGTCCATGCGCGGCATTTCGATATCCAGCAACATGATGTCCGGCGTGTGCTCCTGCAACAGGCTCATGGCGTCGATCCCGTCCTTGGCGGTCAGCACATGCATGCCGTGGCGTTCAAGCAACCGGCTGGTCACTTTGCGCACCGTCACCGAATCGTCTACCACCATCACCAGCAATGGCCTGGCGTGCTCGATCTCGTTGTAGGCAGCAGGCGTGAAGCCCCTGAAAGGCAGGCCCTGCAAGGTGCGAAGCTGCGCCATCAGATCAAGAATCAGAACCACACGGCCATCACCCAGAATGGTCGCGCCGGAAATGCCCTGCACCCTGGAAAACTGCGCGCCAAGGCTCTTGACCACAATTTCCCGTGAGCCGGCCAGCGCATCGACCTGCACCGCCACCCACTGATCCTGCAAATGCACCAGCAGTACTGGCAGCGGCTGTAATTGCCCGACCAGCCGTGGCGGGCTGTTGCCCAGCAACTCGCCCAGGTAACGCAACTCGTAACTGCGCCCGCCGTACTGATAACGCGGCGGGCTGGTCTGGTAGTAACCGTCCAGCTCGTTGGCCATCACGCGCACGATGCCATCGACGGTGTTGAGCGGCACTGCGTATTGCTCTTCGCCACAGGTCACCATCAGCGCCCGGTTGACCGACACCGAAATCGGCAGACGAATGCGAAAGCGCGTGCCCTTGCCAGGCACCGAGTCGATGACCATCGAGCCGCCCAACTGCTTGACCTCGGCATGCACCACGTCCATGCCCACGCCACGTCCGGAAATCTGGGTGATGATCTCGCTGGTGGAAAACCCCGCCTGCAGAATGAACGGCAACACTTCATGATCGGCCAGGTCCGCGTCCGGGTGGATCATGCCGCGCTTGATAGCCTTGCGGCGCACGGCCGCCAGATCGACGCCCGAGCCGTCATCGCTCAGCTCGATCACCATGTCGCCGCCTTCGTACATCAACTCCAGGTTGATGCGACCCTGTTCCGGTTTGCCTGCAGCGATACGTTTTTCGGTGCTTTCAAGGCCATGATCGACGGCGTTGCGCAGCATGTGCTCCAGTGGCGCGACCATCCGTTCCAGCACGTTGCGGTCCATCTCGCCATCGGCATTGCCGACCTCGAAATGCACTTTCTTGTTCAGTTCCGAGGCCACCTGTCGTACCACGCGACGCAAGCGCGGCACCAGTCGCTCGAACGGCACCATGCGTGTGCGCATCAGGCCTTCCTGCAACTGGGTGTTGACCCTGGCCTGTTGCGACAGCAGTGTTTCGGCATCACGGGCCCGCGCGCCGAGGGTTTCCTTGAGGTCCATCAGGTCGGACGCAGACTCGAACAAGGCGCGCGACAACTGCTGCAACTGAGAGTGGCGGTCCATTTCCAGCGGGTCGAACTCTTCGTAACCCAGCCGCTCGGCCTGAACCTGCTCGCGGCTGAGAATGCGCCCCTGGGTTTCCATATCCAGACGACGCAACTGGTCGCGCATCCGCTCGATGGTGGTTTCCATTTCCACCAGCGTGACCTGCGAATCAATAATCTGCTGCTCGATGCGCCCCCGGAAGATGGATGTTTCGCCCGCCAGGTTGACCAGGTCTTCCAGTTGCTCGGCAGGCACCTTGACCATTTCCGGGCCGCTGCGCTCGACCTCGCCGTCAGCAGCAGGCGTGACCGCCACAACCGGTTCCGGACTGGACTCGGTGGCCTGCGCAACGAACTGCCCAGCCGTCGGGCCATCGCTGGCCAGCCGGCGGATATTTTCGATCAGCAAGGTTGCGTCAGGCAGCGGCTTTTCAGAGCGCACCGCATCGAGCATGTCGGCCAGCACATCGTGGCCGCTCTGCAACAGGCTGATCATCAGAGGATCAGCCTGCATGCTGCCCGCTGAAAGCCCTTCGTAGAGCGTTTCAAGCTCGTGAGCAAGGTCGCCTATCGGGGCAATTTCGACCATCCGTGCGCCACCCTTGAGGGTGTGCAGGTCACGCAGCAGGTTCTCGACCTCCAGCAGGTTGTGCGGGTCAGCCTGCCAGCGGGCCAGTGCCGCGCCGGAGCTTTCGATGATGTCGAAACCTTCCTCAAGGAAGACTTCACGCAACTCGGTGTCATGTTCAGGCAGGTCTGCGCTGGCCTGGGACGATAATGGCGCTTCGGGCACAGCGCTCTCGACCGAGCGGCAGCCGCGCAACGCCTCGATCAGCGCCGAGGGATCGCTGAGCGCTGCGTGCTGATACAACTGCTCAAGCAGAATCGCCAGGTGGTCGTGACTCTTGTGCAGCAACTCGGCCAGCGTCGGTGAGTGGTTGAAGCGTCGGTCGATCAGGCCTTCGTAAAGGTTTTTCAGCTCGTGGGCAAGGTCGCCCACTTCGACCACCTCGGCCATCCGCGCGCCGCCCTTGAGGGTGTGCAGGTCGCGTTGCAACGAACTCAACGGTGCCGGGTTTTCCGGATCAGCCAGCCAGCGTTGCAGGGCTTGCCCTGCGCTGTCGAGGATATCGACAGCTTCTTCCAGAAATATCTCGACAATCTCGTCGTCCGGGCTGAAAACCTCCGGCGGCGCGGCCTCACGGGCCAGTTGCTCGGTGGCCGCATTGAGTTCTGTAACACTCAGGGTAAGGTGGCCATCGCTCTTGACCAGCCCGGTCGCCGACGGGTCCAGTGCCTGATTCAGCAGATCGTTCAAGGCACGCACGCACTCGGGGCGTGGCTCGACATTCTGGCCAGCCGCCACCTGATCAAGCATATTGATCAAGGCTTCATGGGCCTGCTCGGCCACGTCGAAAAAGCGCTCGCTGACCGCCAGGCTGCTTTCTTCGACAGCGCCATACAGGTCGAGCAAGGCTTCGCACAACTCATCGACCTGCGGCAGATCGGCCAGGTGCGCGCCATGACCCAGCGTGGTCAGCTCATCGAGCAGCGCGCTGAGTTCCTGTCGCTCACCGGGATGCTGACGCCAGCGCCGCAACAGGTTTTCGGCATCGAGCACGATGTCCATGCCTTCGGCCAGAAAGCCCGCCAGCAGCGTGGGGTTACGCTTGATCCGCAAGCCGCTGTCCGAGTCACGCAGCACCGCCGTGAGGCGCTCATTGAGCAGCGAAAAGGCAGCATCGATCAACTGCGCCGCACCCGCAATCTCGCCCAGCGGAGTCGTGTCCAGCTGCTCCAGGCCCATACGCAGCAGCGGTTCGGCGCGGCGCAGCACGTTGAGTTCGGGCGCGCCGATGTCGATCAGGTTGGCTTTGTATTCGCGCACCAACTGGTCGAGCGGGCTGGCCAGTTCGCCAATCGGCAGCACACCCGCCATGTGCGCGCTGCCTTTGAGCGTGTGCAGTGCGCGCAGCACCGCGTCGCTGATCGAAGGCGAGGCGGACTGTTCGGCATTGTCGAGAAAGCGGCTGAGGGTATTCAAATGCCCCAGCGCTTCCTGACGGAAAATTTCCAGCAACTGTGGATCGAGCACTTCGCCTGGCGCATGAGCATCGGCAACAGACAAGGAAGGCGCTTCAAGAGCATTGGCCAGCGCGTGAGCACGGGCTGCCAGCAGGTCGACGTCGTTGCGTTGGCACTGCGCGTCATCAGCGAAGTCGCGTATTACCGAGGGCAGCAACGCCAACACTTCGCCCATCAGTTGCTGCACTTCAAGGCCCGGCAGCACGTCACCTTCCAGCACCCGGTTGAGCAGGTTTTCCACCGACCAGGCCAGCTCACTGAGGATCAGCGCGCGCACCATCCGGCCGCTGCCCTTGAGGGTATGAAACGCCCGGCGCACCTCGGTCAGTGCTGTGCTGTCCCAGTGACCGCCGCTGCCGAGCGAGGCGAACCAGCGCGGCAGATACTCACGCAGTGCGTCGAGGACTTCGTCGGCCTCTTCCAGAAAGACTTCGCGCAGTTCCTCGTCTACTGCCTCTTCGTCAGGCGAAGGCGGCAGCAGGCTGGTGGGCACGTTGCGCGCTGGAGGGTTGACCGCCGACACCGGGCTGGCGAGCACTTGTGCAATGGTTTGTGTCGGGCTGACCAGCGCTTTGCGGTCGTCCAGTTCCAGCAGTTCGTCCTGGGTGATGATCTCGTCGAGCAGCGGCACTTCAAGGGTATCCGCTGCGGGGGTATAACCCAGACGCGCCAGGCTTTGCTGGGCCATGTCGAGGACTTGATCGCCCGGCGCTTCGTGGTCTTCGAGCATGCGTTCCAGGTAGTACTCGATCCCGGTGATGGTGTCGGCCAGGCAGTCGAGCTGCACGCCGGTGGGACGGGTTTCATCCACCAGCAGGTGTTCCTGAATGTATTCGTTGCAGGCGGCCAGCAGGCTCGCCGCACGCGCCAGCGGGATCATCGCCAGGGCACCACGAACCTGTACGATCAGCGCGCACAGCGGGTCGAGCCGCTGGCGGTCCCATTCGCCATCGATGTAATCGAGGATCACGTCCTTGGCTTGCTGCAAGACATTACGCGCCTCGCGAATCACCAGTTGGTGAATCTGTGTCAGGTCGGTGGTCGGCAGGCGGCTTTCTTCGCGGCTCGACTGTTCGTTGCTGCCAGCCATCCCCGCGAGGGTCGATTCGACGTATAACAACGCGCCCGCGACATCCATCAGCGCTCCGTCGCTGGGCTCACGCTGCCCCTGCGCCAGACCCAGCACAACCGAAAGCTGATCGATAATCACTTTGCGCGGCTGGCCAAAGCCCAACACCGCCAGGGTATCGGCGATCTGTCGCAACGGCGGCAGCAAGGCGTTGAGCTCGCTGACATGCTGGCGGTCGCCACGCACGAACACATCGAGCCGTTCCTTGACCCGCACCAGCCCTTCGCACAACGCCACGATCACCGAGCGCATGGCATCGCGGTCCGGCCCGGCCATGCGCGCCCGCTCTTCATTGACCACGTCGTTGCCGGGCAAGGCATCGGCCAGTGCGTACTGATCCTTGAGATCAAGCATCTTCGGCGCCAGGCTGTCGGACTTGGCGATGTAGAACAGCAGGCTTTTCAGCAATTCTTCTGGCGCAGGCTGATTGATGCCCGCCACGCCCTGCTCGGCCAGCCGCTTGAGTTCCTTGTCGGCGTCTTTCAGCAGGCTGCGCAGCGCCGGGCTGTTGGTGAAGTTGCCGTTGAGCATGGTCTCGACCAGTGCCGAGGAGATTCGCCACAGCGGACCAAGCGGTGCGTCTTCGCACAATTGCTCGAGCCGGGCGAAGACCTTGGCCATGTAACCGAGTTGGGTCTGTACGCCCTGCTCGCGCATCAGGCCCGCCAGCGCTGCCTGCAAGGTCTGGCGCAGCTTGCGCAGCAGGCCTGGCAGCTCCTGAGTATTGCGTCGTGCCAGTTCTTCTTCATCAAGGGCCGGGACGACGACCAGTTGCGGGGCGAACAGGCTGGTTTCCGAAAGCAGGCTTTCACCCCGCGCACTGCGCAGGTCATTGAGCAACGGCAAGACCACCAGTGGCAGGTCGCGGCGCGCGGAGTGAATACGCTCCAGGTACAGCGGCAGCTGGCTCATGGCCTGAATCAACAGTTGCTCGGACTCGACCGGATGGCTGACGCGATTTTGCTGAACCGCCAGCGCCAATTGCTCGATTTCCTCGGCCAGTAACGCCGCGCCGTAGAATTCGATCATTTGCAGGCTGCCGTGAACCTGATGCACGAGGTTCAGGCACTCGGCCATCACCACGCCGCTGGCCGGATCTTCGATGAATTCGTCCAGCGCATGGCGGGCCTGCCGCAGCGTTTCAGCGATCTCGCCCTTGAGCCATTCAAGGGCCACGTAATCGTGACGATCAGCCATGACGAGGCCCGCCTTTTACCCAACCAAGATTGTTCATTTGTTGAACATCATCCGATCTTCTTCGAGGGCGGCAGGGTGAAACCCGATACCGAGCGACGCATTTCGCTGGCCATCTTCGCCAGATTGCCAATGCTTTCGGCGGTGGCCGACGTGCCGGACGTGGTCTGCGAAGTGGTCTGCTGAATCACGGTCATGGTCTGCGAGATCTGACCGGCAGATTCGGCCTGCTGATGAGCCGCGTCGGTGATACTTTCGATCAGTTCGGCCAGCACCCTGGAAACCCCTTCGATTTCCCCGAGTGCCACGCCGGCGTCCTGCGCCAGCCGCGCGCCGCGCACCACTTCGCTGGTGGTTTGCTCCATGGAGATCACCGCTTCGTTGGTGTCGTTCTGGATGGCGCGCACCAGCGTCTCGATCTGCTTGGTTGCCGACGAAGAACGCTCCGCCAGCCGCTGCACTTCGTCCGCCACCACCGCAAAGCCTCGCCCGGCGTCACCGGCCATCGACGCCTGAATAGCCGCGTTGAGCGCCAGAATATTAGTTTGATCGGCAATGTCGTCGATCAGGCTGACAATGTCGCCAATTTCCTGCGAAGACTCGCCCAGACGCTTGATGCGCTTGGAGGTGTCCTGGATCTGTTCGCGAATGTTGTCCATGCCGTGGATGGTGTTCTGCACCACTTCGTTGCCCTTGTTGGCAATCGCCACCGAACGCTCGGCAACCGCCGAGGACTCCGAGGCATTGGCCGACACCTGATCAATCGATGCAGCCATGTCATTGACCGCCGTCGAGGCCGCACTGATCTGCAAGGCCTGATGCTCGGACGCAGCGGACAATTGCATGGCCGTGGCCTGGGTCTCGGTGACTGCCGAGGCCACCTGTTCGGCCGTCAGGTTGATGGTCACCACCAGTTCGCGCAACTGATCGATGGAGTAGTTGATGGAGTCGGCAATCGCACCCGTGAAGTCCTCGGTAACAGAAGCTGTCACGGTCAGATCGCCATCGGCAAGGTTTTCGATCTCGTCCAGCAGACGCATGATCGCCGTCTGGTTGCGCTCGCTCTTCTGCGCGGTTTCGCGCAGCTGGCGGTTGGTCTCGCGAACCATGACCAGCCCGATGAGGATGATCGACATCAGCGCCAGCAAGCCCAGCACATAACCGCCGACGGTGTTCATGGTGCGGCGTTTGGCGAGGTTTTCCAGGCTGTTGGCGAGCACCGAGGTTTCGTCCAGCAGGGTCTGCGAGGTGTTGAAGATGTTGCCGGAGGCCTCGCGTACCTGATACAGCTCGGGCGAGGTTTCGAGAATTTCGTCCACCGAGCCGGACACGAACTCGAACAGCTCGGCAATTTCCGCCAGCCGCGCCCGGGCATCGCGATCTTCGACCTGGGTGATGCGCAGCGTCGCATTGCCTTCCAGCATGCCGTTAAGCACCCGGCCAAACTGGCTGGCGTCGCGGCCAAAGGCATCGGCGGCCTGCACCGCTGTTTCGTCGCCAGCCAGTACGGTGTTGACCGAACCGAGAATCCGCTCGGCGAGCAGCGCCTGACGTTGCGCGACCACGACCTGCGCAGCAGGCGCGCGACTTTGCAGGAGGTTTTCGACGACCTTGTCGTATTCGGCCTGCAACTGCGGAATGGTTTCGGCCAGGGTCGCCGCCACCTGGTGCAGCGAAAGGACGGTCTGCTCGCTGGCCAGAATCACGTCGGTGCTCTTGCGCAGCCCTTCCCAGTCCCGTTGCACGGTGCGCAATTCGTCGCGTATCAGCTCGGGAGCCGCAGGCAGCCCGGTGGCCGGGTCGCCTTTTCTCAGGTAGCCCCAGCGTACGTCGAAATCGTTGCGCGCATCGGCCAGCAATTTGAACGCCTGGGTTTTGCCGGCGGCCGCTTCCGTGGCGTTCTTGGCGATGCGCTGGGACAGCACGCGCAGCTCACCGGCATGCCCGATGTACTGCTTGTCGTAGTTCGACTGAGTATTGAGGTACGCGAAGTTGGCGAACAGCAACATGATGAAAACAATCAACGCGACGAACAGCAGAATAATCTGCGTCCGGCTTCGTGCGCCTTCCCTTGACCTGTCTGTACTGCTCATTAATCAGGCCCCCGCCTGGACCAATTGTGAAACACACCAGAGTCTAGGACGCCAGGTCCATGAAATCTGCAGACTGCACCAACGCCCACGGGCTGAATATCTGCCAGGCCTGCTCGCGAATGAACTGCCCCCGCAGGAACGGCACGATGCGCTGATCGACGTCCTGCGGGGTGTGGGGTATCAGGCTCAACTGACTGAAACGCTGCATGCCGAACACCTCATCGACCATCAGGCCGGCAAATACGTCGTTGTGCTCGACCACCATCACCCGGCGCTGCTTGCGTGCTGACGTCAGTTCGTGACCGAAGAACCCGCACAAGTCCATGAGCGGCAACAGCCGGCCACGCAGATTGGCAACACCCGCCACCCAGAATTTCACGCCGGGCATGACAGCGTGTCGGGGCTCATGGAGAATTTTGGCGATTTCACCGATCGGGGCCACAAAACGCTGATCGCCCATGCGAAAACCAATCCCGACCCAGTCCTGCTGGTGGGTTTCCTGCAACGGCAGGCCCGCCGCCAGCGAACGGCAGCGTCGATCCATATCCAGCAGCAGTTCGAAGGCGGTACGAGGCTCGGCCATGGCGATTCCGGCAGTCAGCCGGCCAGCACCGCGTTCAGGGTTTTCATCAGGGTTTCTTCATCCACCGGCTTGGTCAGGTAATCCCGCGCGCCCTGGCGTTTGCCCCAGACCTTGTCGGTTTCCTGATCCTTGGTGGTGATCATGATCACCGGAATGTTGCTGGTGTCGGCGTCCTTAGTCAGCTGGCGCGTGGCCTGAAAACCGTTGAGCCCCGGCATGACGATGTCCATCAACACAGCGTCGGGCTTTTCCTGACGGGCCAGAGCCACGCCATCAGCGCCGTTTTCGGCCTTGAGCACTTCATGGCCGTGCTTTTCCAGCATGCCCGTGAGTTTGTACATTTCAGTCGGCGAGTCATCGACGATCAGTATTCGAGCCATGGGTGTTCCCCGTCAGATTACGAGCGCGCGACATCAGGCGCGGGCGTCACGATATGTGTTGTTCTGCTGCAACGAAGCCCGGCACATGAGCCTTGATCGCGCTGAGCAGTTCTTCCTTGCTGAAAGGCTTTGTCAAAAACTGATCGGAACCGACGATTCGCCCCTTGGCCTTGTCGAACAGACCGTCCTTGGAGGACAGCATGATGACTGGCGTGGACTTGAATGCGCGGTTGTTCTTGATCAGCGCGCACGTCTGGTAGCCATCCAGGCGCGGCATCATGATATCGACGAATATGATTCGCGGGTGGTTATCGGCAATCTTGGCCAGCGCGTCAAAACCGTCTATCGCAGTGATGACTTCGCAGCCTGCGTTTTTAAGCAGCGTTTCGGCGGTGCGGCGGATGGTCTTCGAGTCATCGATGACCATGACTTTCAATGCAGAGGCGTGTTGTTCCATAGCTGCTCTTCCATCGCCGCAGCGAATTTTTGCGCATTCTGCGAGGCATTGAGAGCCTGACGGTATCGCTTCATTGATCCACAGGGATCGAAGCCTGGATGCCGAGCCTTTTTAGCACACTCTCCGGACTCAATCCATAAAGCGCACCGTGGCAGACCTGCCCCTTGACCGGGAGCACTCGGAGCGCCACCCTGATGCCAATTTTATGGCCGTTACGGCCCTTACCGATCAGAGGATATTGCCCATGAGCGTTCGCCTAGGGATTGTCATGGACCCCATTGAGCGCATCTCCTATAAAAAGGACAGCTCGCTGGCCATGCTCCTTGCCGCACAGGATCGCGGCTGGACGCTGTTTTATATGGAACAGAAAGACCTGTACCAGAACGCAGGCCAGGCCCGCGCGCGCATGAAGCCGCTCAAGGTGTTCGCCGATCCGGCCAAATGGTTCGAGTTCGAAGCCGAAATCGACGCAGGTCTTGACGATCTGGACGTGATCCTGATGCGTAAGGATCCGCCGTTCGACATGGAATTCATCTACACCACTTACCTGCTGGAACAGGCCGAGAGCGCTGGCGTGCTGGTGGTCAACAAGCCGCAGAGCCTGCGCGACTGCAACGAAAAGCTGTTCGCCACGCTGTTCCCGCAGTGCACCCCGCCGACGCTGGTCAGCCGTCGCGCCGACATCCTGCGCGAGTTCGCCGAGCAACAGGGCGACGTGATCCTCAAGCCGCTGGACGGCATGGGCGGCGCGTCGATCTTCCGTCATCGTGCGGGCGACCCGAACCTCTCGGTGATCCTCGAAACCCTGACCGCTCACGGCACCCAGCAAATCATGGCGCAGGGCTACTTGCCCGCCATCAAGGACGGCGACAAGCGCATTCTGATGGTCGATGGCGAACCGGTCCCGTATTGCCTGGCGCGCATCCCTGCTGCTGGTGAAACCCGTGGCAACCTGGCCGCCGGTGGCCGTGGCGAAGCGCGTCCGCTGAGCGACAAGGACCGCTGGATCGCCGAACAAATCGGCCCGACCCTGCGCGAAAAAGGCCTGCTGTTTGTCGGCCTGGACGTGATCGGCGAGCACCTGACCGAAATCAACGTCACCAGCCCGACCTGCATCCGCGAAATCGACAACGCTTTTGGCACCAACATCGGTGG
Source organism: Pseudomonas avellanae BPIC 631 (assembly GCF_000444135.1). GTDB lineage: Bacteria > Pseudomonadota > Gammaproteobacteria > Pseudomonadales > Pseudomonadaceae > Aquipseudomonas > Aquipseudomonas avellanae. The sequence goes on from NZ_ATDK01000053.1 coordinate 14,071, forward strand.
CCTGTTGATGGATGCGATCGAGAAGAAGCTGGAAGCGCGCAAGGGCTAAGGCACCCGGATATGGGGCTTTCAGGCTTCCGTCCGCAGGCCGTGTGAGCGGACCGGTCGACGCTTTGCTTGTCCGCGAAAGAGTGGATCTATTCTACGCAATGCGTCGTTTGAACCACCACTTCGCGGACAAGTCCGCTCCCACAAAAGCCCGACGCCTCTGATGCTGGTCAAAGGCCGCGGGAGCGGACCGGGCGACGCTTCGTCTGATCCGCAGCAAAGTTGCACCGTACATTGCGTTATCATGCGCCACCTGTAACACGACACGGATTTTGACATGCAGGCTGACGAGACACTGAACCGCTGATGACATCCATGGCCAGAAACGACCTGCCCCTCGAACTCGCCAATGTGGGTGTGCGTCCTGCCGATCGGCTGGGCTTTACCATGATGATCGCTGCGCTGATCCACCTCGCGGTGATCCTTGGCGTGGGCTTCACCTATGTGAAGCCGGAACAGATCTCGCAGACCCTGGAAATCACCCTCGCCACGTTCAAGAGCGAAGAAAAGCCCAAACAGGCCGACTTTCTGGCCCAGGACGATCAACAAGGCAGCGGCACGCTGGACAAGGCCGAAACGCTGAAGACCACCGAGCTTGCGCCGTATCAGGACACCAAGGTCAATAAAGTCACGCCGCCACCGTCCAGCAAGCCGGTGGTCAAGCAGGAAGCGCCCAAGACAGCCGTCGCAACCACTGCAGCCAGCCCGCAGAAAACCGTCGCCAAGCGCGACGAAGTCAAGCCCGAGCCCACCACCAAGGCCGCGCCGACCTTTGACAGTTCGGACCTGAGCAACGAAATTGCCAGCCTGGAAGCCGAACTCTCGACCGAACAGCAGCTGTACGCCAAGCGCCCCAAGATCCACCGCCTCAATGCGGCCTCGACCATGCGCGACAAAGGTGCCTGGTACAAGGACGACTGGCGCAAGAAGGTCGAGCGAGTCGGCAACCTGAACTATCCTGAGGAAGCTCGACGCAAGCAGATCTACGGCAATTTGCGACTTCTTGTGTCGATCAATCGGGATGGTTCGCTGTACGAAGTGCTGGTGCTGGAATCTTCAGGGCAACCGTTGCTGGATCAGGCCGCACAGCGAATCGTGCGTCTTGCTGCGCCTTTTGCGCCGTTCACCGGCGATCTGGCAGACATCGACCGGCTAGAGATCATCCGCACCTGGAAATTCGCACGCGGCGACAAGCTGTCCAGCAACTGACATTTTTGCCAACGGACACTCGACACGTATAAGTGCCAGTTGTCAGGTCTGTAACACGACGCCACACTAGGACTCATGAAAAAAGTCTCTCCGAGTTATCTCAAGCATCAGTTCCTGATCGCCATGCCCCATATGCACGACGAGAACTTTGCGCAGACCTTGACCTATGTCGTCGAGCACAACGCCAATGGCGCGATGGGGCTGGTGATCAACCGTCCGCAAAGCCTGACCCTGGCGGATGTGCTCGAGCAACTGCGACCGGAACTGCCTGCGCCAAAACGCTGCCAGGAAATCGCCATCCATTCTGGCGGCCCGGTGCAGACCGACCGAGGGTTTGTCCTGCACCCCAGCGGCCAGACCTTTCAAGCTACCGTCGATCTACCCGGCGGGATTTCGCTGTCGACGTCGCAGGACGTGCTGTTTTCCATCGCCGACGGTTATGGTCCTGATCAAAATGTGATCACCCTCGGTTACGCGGGCTGGGACGCTGGCCAACTGGATGCGGAAATGGCGGACAATGCCTGGCTGACCTGCTCGTTCGACCCGGCCATTCTGTTCGATGTCGACAGCGATCAGCGCCTCGATGCCGCAGCCCGACGCCTGGGCATCAATCTAGCCCTTATCTCGACTCAGGCGGGGCATGCTTAATGGCTGCTTTACGCTTGCTGCTGGGGATTGATTACGGCACCAAACAGATCGGCGTCGCGGTCGGCCAGGCGATTACCGGCCAGGCCCGCGAACTCTGCACGCTCAAGGCGCAGAACGGCGTCCCGGACTGGGACAAGGTTCAGGCGCTGATCAACGAATGGAAACCTGACGCCATCGTGGTCGGCCTGCCGCTGAACATGGACGGCACGCCCAGCGAGATGAGTGCCCGCGCCGAGAAGTTTTCGCGCAAACTCAACGGCCGCTTCGGCGTCACGGTTTACACCCACGACGAACGCCTGACGACCTTCGAGGCCAAAGGCGAGCGCATGGCTCGCGGCGGCCAGAAAGGCAGCTATCGCGACAACCCGGTGGACGCCATTGCCGCTGCACTGCTGCTGCAAGGCTGGCTCGACGAGCACCCCGAATTGTTGAATGTGTGACTTTCGCAGCCCATACCGCTTCGAGATACCCGGATTCCACGTTATTGCTTGAGTAACGCGCCACGGACCGACGCTGCCCGAGCCTCAAAGGAGCAACCATGAGCCTGCCCAATCCCGCCGAACTGATTCGTCAGATGGCCACTGACCTGAACGCTCATCTGAGCAAGCGCGGCATCAGCGACCCTCGTTTCATCGGCATCCGCACGGGCGGTGTGTGGGTCGCTCAGGCGCTGCTTGAGGCGTTGAACAACCCCTCGCCGCTGGGCACACTCGACGTTTCGTTCTACCGCGATGATTTCAGCCAGAACGGCCTGCATCCGCAGGTGCGGCCTTCGGAGCTGCCGTTCGAGATCGAAGGCCAGCATCTGGTGCTGATCGACGACGTGCTGATGAGTGGCCGCACCATTCGCGCCGCCCTCAACGAACTGTTCGATTACGGCCGCCCGGCCAGCGTCACGCTGGTCTGCCTGCTGGACCTGAACGCAGGTGAACTGCCGATCCGCCCCAACGTGGTCGGCGCGACCCTGTCGCTGGCACCCAACGAGCGCATCAAGCTGTCCGGCCCCGAGCTGGCACTTGAACTTCAAGAACTCTCCACCGCCCTTTAAGAGTCCATTGCGATGACGCCTCTCGACGCCAAGCGCCCGCTGCAGCTCAACCATCAGGGCCAGCTGCGCCATTTTCTGTCTCTGGACGGCTTGCCCCGCGAGCTGCTAACCGAAATTCTCGACACCGCCGACTCGTTCCTTGAAGTCGGCGCACGGGCGGTGAAGAAGGTCCCGTTGTTGCGCGGCAAGACGGTGTGCAACGTGTTCTTCGAAAACTCCACACGCACCCGGACCACCTTCGAACTGGCGGCCCAGCGGCTGTCGGCCGACGTGATCACCCTGAACGTCTCGACTTCGTCTACCAGCAAGGGCGAAACACTGTTCGACACCCTGCGCAACCTTGAAGCGATGGCCGCCGACATGTTCGTCGTGCGCCACGCAGACTCCGGCGCCGCGCACTTCATCGCCGAGCACGTGTGCCCGGACGTGGCGATCATCAACGGCGGCGACGGCCGCCACGCGCACCCGACCCAGGGCATGCTCGACATGCTGACGATCCGTCGTCACAAGGGTGGCTTTGAAAACCTGTCGGTGGCCATCGTCGGCGACATCCTGCACTCGCGGGTGGCGCGCTCCAACATGATTGCACTCAAGGCGCTGGGCTGCCCGGACATCCGCGTGATCGGCCCGAAAACCCTGCTGCCGGTCGGCGTCGAGCAATACGGGGTGAAGGTCTACACCGACCTCAACGAAGGGTTGAAGGACGTCGATGTGGTGATCATGTTGCGCCTGCAACGTGAGCGCATGACCGGTGGCCTGCTGCCCAGCGAAGGCGAGTTCTACCGCTTGTTCGGCCTGACCACCGCGCGCCTGGCTGGCGCTAAACCGGATGCGATTGTGATGCACCCCGGCCCGATCAACCGTGGCGTGGAAATCGAATCGGCCGTGGCCGACGGAGCACACTCGGTGATTCTCAATCAAGTGACTTACGGCATAGCGATCCGCATGGCAGTGCTGTCGATGGCCATGAGCGGACAAAACGCACAACGCCAATTTGAACAGGAGAACGCCCAGTGAAGCTCAGCATCCTCGGCGCTCGCGTCATCGACCCGGCCAGCGGGCTGGATCAGACCACCGACCTGCATATCGAAGCAGGCAAACTCGTCGCAATCGGTGCCGCACCGGCCGGTTTCGAACCCACTCAGGTCATCGACGCTACCGGGCTGGTGGCAGCGCCCGGTCTGGTTGACCTCAACGTGTCCCTGCGCGAGCCGGGCTATAGCCGTAAAGGCAGCATCGCCAGTGAAACCCGCGCTGCGGTCGCAGGCGGCGTGACCAGCCTGTGCTGCCCGCCACAGACCAAACCGGTGCTCGACACCTCGGCGGTGGCCGAACTGATTCTGGACCGTGCCCGTGAAGCCGGTTTCAGCAAGGTGTTCCCGGTTGGCGCACTGAGCAAGGGCCTGGAAGGCGAGCAACTGGCCGAACTGATCGCCCTGCGCGACGCAGGCTGCGTGGCGTTCGGCAACGGCCTGAGCAGTTTCAGCAATACCCGTACGCTGTGCCGGGCGCTGGAATACGCCGCCACCTTCGACCTGACCGTGATTTTCAACTCTCAGGATCATGATCTGGCCGAAGGCGGTCTGGCCCATGATGGCCCGACGGCAGCATTTCTGGGCCTGGCCGGTATCCCTGAAACGGCCGAGACCGTGGCGCTGGCACGCGACCTGCTGCTAGTGGAGCAAAGCGGCGTGCGCGCGCACTTCAGCCAACTGACCAGCGCACGCGGCGCGGCCCTGATTGCTCAAGCACAGGCGCGTGGGCTGCCGGTGACGGCGGATGTGGCGTTGTATCAGTTGATTCTGACTGATGAGGCGCTGATCGATTTCTCCAGCCTGTATCACGTCCAGCCGCCGCTGCGCACCCGCGCCGACCGCGATGGCCTGCGTGAAGCGGTGAAGTCCGGGGTGATTCAAGCCATCTCGAGCCATCACCAGCCGCATGAGCGTGACGCCAAGCTGGCACCGTTTGGTGCCACCGAGCCGGGCATCAGCAGTGTTGAGTTGCTATTGCCGCTGGCCATGACGATGGTGGAAGACGGCCTGCTCGACTTGCCCACCCTGCTCGCCCGCCTGAGCAGCGGCCCGGCAGACGCCTTGCGTTTGCCTGCCGGCAAGCTCAGCGCTGGGGCGCCTGCAGACATCGTGCTGTTCGACCCGGCAGCCTCGACCGTCGCCGGTGAGACCTGGCTGTCAAAGGGCGACAACTGCCCCTTCATCGGCCACTGCCTGCCGGGCTCGGTACGCTACACACTGGTGGATGGACGGATAAGCTACAGCCGTTGAGGCACTACGCTCAGACCAACGAAGGAGAGCGAGACCTCTGTAGGAGCGGACCGGGCGACGCTTCGCTTGTCCGCGAAGACAGTGTGTCAGTCATTGCATTCTCGGCGATCATAACGACCCCTTCGCGAACAAGTTCGCTCCCACGCCCTGCGGGCAGAGGCCCGAATGATGGAGCTTCTGTAGGAGCGGACTTGTCCGCGAAGACGGTAATTCAATCGATGTGACTTTCGGAGAATGTAGCGGCCCTTTCGCGAACAAGTTCGCTCCCACGCCCTGCGGACAGAAGCCCTGACGCTCTACATCCACCTCTGAGCAAGCCTCACCCGCGCCGGGCGTTCTTCATCGAGATCTGGTCATTCATTGTCCAGAAGTCATACAGAATGCCAACCAGAAACAATCCGCCCGTGCACAGGTAGATGATGCCGGTGATCCACTTGCCCTGGTACATGCGGTGTACGCCGAACAGGCCGAGGAAGGTCAGCAGGATCCACGCCAGGCTGTAATCGGTGGAACCTGGGGTGAAGCGCAGGTCGGCTTCGCGGTCCATCGACGGGATCAGGAACAGGTCGATCAGCCAGCCTATGCCGAACAGGCCGAAGGTGAAGAACCAGATAGTCCCGGTGACCGGCTTGCCATAGTAGAAACGGTGCGCACCGAGAAACCCGAAAATCCACATCAGGTAGCCCATGACCTTGCTGTGTGTGTCAGAACGATAGCCGTTCATTTTTACCCTCTTTGCGCTGATAGAAAAAAATACATAACAAATTTGTGACTTCGTTTCCCTATTCCGACGTATGGCAAACGAGGCGGTTTCATGCCGCCAAGCCCTTGTCGTTAAAGGGATTGACGCGAAAAAAGAAAGAGTTTGTCGCATAAAACGTAATGATGCCAGTGTGATGCACTCGACAAATGGGGTCAGAATTTTCCAAAAAGCTGTTATAAAGTTGCGCGCTGACCACTATGAGCCTTGCCGAATGCGTCCTCTTTTCAAGACATGGCTAACCATTTGCCTTTTTATGCCACTGGCCGCCCACGCCACCAATCGTGAGCAACAACTTCCTGCGAGCTTCACGGGCTACACCGCCAAAAGTCACTCTTCACCGGCACTCGCGACTCGCAATGCACCTCAGGAAGCCACACCAGTATCCCTTCAACCTAAAACCTCCCACGCCACTCAGAAGCCACTTTCCCGCAAAAACGCCAAGGCAGCCGCCTTGCAGGCGTCCATCGCGGCGCCTGCCAAACAGGGCAATGCTGTTGTAAAACGCGCCTTACAGGCTGTCGGTACACCGTATCGCTGGGGCGGCACCACGCCCGGCAAAGGTCTGGACTGCAGCGGGCTGGTCAAATATGCCTACACCGATGTTCGTGAAGTCGACCTGCCGCGCACGTCCAACGCAATGGCCCAGGGTCATGGCCAGACCGTGGACCGCAAGGACCTGAAGCGAGGTGACCTGCTGTTCTTCAACATCAAGAGCCGCAACATCAATCATGTGGCTATCTACCTGGGCGACAACAAGTTCGTCCACGCGCCACGACGTGGCAAAGCTGTCACTGTCGATACGCTGAACAAACCGTACTGGAACAGTCACTACAAGATCGCCAAGCGCGTTCTGCCCAAGCAGGCACCTCAGTTGCGCGTCGTTCAGCGCTGATCTGATCTTTGCCTGACAAAAAGGGGCCCTGAATTCGTTCAGGGCCCCTTTTTTTTATTTCCAAACGCTAGTCGCACTCGGCCAGCATCAGAAGTTGTCCGGCACCTTGGCCCGCTCGCGAGCGCTTTCGCGGGTAATCAGGCCGCGTTTCACCAGATCGGCCAGGCACATGTCCAGCGTCTGCATGCCCAATGAGCCGCCTGTTTGAATGGACGAATACATCTGCGCCACCTTGTCCTCGCGAATAAGGTTACGAATCGCCGGGGTGCCCATCATGATTTCATGCGCTGCCACGCGCCCACCGCCGACCTTCTTGAGCAGCGCCTGCGAAACAACCGCGTGCAGCGACTCGGACAGCATCGAGCGAATCATCGACTTTTCCTGCGCCGGGAACACATCGACGATCCGGTCGATGGTCTTGGCCGCCGAGGTGGTGTGCAGCGTGCCAAATACCAGGTGGCCGGTTTCGGCAGCAGTCAGCGCCAGACGAATGGTCTCCAGGTCACGCATCTCGCCGACCAGAATCACATCCGGGTCCTCACGCAGGGCCGAGCGCAGCGCTTCGGAAAACCCCAGCGTGTCACGGTGCACTTCGCGCTGGTTGACCAAGCACTTCTTGGACTCGTGAACGAATTCGATAGGGTCTTCGATGGTCAGGATATGGTGATGCTTGTTGCAGTTGAGGTAGTCGATCATCGCCGCCAGGGTCGTCGACTTGCCTGAACCGGTCGGCCCGGTGACCAGAATCAGGCCGCGCGCTACGTCGGTAATCTTGCGAAACACACTGCCCATCCCCAAGTCTTCCATGCTGAGGATTTTCGACGGAATGGTCCGGAATACCGCGCCCGCACCGCGATTCTGGTTGAATGCGTTGACCCGAAACCGCGCGACACCCGGCACTTCAAACGAAAAGTCGGTTTCCAGGCGCTCTTCAAAATCCTGACGCTGCCGGTCGGTCATGATGTCGTAGATCAGCGCCTTGACCTCCTTGGCGTCCAGCGGGGGCAGGTTGATACGCCGCACATCGCCGTCCACGCGAATCATCGGTGGCAGACCTGCAGAGAGGTGCAAGTCCGACGCGCCCTGTTTGGCACTGAAGGCCAGCAGCTCGGTAATATCCATACAGCTCCTCAATCACATAGAATGCCGCAGACCTTAGCCTTGCTGGCGTAAATCAATGTCCACGATAGCAGCGAACATTTCAACGCTCGAACAGCGAATTCGCGACGCAGCCCTCGCGGCCAAGCGTGATCCGGTGTCCGTAGGCCTGCTGGCGGTGAGTAAAACCAAGCCTGCCGGCGACCTGCGTGAAGCTTACACCGCAGGCCTGCGTGACTTTGGCGAAAATTATTTACAGGAAGCACTGGGCAAACAGCTCGAACTGGCCGACCTGCCCTTGTGCTGGCACTTCATCGGCCCCATTCAGTCGAACAAGACGCGCGCTATCGCCGAGAACTTCGCCTGGGTACATTCCGTGGATCGCCTGAAAATTGCTCAACGCCTGTCCGAGCAGCGCCCCGAAAGCCTGGAGCCGCTGAACATCTGCATTCAGGTGAACGTCAGCGGCGAGGCCAGCAAGTCCGGCTGTGCGCCTCAAGACCTGCCAGCACTGGCCGCCGCCATCAGCGCCTTGCCGCGATTGAAGCTGCGCGGCCTGATGGCCATTCCCGAGCCTACAGACGACCCAGCGGCTCAGGCGGCATCGTTCGCTGCCGTGCGTACCTTGCAGGCGCAGTTGAACCTGCCACTCGATACACTTTCCATGGGCATGAGCCACGACCTGGAAGCCGCCATTGCACAAGGCGCAACCTGGGTGCGGATCGGCACGGCCCTTTTTGGCGCCCGCGACTATGGGCAGCCATGACTTTGCACACACTGAATTTGCCTACTCTGAATCTGCCCACAAGGCCCCCCTCATGAGCAAGACTCGTATCGCCTTCGTCGGCGCCGGAAACATGGCTGCCAGCCTGATCGGCGGCCTGCGCGCACAGGGCGTGGAAGCATCGCTGATCTGCGCCAGTGCGCCGGGTGCCGAAACCCGTGAGCGCATTTCCACTGAACACGGCATCGAGGTGTTCGCCGACAACGCCGAGGCCGTCAAAGGGGCCGACGTCGTGGTACTGGCCGTCAAACCGCAGATGATGAAAAGCGTCTGCCAGGCACTCAAGGCCAGCCTTGACGCTCATCAACTGATTGTCTCGGTAGCGGCGGGTATCACCTGTGCCAGCCTGAACCAGTGGCTGGGCGACCAGCCTGTGGTGCGCTGCATGCCCAACACCCCTTCGCTGTTGCGTCAGGGTGCCAGCGGTCTGTATGCGACCGAAAAGGTTTCGCCAACACAACGCGAGCAGGCCGAGCAATTGCTGTCGGCCGTTGGCGTGGCAGTCTGGGTCGAGCAGGAAAAACACATGGATGCCGTGACAGCAGTGTCCGGCAGCGGCCCTGCCTACTTCTTTCTGATGATGGAAGCGATGACCGCGGCAGGCGTAAAGCTGGGCCTGCCGGAAAACATCGCCAAAAAACTCACCCTGCAAACCGCGCTGGGCTCGGCCTTGATGGCCTCCGGCAGTGAGTTGGGTGCAGGAGAATTGCGTCGCCGTGTGACCTCGCCGGGCGGGACCACCGAAGCTGCGATCAAGGCCTTTCAGGCCGGCGGCTTCGAGGCGCTGGTAGAAACAGCACTGACCGCCGCAGACCACCGTGCAGCCGAGCTGGCTGAGCAACTGGGCAAATAATTTTCAGGCTTTCTGGAGCAGATTGATGATCGGATTGAACACCGCTGCAATTTACGTCCTGCAAACGCTCGGCAGTCTGTACCTGCTGATCATCCTGTTGCGCTTCGTGCTGCAACTGGTGCGGGCCAACTTCTATAACCCGCTGTGCCAGTTCATCGTGCGCGCCACCCAGCCGCTGCTCAAGCCTCTGCGACGCATCATTCCGAGCCTGTTCGGCCTGGACATGTCGTCACTGGTGCTGGCGATCATCGTGCAGATGATCCTGATGGCGCTGACCCTGCTGCTGATGTTCGGCACCACCGGCGACCCGCTGCACCTGCTGCTCTGGTCGATCATTGGCGTGACGGCGCTGTTCCTGAAAATATTCTTCTTTGCCCTGATCATCAGCGTGATCCTGTCGTGGGTCGCACCGGGCAGCCACAACCCCGGCGCAGAGCTGGTCAACCAGATCTGCGAGCCCGCCCTGGCACCGTTCCGCAAGATCGTCCCGAACCTGGGCGGCCTGGATATCTCGCCGATCCTGGCATTCCTGGTGCTCAAACTGCTCGACATGCTGGTCATCAACAACCTCGCCGCCATGAGCAACATGCCGGACGTGTTGCGGTTGTTGATGTAAGCGAAGTTCTGTAACTATCGCGCCGACGCTGGAGCGTGCGGAACGATAATCTCAATTATCGTGCGACGCTCCGCGTCGCATGCCGTTCTGGACGCTCTGCGTCCTATCCTGAATGCGCGGCGCGGCGCAGATCTGTGACGCAGAGCGTCACGCAATGCATTCCCACGCTGGAGCATAGGAACGATAATCTCAACTATCGTGCCGTCAATTTGCGCCTCACAACATCCCTTATTGCCGCTGCCCCCCGCGGTCTTTAGACTTACGCCTCATTCAAGCGAGAGCAGGGTCGATGCCCACGGTATTCCCCCACGATTCTGTCGGACTGGTCACACCGCAAACGGCGCATTTCAGCGAGCCTCTGGCGCTGGCCTGCGGTCGTTCGTTGCCAGCCTATGACCTGATTTACGAAACCTACGGTCAGCTCAACGCTGCACGCAGCAATGCCGTGCTGATCTGCCACGCGCTGTCCGGGCATCATCATGCCGCAGGCTTTCACAGCGCCGACGACCGTAAACCCGGCTGGTGGGACAGTTGCATTGGTCCCGGCAAGCCTATCGACACAGACAAATTCTTCGTCGTCAGCCTCAACAATCTGGGCGGCTGCAACGGTTCCACTGGCCCAAGCAGTATCGACCCGGACACCGGCAAGCCGTTCGGGGCCAATTTCCCGGTCGTGACCGTGGAAGACTGGGTCAACAGCCAGGCCCGGCTGGCTGATGTGCTTAACATCGACACATGGGCGGCGGTGATTGGCGGCAGTCTGGGCGGCATGCAGGCGCTGCAATGGACCATCAGTTACCCGGATCGCGTGCGCCATTGCCTGGCAATCGCCTCGGCCCCCAAGCTGTCGGCGCAGAACATCGCCTTCAACGAAGTGGCGCGCCAGGCGATTCTCACCGACCCGGAGTTCCACGGCGGTTCGTTCCAGGAGCGCGGCGTGATCCCCAAGCGCGGCCTGATGCTGGCGCGGATGGTCGGGCACATCACCTACCTGTCGGACGACTCGATGGGCGAAAAATTCGGCCGTGGCCTGAAGAGCGAGAAGCTCAATTACGATTTCCACAGCGTCGAGTTTCAGGTCGAAAGCTACCTGCGTTATCAAGGTGAAGAGTTTTCCGGGCGTTTCGACGCCAATACCTACCTGTTGATGACCAAAGCGCTGGATTACTTCGACCCTGCCGCCAACTTCAACGACGACCTGGCCAAGACGTTCGCCAACGCCACCGCCAGATTCTGCGTGATGTCGTTCACTACCGACTGGCGTTTCTCGCCGGCCCGTTCGCGGGAGCTGGTGGACGCGCTGATGGCCGCACGCAAGGACGTCTGCTACCTGGAAATCGACGCGCCCCAAGGGCACGACGCCTTCCTGATCCCGATTCCGCGCTACTTGCAGGCTTTCGGTAATTACATGAACCGAATTTCGTTGTGAGGACGTCATGAGAGCCGATCTGGAAATCATCCAGGAATGGATCCCCGCAGGCAGCCGCGTGCTCGACCTGGGTTGCGGCGACGGCGAATTGCTGACCTGGCTGCGTGACCACAAGCAAGTCACCGGCTACGGGCTGGAAAACGACGCGGCCAACATTGCCGAGTGCGTGGCCAAGGGCATCAACGTTATCGAGCAGGACCTCGACAAGGGGCTGGGCAACTTTGCCAGCAACAGCTTTGACGTGGTGGTCATGACCCAGGCCCTGCAAGCGGTGCATTACCCGGACCGAATCCTCGACGAGATGCTGCGCGTCGGGCGCCAGTGCATCATCACCTTCCCGAACTTCGGCCATTGGCGCTGCCGCTGGTATCTGGCGAGCAAAGGCCGCATGCCGGTGTCGGATTTCCTGCCGTACACCTGGTACAACACGCCGAACATCCACTTCTGTACCTTCGGCGACTTCGAAGAACTGTGCCGCGAGCGCGACGCACAGGTGCTCGACAGGCTGGCGGTCGATCAGCAACACCGTCACGGCTGGGCCAGCAAACTGTGGCCCAATCTGCTCGGCGAAATCGGCATCTACCGGGTCACCAGCCCAGGCCTGACGGACCACCAGATTGCCATTTAACCGATCGTTTTCACGCACCACGACAGGCCAATGATGAACCTCACCCAACTCGTACTGGCCAGCCACAACGGCGGCAAACTCAAAGAACTTCAGGCCATGCTCGGCGGCAGCGTGACGCTGCGCTCGGTCAGCGAGTTCAGCCTGGTGGAGCCGGAAGAGACCGGCCTGTCGTTCGTTGAAAACGCGATCCTCAAGGCGCGCAATGCCTCACGCCTGTCCGGCCTGCCCGCACTGGCCGATGACTCGGGGCTGGCGGTGGACTTTCTCGGCGGCGCGCCGGGCATCTATTCCGCACGCTACGCCGACGGCAAAGGTGACGCGGCCAACAACGCCAAATTGCTGGAAGCGCTCAAAGACGTGCCGGACGAGCAGCGTGGCGCGCAGTTCGTTTGTGTATTGGCGCTGGTGCGTCACGCCGACGACCCGCTGCCGATCCTCTGCGAAGGCCTGTGGCATGGGCGCATCCTGCACGCTGCCAGCGGCGAGCACGGTTTTGGCTACGACCCGCTGTTCTGGGTGCCGGAGCGCAACTGCTCCAGCGCCGAACTCGGCCCGAGCGAGAAAAACCAGCTCAGCCATCGCGCCCGCGCCATGGTCCTGTTGCGCCAACGCCTGGGTCTGCAATGACCCACGATTCGCCTGCGCAGCCGCTGTTTCTCGGCGAGAGCGGTTTCTCGTCAGAGATGCCACGCCCTGCACTGCCGCACCTGCCCCCGCTGTCGCTGTATATACACATTCCGTGGTGCGTGCGCAAATGCCCGTACTGCGACTTCAATTCGCACACCGCAAGCCCCGTGCTGCCGGAACAGGAATACGTCGACGCGCTGCTCGCCGATCTGGACCTCGACCTGCCGCACGTCTACGGCCGTGAACTGCAATCGATCTTCTTCGGTGGCGGCACGCCAAGCCTGTTCAGCGCCGATGCGCTGGGCCGTTTGCTGCGAGGCGTCGAACAACGTATCCGCTTTGCCAGCGACATCGAGATCACCCTGGAAGCCAACCCCGGCACCTTTGAACAGGCAAAATTCAGCGCCTATCGCGGTCTGGGAATCAATCGGCTGTCCATCGGCATTCAGAGCTTTCAGGAATCCAAACTCAAGGCGCTGGGCCGTATCCACAACGGCGACGAAGCGATTCGCGCCGCCGACATGGCGCGTCAGGCCGGTTTCGACAACTTCAACCTGGACCTGATGCACGGCCTGCCGGACCAGTCCCAGGACGAGGCGCTGGACGATCTGCGCCAGGCCATCGCCCTCGCGCCGACGCACCTGTCCTGGTATCAACTGACCCTGGAACCCAACACCGTCTTCTGGAATCAGCCGCCGGTTTTGCCGGAAGACGACATTCTTTGGGACATCCAGGAAACCGGACAGCAGTTGCTGGCCACTCAGGGGTACGCGCAGTACGAAGTGTCGGCCTATGCGCAACCCGGGAAACCGGCGCGGCATAACCTCAACTATTGGGCGTTCGGGGATTTTATCGGGATCGGCGCAGGTGCACATGGCAAGTTGAGCCATCCGGACGGGCGCATTATTCGTACCTGGAAGACCCGGTTACCCAAGGATTACCTGAACCCCGACAAGCCTTTTCAGGCCGGGGCAAAGCTGTTGTCGCTGGATGAATTGCCGTTTGAATTCCTGATGAACGCATTGCGACTGACAAATGGTGTGGACGCTGCGTTATTTCGGGAAAGAACGGGTCTAAGCCTCGATTCGCTCGCCGAGGCACGCAGGCAAGCCGAACAAAAAGGCCTGCTGCATGAAGATCCGGCACGCCTGATCGCGACCCCGCAAGGCCAACTGTTCCTCAATGACTTGCTGCAATATTTTCTGATCTAAGGACCCTGCATGGATTTCGTACTCGACCTGCTCGCCACCGTTTCGCGCTGGAGTCGCAGCAATCTTTCGGAAATCGCCCTCGCACTGGTGGGCTGCCTGCTGGTGCTGTTCGGCTCGGACATCAAAGGCTGGCTGGAGCAACGCATCAGCGGCATCACCGGCGCCCTGCGCATCCCGCTCATCGCCCTGCTCTGCGCCGTCGGCAGCGGCGCAGCACTGATCTACGCCACACCGTGGGTGGTGCGCGGCCTCAGCCAGTTCAACAACTACAGCCTGGCACCGGTGCTGTTGGTAGTACTGGTGTTGATCGGGGTGATTGCGGACAGGAAGTAAGCCTATCGACTTGGCTCAACTCTCTGCCCCTCTACTGGACGATGAGGCAGCTGGCATAGGTGCATGCGCCCTTTTTTCCTGAAAGCGTCACATATTTGATCGCAGGCTCGCCGCTGGCAGGCGTGATACTCAGCGGGTAAGTGGCGGTGCTGCTGACGACGTATGTGCCTTTGCTTGCCACTTCCTGCTTCAAGCCCTTCTGTATGACATAGATGGCGAACGCACTGTTATTGCGAACCTGCACCGCCGTATCCGCTTCCTGAGGCGGCGGCACCTGAACGGCATCAACGGGTGGCACAGCTTCATTCTGGGTAGCGTCTGTCGAATCAAGTGCATATGCGCCGAGACAAACGCTCATGAACAATGTCGGTGCCAATAGCCATGCTTTCATCACGTTCTCCATAACAGTCGATAGCGGTTAACCGCAGCAGATCGCTCGCGGCGATTGGCCCAATATATAGCGCCCACGCGCGCTCGACATCTGTCAGAAATACCAGTAAGAAAGCCCGCCGGTAGTTATTTCCAGATAAAAAAACACCCCGACTGGCGGGGTGTTCTGATGCTGACTCAAACATGCGCGTTACGGCACCAGTTTGTCCAGCAACGCCTTGTCACGCACAGCGCCCTTGTCGGCGCTGGTCGCCAGCAGGGCGTAGGCCTTGAGGGCGGTGGTCACTTTACGTGGACGCGACTCGACCGGTTTCCAGCCTTTCTTGTCCTGTTCGGCGCGGCGCTCGGCCATCTCGGCGTCGTCGATCATCAGGTTGATCGAGCGGTTCGGGATGTCGATCAGCACTTTGTCGCCATCGCGCACCAGACCAATCGCACCGCCCGCCGCGGCTTCTGGCGAGGCGTGACCGATGGACAGGCCAGAGGTACCGCCCGAGAAACGACCGTCGGTGAGCAGCGCACAGTCTTTACCCAGCCCTTTGGACTTCAGGTACGAGGTCGGGTAGAGCATTTCCTGCATGCCCGGACCGCCTTTCGGGCCTTCGTAACGAATGATGACGATGTCGCCCGCCTTCACTTCGTCAGCGAGAATCCCGCGCACGGCGCTGTCCTGGCTTTCGAAGATCTTGGCGTTGCCTTCAAAGACGTGGATCGACTCATCGACACCGGCGGTTTTCACCACGCAGCCATCCAGCGCGATGTTGCCGTACAGCACGGCCAGGCCACCTTCCTGCGAATATGCATGCTCGACGCTACGGATGCAGCCGTTTTCACGGTCGTCATCCAGGCTGTCCCAACGGGTCGACTGGCTGAACGCGGTCTGCGTCGGGATGCCGGCCGGGCCTGCCTTGAAGAAGGTGTGCACTGCTTCGTCGTCAGTCTGGGTGATGTCCCATTTGGCGATGCCTTCGGCCAAGGTCTTGCTGTGCACGGTCGGCAGGTCGGTGTGCAGCAAGCCGCCGCGCGCCAGCTCGCCGAGGATGCTGAAGATCCCGCCCGCGCGGTGCACGTCTTCCATGTGGTACTTCTGGATGTTCGGCGCAACCTTGCACAGCTGTGGAACCTTGCGTGACAGACGGTCGATGTGGTGCAGGTCGAAGTCGATCTCGGCTTCCTGAGCAGCAGCCAGCAAGTGCAGGATGGTGTTGGTCGAACCGCCCATGGCGATGTCCAGCGTCATGGCGTTTTCGAACGCCTTGAAGTTGGCGATGTTGCGCGGCAACACCGAATCGTCGTTTTCCTTGTAGTACTGTCGGCACAGGTCAACGATGGTGCGGCCAGCCTGCAGGAACAGTTGCTCGCGGTCGCTGTGGGTCGCCAGTGCCGAACCGTTGCCCGGCAAGGCCAGGCCCAGCGCTTCGGTCAGGCAGTTCATCGAGTTGGCGGTGAACATGCCCGAGCACGAACCGCATGTCGGGCAGGCGCTGCGCTCGTATTCGGCGACTTTTTCGTCGCTGGCGGTGGAGTCGGCAGCGATGACCATTGCATCGACCAGGTCCAGGCCGTGGCTGGCCAGTTTGGTCTTGCCCGCTTCCATCGGCCCGCCAGACACGAAGACCACCGGAATATTGAGGCGCAGTGCCGCCATCAGCATGCCAGGGGTGATTTTGTCGCAGTTGGAAATGCACACGATGGCGTCGGCGCAGTGCGCGTTGACCATGTATTCGACCGAGTCGGCAATGATCTCGCGGCTTGGCAGCGAATACAGCATGCCGTCGTGGCCCATCGCAATGCCGTCATCCACCGCAATGGTGTTGAATTCCTTGGCCACGCCACCGGCGCGTTCGACTTCACGGGCGACCAGTTGGCCCATGTCCTTGAG
Organism: Pseudomonas avellanae BPIC 631; assembly: GCF_000444135.1. GTDB lineage: Bacteria > Pseudomonadota > Gammaproteobacteria > Pseudomonadales > Pseudomonadaceae > Aquipseudomonas > Aquipseudomonas avellanae. Next base: position 30,815 of record NZ_ATDK01000053.1, read on the forward strand.
GTGGACGTGGCCCGGTACGAACTGGGTGAAGGAGTTGGCAATGGCGATAATCGGTTTCTTGAAATCTTCGTCCTTCATGCCCGTTGCGCGCCACAGGGCACGGGCGCCGGCCATGTTGCGGCCGTGGGTGGACGTTTTCGAGCGGTAATCAGGCATTGGAGCACTCCGGCAAAACTAGGGCTGATCAGGGTAGGGAGTGAGCTTCTATTGACGTCGCGGGCGAGCGGCAGTGACCACAGGCAGCGAAGAAACCGAACACCACGGGATCACCGTGTACTCGGCCTGAGCTCATAAACCCGCCGGGGGATGAATGGCGATGAATAGCGCGATTCTACACCGCCGCTACCGTTTGGTGGGGGCCGAATGTCGCGGGCGGTGTGTGGCTGAAAATCCCTGTGGACAAAACGCCATCGGCGCCTTTATCTTGCGCAGCAGGCCGCCTCATGTGGCCACGTCGCTCGGACGGTTCCGGGCGCTTACGTTTGCGAGATACCCATGGCTGACCAAGGTTCGCCGCGCCGCTTTGCGCGCATAGATCGACTCCCCCCTTACGTGTTCAACATCACCGCCGAACTGAAAATGGCTGCGCGTCGTCGTGGTGAAGACATTATCGACTTGAGCATGGGCAACCCCGACGGGGCCACGCCGCCGCACATCGTCGAAAAACTGGTCACTGTCGCCCAGCGCGAAGACACCCACGGTTACTCCACCTCACGCGGCATTCCGCGTCTGCGCCAGGCCATTTCCAACTGGTACAAGAAACGCTACGAGGTCGATATCGACCCTGAAAGCGAAGCCATCGTGACCATCGGTTCCAAGGAAGGCCTGGCGCACTTGATGCTCGCCACGCTGGATCAGGGCGATACCGTGCTGGTGCCTAACCCCAGTTACCCGATCCACATCTACGGTGCCGTGATTGCCGGCGCCCAGGTGCGGTCGGTGCCACTGGTGCCGGGCGTGGACTTCTTCGCCGAGCTGGAAAAGGCCATCCGCGGCTCGATTCCCAAGCCGAAAATGATGATTCTGGGTTTTCCGTCGAACCCGACCGCGCAATGCGTGGAGCTGGATTTCTTTGAGCGCGTGGTGGCGTTGGCCAAACAGTACGACGTGCTGGTGATTCACGACCTGGCCTACGCCGACATCGTCTACGACGGCTGGAAAGCCCCGTCGATCATGCAGGTGCCGGGCGCTAAGGACATTGCCGTCGAGTTTTTCACCCTGTCCAAGAGCTACAACATGGCGGGCTGGCGGATCGGCTTCATGGTTGGTAACCCCGAGCTGGTGAACGCACTGGCGCGGATCAAGAGTTACCACGATTACGGCACCTTCACGCCGTTGCAGGTCGCCGCCATTGCCGCGCTGGAAGGCGATCAGCAATGCGTGCTCGACATCGCCGAGCAGTATCGCCAGCGCCGCAACGTACTGGTCAAGGGCCTGCACGAACTGGGCTGGATGGTCGAAAACCCCAAGGCGTCGATGTACGTCTGGGCAAAGATTCCCGAAGCCTACGCGCACCTGGGCTCGCTGGAGTTCGCCAAGAAGCTGCTGGCCGAAGCCAAGGTTTGTGTGTCGCCGGGCATCGGTTTTGGTGAATACGGCGACGATCACGTGCGTTTTGCACTGATCGAGAATCAGGACCGCATCCGCCAGGCCGTGCGCGGGATCCGCAGCATGTTCCGGGCCGACGATAAGCTCAAGTCCTGAGTAAGTCGTCTGCATGACCACGCCTGCTGACTGAGTACTTTCGGCAGGCGTGGCGCTTGCAACCGGTGATACGGGCAATACCGACAGTCGCCTCGACAATTTTTACTTACTGCAAATGGCCGCAGACCGGTATGATCGCGCGCCCCGATACACCCGGAATTCTGAAATAAAATGAAACCCACCTTGATCGCCGCCGCAGAACTCGATCGCATCGACACCTGGGCCAAGTACTCCAGCCATATGTGCGGGGGCTGTATCTCCAGCTGCTGCACGTTGCCGGTAGAAGTGAAGATCAAGGACCTGATCCGCATCGGCATCGTCGATGAGTTCGAACGTGGCGATCCGGCGAAGAACATCGCCAAGCGTCTGCAGAAGGAAGGCATCGTCGAGCGTTACAACCAGAAGTCGGAAATCTTCACGTTGCAGCGCATGAGCAATAACGACTGCCTGTACCTGGACCGCAAAAGCCGGCTGTGCACCATCTATGAAAAGCGCCCGGACACCTGCCGCAACCATCCGAAAATCGGACCGCGCCCAGGCTTTTGTGCGTACAAGCCCAAAGAGGTTGTACGTCAGGAAAGCGGCTCGCTGCGCAACGCCACCAGCGCGCCCGTGCCGAAGTTCTGATCGTGTAGCGAGCGATACTCTGCGTCGCTGACCCAGCGGTTCCAATCAAGCCCCTACCAGGGGCTTTTTTGTGGGCGATGGAAAAGCCTGATGGAAAAACCCTATCGATGTTAATTTATGTGAAAAATAAAAATACTTCACATTATCCAGTCATTGATTCACTATCAGATTCACAGATAAGAACAATAAACGCTCGAATGCCCGCAACACAGGCATCGGCACTGACTTTGAGGATTACTGCATGAACAGCAAAAATGTCGGCGTTATCGGCCTGGGTGCGATGGGTCTGGGCATTGCCCGCTCGTTGCTGCGCAGCGGCTTCACTGTGCATGCCTGCGATGTGCGCACCAGCGTGACCGAAGCGTTCGCCCAGGAAGGCGGCGTTGCCTGCCAATCCCCAGCCAGCATGGCCGCTGCCTGCGACGTGATCATTACCGTTGTGGTCAATGCCGAGCAGACCGAAACTGTCCTGTTTGGCGAAAACGGCGCCATCGCGGCCCTGCGTCCGGGCAGCCTGGTGATCGGCTGCGCCACCGTCGCGCCGACTTTCGCTGTCGAACTGGGTGAACGCCTGGCCGCGCAGAACCTGCTGTACCTCGACGCCCCGATCTCCGGCGGCGCAGCCAAGGCCGCTTCCGGCCAGATGACCATGATGACCTCCGGCCCGAACGAGTCCTACGCCAAGGCCGAAGCCATCCTCAACGGCATGGCTGGCAAGGTCTACCGCTTGGGCGACGTTCACGGGCTGGGCTCGAAAGTCAAAATCATCAATCAGTTGCTGGCCGGCGTGCACATTGCGGCCAGTGCCGAAGCGATGGCGCTCGGCCTGCGTGAAGGCGTCGATGCGGACGCGCTGTACGAAGTGATCACCAACAGTGCCGGTAACTCGTGGATGTTCGAAAACCGCGTACCGCACATCCTCAACGCTGATTACACGCCGCTGTCGGCTGTGGATATCTTCGTCAAGGACCTGGGCCTGGTGCTGGATACCGCACGCAGCAGCAAATTCCCGCTGCCGCTGTCGGCCACTGCGCACCAGATGTTCATGCAGGCTTCCAGCGCCGGTTTCGGCCGCGAGGACGACTCGGCGGTGATCAAGATTTTCCCGGGCATCGAATTGCCGAAAGCCAAGCCAGAAAAAGCCTGAGGAGCGACTGATGAGCCTGAATAACGCTCGCCCGCTGCTGGGCTGCATTGCCGATGACTTCACCGGCGCGACCGACCTGGCCAACATGCTGGTGCGCGGTGGCATGCGCACCGTGCAGAGCATCGGCATCCCCAGCGCCGAAATGGCTGCCGGGCTGGACGCCGACGCGATTGTGATCGCCCTGAAATCGCGCACCACGCCAAGCGCCGACGCCGTGGCTGAATCCCTCGCTGCGCTGGAATGGCTGCGCGAGCGTGGTTGCGAGCAGATCTTCTTCAAGTATTGCTCGACCTTCGATTCGACTGCTGCCGGCAACATCGGCCAGGTCAGCGAAGCACTGCTGGAACAACTGGGCAGCGACTTCACCCTGGCCTGCCCGGCCTTCCCGGAAAACGGCCGCACGATTTTCCGTGGTCATTTGTTTGTACAGGACCAGTTGCTCAGCGAATCGGGCATGCAGAACCACCCGCTGACGCCAATGACCGACGCCAATCTGGTGCGCGTGCTGCAAGCGCAGACCACCGGCAATGTCGGCCTGTTGCGCTACGACACCGTTGCCAAAGGCGTGGACAGCGTGCGCAGCAAAATTGCCGAACTGCGCGCTGAAGGTGTGCGCATGGCAATTGCCGATGCGCTGTCGGACGCTGACCTGTACACACTGGGTGAAGCCTGCGCCGACCTGCCACTGCTGACCGGTGGTTCGGGGCTGGCGTTGGGCCTGCCGGGCAACTTCCGCAAGGCGGGCAAGCTGCGCGACATTGATGCGGCCAAACAGATTGCTATCAGCGGCGGCGAAGTGGTGCTGGCAGGCAGCGCTTCGGTTGCCACCAACGGCCAGGTCGCGGCCTGGCTGGAAGCCAATCGCCCTGCCCTGCGCATCAATCCGCTGGACCTCGCAGCAGGCAAGCCGGTGGTCGAGCAGGCGCTGGCGTTTGCCAGAGACGCCGGGCAAACCGTGTTGATCTACGCCACCAGTACGCCGGATGAAGTCAAAGCGGTGCAGAAAGAGCTGGGTGTTGAACGCTCTGGCGCGATGGTCGAAGCCGCGTTGGGCGAGATCGCCAAAGGGCTGCTGGACGCGGGTGTGCGCCGCTTTGTGGTCGCCGGTGGCGAAACCTCCGGTGCTGTCGTTCAGGCGCTGGGCGTGCAATTGCTGCAGATCGGCGCACAGATCGATCCGGGCGTTCCGGCCACCGTCAGCAGCGGCGCGCAACCGCTGGCACTGGCGCTCAAGTCTGGCAACTTCGGCGCACGCGACTTCTTCGCCAAGGCCCTCAAGCAATTGGCGGGGGCAGCCTGATGATTGATGAAAACGCCCTGCGTCAGGAAATCTGCGACGTCGGCCGGCTGTTGTATGGCCGCGGCTACACGGTCGGCAGCGCGGGCAACATCAGCGCGCGTCTTGATGACGGCTGGCTGATCACCCCGACCGACGCCTGCCTGGGGCGCATGGACCCGGCAGACATCGCCAAGGTCAATCTGGCCGGTGAATGGGTATCGGGCAGCAAGCCGTCCAAGACCCTGGCCCTGCACCGCGAAGTCTACGACCGCAACCCGGAAGTCGGCGGCGTGGTGCACACCCACTCGACGCATCTGGTGGCCCTGACCCTGGCCGGCGTGTGGCGTGAAGACGACATTCTGCCGCCGCTGACGCCCTATCAAGTCATGAAAGTCGGGCACATCCCGTTGATCCCTTACGAGCGCCCGGGCTCGCCGAAAGTCGCCGAGCGCGTGGCGGAGCTGGCCAACAGCGTACGCGGTGTGATGCTCGAGCGGCTCGGTCCGGTGGTCTGGGAAAGCTCAGTGGCCAAGGCTTGTTACGCCTTGGAAGAGCTGGAAGAAACCGCCCGTCTGTGGCTGATGAGCAACCCCAAACCTGCACCGCTGGCCCCGGCGGCGCTGGAAGAATTGCGTCAGGTGTTCGGCGCGAAGTGGTAACGGACACACATTGATCGAGAGGCGCACTGCGCCTCGCGGCCGAAAAACAATAACAACAGGAATCGAGAGCATGACTCACCCCTACCCCGCTGTTTCGTTGTCAGTCTTTACCGCCATTGACCGGAGTGCACGGGCATGACGCCGCTCATGTTGATGGTCGTGGCCGGTGCGGGCATCGCACTGCTGTTGTTCCTGGTGCTCAAGTACAAATTTCAGCCGTTCGTTGCGTTGATGCTGGTCAGCATCATCGTGGCGCTGGTCGCCGGGGTTAAGCCGGCCGATCTTGTTGCCACCATCGAAGGCGGCATGGGCAAGACCCTCGGCCACATCGCGATCATCATCGCCTTGGGCGCGATGATCGGGCGCATCATCGAGCTGTCGGGCGGGGCCGAAGCACTGGCCAAGACGCTGATCAACCGCTTCGGCAACAGACGCACGCCGCTGGCGTTGACCGTTGCAGGCTTCATGGTCGGCATTCCGGTGTTTTTCGAGGTCGGCGTGATCATCCTCATGCCATTGGCCTACGGCGTGGCCCGTGCCGCCCGCAAGCCGCTGCTGATTTTCGCGCTGCCGATGTGTGCTGCGCTGCTGGCGGTGCATGCGTTCCTGCCGCCGCACCCTGGCGCCGTTGCTGCGGCCAGCCAGTTGGGCGCGGACCTGGGTCGTGTGTTGATGCTGGGTATCCCGATTGTCGCAGTGCTGTGCATGATCGGCTACTTCGTGGCAGGCCGCATGACTCGCAAGACCTACCCGATGACCGATGATATTCGCGCCGAAGTCTACGGCCCGCATGTCACCAACCAAGACCTGGAAGCCTGGGCGCGCAACGACTACTCCGGCGTGCGTGAAGCCACCGAGACCAGAACCCTGGGCGCGGAAGAAACCGCCAGCAGTCTGGCAAGCAAACTGCCGCCAGCACCTGCACCGGGTTTCGGGCTGATCATTGCGCTGATTCTGCTGCCGATCGTGCTGATTCTGATGGGCACGCTGGCCACCACTCTACTGCCTGCAACATCGACGCTGCGTGCAGTGCTGACGGTTCTCGGTGCGCCACTGGTGGCGCTGTTGATCGACACATTACTGTGCGCCTGGCTGCTGGGTTCGCGTCGTGGCTGGAGCCGCACGCAGGTGTCCGACGTAATCGGCTCGGCGTTGCCGGGTGTGGCGATGGTTATCCTGATTGCCGGTGCCGGTGGCGTATTCGGTAAGGTGCTGGTCGATACCGGTATCGGTGCAGTGGTTTCCGAGGCGCTGCGCAATACCGGTTTGCCGGTGCTGGCGCTGGGCTTTCTGCTGACCCTGTTGCTGCGCGCGGTGCAGGGCTCGACCACCGTTGCGCTGGTGACCACTGCCGGCATTCTCAGCCCGCTGATCGCCACGCTGGACCTGAGCGCCAACCACTTGGCCCTGCTGTGCCTGGCGATGGGCGGTGGCGGTCTGGCCATGTCGCACATCAACGATGCCGGTTACTGGATGTTCACCAAACTGGCGGGCCTCAACGTCGCCGACGGCTTGCGCACCTGGACCGTACTGGTCACGCTGCTCGGCACACTGGGCTTTGTGATCACCCTGCTGCTTTGGCCATTCGTCTGACCCTTTGAAGACTGGAGTTAACATGCCTCGTTTTGCCGCCAACCTCAGCATGCTGTACCCGCAGCATGATTTTCTTGAGCGCTTTGCCGCAGCCGCCGCCGATGGTTTCGGCGCGGTCGAGTATCTGTTTCCTTATGCCTACACGCCGCAGGAACTCAAGCAGCGCCTGAGCGACAACGGTCTGGTACAAGCACTGTTCAACGCCCCGCCGGGCGACTGGGACGCCTGTGAACGAGGCATCGCCACACTTCCGGGCCGCGAAGCGGAGTTTCGCAACGGCATCGAACGTGCTCTGGAATATGCCCAGGTGCTGGGCAACGACCGCGTGCACGTGATGGCCGGTCTGCTGCCCAGCGAAGCTTTGCGTGAGCGCCATCAGGCGGTTTATCTGGAAAACCTGGCGTTTGCGGCCGAGCAAGCCAGGTCTGTTGGCGTCACCATCCTGATCGAGCCGATCAACACCCGCGACATGCCGGGCTTTTTCCTCAACCGTCAGGATCAGGCGCAGGACATCTGCAAGCAGGTGGGCGCTGACAATCTGAAGGTGCAATTTGACTGCTACCACTGCCAGATCGTCGAAGGCGACCTGACCAGCACACTGCGCCGCGACTTTGCGGGTATTGGCCACATTCAGATTGCAGGCGTTCCGGATCGCCACGAACCGAACCTGGGCGAACTGAACTACGAACACCTGTTCAACGTCATCGACGAGCTGGGCTACACCGGCTGGATCGGCTGCGAATACCGCCCCAAAGGCGACACCAGCGAAGGGTTGGCGTGGTTGCGGGCGTTGCAGGCGAAGGGCTGAACTGAGCGGCATGGACGACGCGGAGCGTTGTGAACGGCATTACCACGGAGCGTGAGGAATCTGAACCATCGTGCGACGCTCCGCGTCGGCATGCCGTTCTGGACGCTCTGCGTCCGATCCTGACTGTGTAGTGCGGCGCAGATTTGTGAC
>NZ_ATDK01000054.1 GCF_000444135.1 Pseudomonas avellanae BPIC 631
AGTAGGTCATCGTCAAGATTGAATTCCGAAACCCCTCATCGCTCACGCGATGAGGGGTTTTGTCGTTGTGGGCTACTGCTCAGCCAACCGCTCCGACTGACGCCGACATCTATACAAGCAAACACCCAGCTCAGTAAACGAAAAAGCCCGCCCAGGCTTTCGCGCTGAGCGGGCTGCACGCTCCAGGCCGGTATCAGCCAAACAGGCTGCGCACGTTGCTCATCGCACCGTCAGCAAACCCCTGAAGAAACTCTTCAAACGCGTCCCCCTCAGGCCCACCCTGAACAGGGTCTGCAACGATTGTCCAACGGGCGACACACGTGTTGTCACCGGTAGCCTCAACCGTCATCGCAGCCCACAGGTTACTGACCGGCAAGCTGGTGTATATCAATGACCAGGTCATGTACCGCGCGTGATCATCCTGGGAATTCAACTGCTCGATCGCCACATTGCCGTCCTTGAACAGCTTCTTGCGTACTGAGCGAGGACCTTTTCCGGTCACTTCAGTGCTTTCCAGTGCCGGAATAAATGCTTGAAAACCGCCAAAATTGCCCACGATAGCCCACACACTATTGGCATCGCCGCAAACCTCTACAGCCGATACAACGCGGCACTGCGTCGGGTTATTGATCAGGGTGTCGGGCTTTAAATCAATGTGAATATGGTTCATATGCTTCTCCATTAACGTCAGTAGAGGATCGACTCAGATGAAGTCGATTTCTTTCAGGTAATCGCAGCCCTTGCGCAACAGCGCTGGAGTTTTCTGCGGGTATTGCTCGCCCATGCAGCGGACGCCGCTCTGGGTGTTCTGGTACTCGATCATCGAGATGTCGCCGATGTCCTCTTCAAACCCGTCGAGGTAAAAACCCAATACGCCAAACAACGCGTTCTGGCTGTCGACACGACCAAGCTGTGCCTGCCACTGCTCCACGCTGACCAACTCAAAGTCACGCCCAGCCTCACGGAAGGCTTCCACGTAGCTGTTCCAGCTCAAGGGTTCGGGGTTGTGCAGATTGAACACAGCGCGCTCTGGCTGATAACGACTGGCATGAAAGCCGATGAAGCGCGCCAGAAAGTCCACCGGCATCAGGTCGAAGTTGATGGGGAATTGCGGAACCTGGCCCAGTTGCAGCGAACCCTTGAGCATCAGCATCAGGCGGTTTTTCTGTGGCTGGCACACACCGGTAACACTGTTGAACGCGATATTGCCGGGACGATAGATGTTCACCCACACGCCTTTATCGCGGGCACGTTGCAGGACCCGCTCAGCGACCCATTTGGACAGGTTGTAGCCGTTCTTGATGTAGATCGGCGGGCTAGCCGCCGCCGGCTGTTCAAGCACGTTGCCGGCGGCATCGATGGCGCTGCAGGCCGACAGGGTCGAGACGAAGTTGAAGATCTTCTTGCTGCGCCCCTCACACAGCTTCAGGCATTCAAAGACCGGTGCGACGTTGTCTCTGGCCAGGGTTTCGTAATCCTGAACGTGGTTCACATTGGCCGCGTTGTGCACCAGCACGCCAAACTCACGGTCCAGTCGTTCATATACCGCGTCATCAAGGCCCAGCCTGGGCTTGGTCACATCAGCCGGGTAGACCTTCACCCGACTCAGGTCCAGATGATCCAGCCGATTCTCCCGCAGGGCGTATTCGAAGCGCTGTTGTGCGCTTTGCTCCGGGGTTTCCCGGACCAGACAGGCAATCTCGGTCGTCCCCCACTTCAGCAGCGCTTCAACAATGTGCACACCGAGAAAGCCGTTTGCACCGGTGACAATCACCTTATGAACATCACCCAACTGGCTGATGGGCAATGTCGTCAGCGGCGTATCTGCATCGGCATCCAGCAGAGCCTGCGCACTGATGGTGTAAGCCGCAGTGCCGTCGCTGTCGATCAGGCTGGCCAGTGTCAGCACGGTCGGTGCTTCGATGAAACGGTTGATCGGGATACTGCGCCCGAACCGCTCGCGAATGCCCAGCAACAGGCGTGACAACAGGATCGAATGGCCACCCAGATTGAAAAAGCTCTCGTCCGTCGAGATGTCTCCTGGCGGCAACTCCAACAGCTCGGCCCACAACTCCAGCAGGGCCTGTTCCTGAGCCGTCGAAGGTAAGCGCCGCGTGGAGTTCTCCGCAAAGCTCAGCGGTATTTCCAGGAGTGCCTTGCGGTCAACTTTGCCGTTATGTGCGAACGGCATGCTCGGCAATGTCGTGTAGACGACGGGATGCATATAGTCAGGCAGCAAGCGCTGCACATGGGCTATCAACGCCTGTTCGTCATGACCGGAGTACGGCTGGGCAACAAACGCCAGAATGCGCCGCTGTGCGTCGATCACCACCGCGACCTGCCGATACAACTGGCTGGCCCTCAGGCAATGCTCGATCTCTTCAGGCTCGACCCGAAAGCCGCGAATCTTCACCTGGTTGTCGCGCCGGCCGCTCAAGACAACGCCTTCAGCCGTCCACTGTGCGATGTCTCCGGTGCGATAGGCGCGTAGCTGCTGACCATCAGGCAGCGTCAGCCACACATAGCGCTCGGCCGTAAGCTGGGGATTGTCGATGTAACCCAGGCACACGCCGGGGCCGACGATATACAGCTCACCCTGAGTCTGCTCGGGCACGGGCTGCAAGTGGTCGTCCAGAATCCACACCTGACTGTTGGCAATCGGTCGCCCCAGATGACGATTGCTGCTGGACGGCTGAAACTCGCAGGCAGTGACCAGCACCGTGGCTTCTGTCGGGCCATACAGATTATGGAAATGGCATTGCCCGCAGAGTTGCGCAATCACATGCGGCTCGCAGACGTCACCGCCGGTCATCACATGCTCGATTCCCAGTGGCTGATCAAGCGGCAGGACGCTCAACAGCGCCGGCGGCAGAAACGCATGGGTGATGCCCTGTTTCAGAACGCTGACCAGTTGTAGCGGATCGCGACGCTGGTCTTCGTCAGGCACCACCAGCTCGGCACCACTGAGCCAGGTGGGAAAGATGTCTATGACCGACGAATCAAAGCTTAGCGTCGAGAATTGCAGCACCCGACTGTGCTCGCTCAGGCTCACGTGCTCGGCGTACCAGGCGGTGAAGTGGCTGAGGTTGCGTTGGCTCAGCAACACACCTTTCGGCTGCCCAGTGGTGCCCGACGTGTACAGCGCCATGCACGGCGCGTGCTGGTCTGCTCGAGCAGGTCTTTTCGCCAGAGCCACATTCATCACACGCACCGCGCTGATATCCAGCGCCGGAAACTCCGCAACGGCCAGTGGATGCGAGCCATCGTGCAGCAACAGCATCGCTCCCGAGTTTTGCAGGATGTACTGCTGACGTTGCACCGGCTGGCCGGGGTCAAGCGGCAGATAAACCGCGCCGCAGCCAAGAATCGCCAGGATGCCCGCGTACAGCTCGGGCGACTTGGCCAGGCAGATACCGATTACGGGAGGCGCACCGGCTTTTGTGTGCGCCAGTAACGGCAGCAACAGGTGCTGAATGGCGATGCTATGCGCGTGCAGCTCTCGGTAGCTGAACGTCTGAGTGCCGATGGACAGCGCCGGGCGTTCGGCAAAGTTCACCAATGCCTGCTCCAGTCGCTCGGTGATCGGTGTTTCTGCCAGCTTGAGCAAATGGGGCTGCGCCGTTTGATTCAAACGATGTTCAAACAGCAACTGATCCACCGCCTGCAAACCACACTGGCGATCGCTCTGGGCAGGCGGCGTTTTGGGCACACTGGTGAAGTAGTCATCGTTTCGCGACAACCTGCTGACCTGCAGCGCAATCAGGTCAACCAGCCTCGCGATAGCACGATCACGCAACTCGCGGCCGTTACCCGACGCCTCGGATGGCAGCCACTCGCGAACGATCAACCGTTGAGCTTTGAAGCTGCCGTGCCAGCACAACAGCTCCAGCCGCAGCAGGCCGAACGCTAGGATCGAGTCGAAACCAACGCGCAGGCTCAGGTGAATGCAGTGTCCATACGCTTGCGCCTGAATCGGGCTCAGATCCAGGCTGCCGTCTTCGATCAGAATGCACGCATCAGGCAGCGTCAACCCAGGCAGCGCGTGCTGTTCGCGAAGGTATCGCACGCCATGCCCGTGGTCTTGCAGCTCGGTACTCAGTTCACCCAGGGTCAGGCTGTGACCGATGAGCACAATCTCCAGGCGCTTCATTGCAGCGATCCCTGAACCGGCAGGTAGTGCGCCAGCGCGCGCTGCACACAAGGATCATCGAGCATCGAGCTGCTCTTGAAGAAGCGCACGATGTTGCCGACCAACGGGTGATGGCGGTTGACCGGAAAGCTCAACGCCAGGGTTTCGACCTTGAGCGCCTGCTTGACCGGTTCAGGCACCTGCAAGTGCTCGATCAGCGTGAAGTCGAAGCCGTTCTGGATATCGTTGGTCAGGTATTGCGCGATGAAGACCGGCAGGATACGGGCGATGCATTCACGGTCCTGCTCAGCCGCCGTGTGCCAGTAAATCCGCACCAATCGCGCCCAGAACCCGGAGTGACGCCCCTCGTCCAGCAAGTGGTCGGCCATGAGGCCCTTGATCGATTGCTTGACCGAGTCGTCCTTGGCGAACGCCGCCACATCATGGGTCACGGTGTTCTCCGCGATGGCAACGCAGATCAGCTCCACGGCGCTGCGCAAATGCTCTGGGGCCAACGCCAGCGCTGCGGGTATGGCGCGGCTGAGCTCAATCTCGGTCGGCAGCTGAATAGGTTCGATACCGGTCAGGGCGATGGTCTGTTGCATGAAGTCCATGGCCACCAGTGCGTGGTAATCCTCATCGACCACCACCGTCATCGCGTCATAGCGGCAGGCAAACGGAAAGCGAATCGCGAAGTTGTCCTTGGCAATGCTGCGTGCAGTCTTGTCGACGATCTCGGTTTCGAATATCACCACGTCGTTGATGAACTTGTAGAGGCTCTGCACCAGTGCGTAATCACGCAAATGTGCGCACTCGCGGGTGAACGTGTCGCTGAGCACCAAGGGCTGGCGGCTGAGCGGATAGATCAGTTTTTCATCGTTCTCGACAATCCGGCGCGGGCGAGTGCGAATGGTGGCGCGACCTTCCCACGCATCGATGAACGACATGTAGTCTTCTGCTTTCATGATGGCTTCCTTGTTAAGGCTTCAGGGTGTTGCGACCCGGTTCTACGCACTGGCCTGCATCAGCGGCGCCCGCATGCTCATGCGCAGCGTGTCCCATAGCTGCACCCGGCTTTCCACGGCAGCGATGGCGGCCTGATACACCTCTGTTTCACGCTGCGCGTCCCCGGCAACCAGCCGCGCCAGCAATTGCTCCGCTGCCGGGCCGTGATCTTCGGAGTCCACTTCGATATGGCGCTCCAGGTAGTAGCGAAAGGTCGGCGCCTGTTCGACGGTGATGCCCCAGTCATCGAGAATGCTCTGGAACATCAGCGGGATGACGCTCTCGCGGCCATGCAGAAATGCCGCAGCAACGCTGTGCGCCGGGGCATGCAGGGCGGTGTCGAGGGTGTGTGTCACGAATGCAGAGGCTGCCTGGCCCGCATTGACCTGTTGCAGAGCGGTTGCGTAATGCACGCCTTGCTTCTGCAGTTCGATGAAGCGCTCGATCTGCGCAGTGCTTGCGCCGATTTCGCGCATGGCGTCCAGATACAGTTCGAAGTGGCTGTAGTGACCGTGCCCCAATCTGTCGTCGGACTCTTCCCCCAGCACGATTTCGTTGATCAGACGGGCGGCAGGCGCATCGGTGGGTGGCAGCCACGGCAGTTGGGTGCAGGTCAGTTCCTGCTGCAGCCGCTTGGTCAACGACATAAAGTCCCAGACGGCGAAGACATGCGTTTCCATAAAGCGCTGGAGTACGTGCAGGGAACTGATTTCTGCAAAGATCGGGTGGCGGCTAAGTTCGAGTTTCTTGTGCTCAAGTTGAGTTTTCTCACAATGCATGGCGATACCCCTAAGTCATGATGGCAGTAAATGAGTCTTTGCTTTTTGGTCTGAGGAAAGTGCCGCTATTGCCGGGTGGAAGTTACGTTGCTGTAGAATCTCAGGCGAACAACTGCCTGGCGAATGAGGCGCTAGTTTGCCGCAAACACACAACGTTACTTTTAATTAAAGACCCGGCACGGGCTCGGCTTTACAGGTCGAGACCCCTATGGGGTTTGCTTTCCCGCCAGCCAGTGCGTCAGTCACGCTGGCTGCGAATAAAACTTAAAACAAATTTAACAAGCCGTGCAATAACTTTCTTGCACTATTTTATTTGCTGTTTTTTCGATGCGTAAGTTGCCTTATAAAACTCAAGGGAAAAGTTTTATAAGCGCGCAGGCAGCCCTTCCGACTGATTGAGTCAGAATTATTAATAATGAACGAATGCCTCGCTCAGCGTTGCCGTTATGCCGAACAATCAGAAGTTGAGGTTTTTAATGGGCGATGTTGGAAATGACTTCCAATGTCTGTGTGCCCCGTTCAGCAACTCCTTATCCATTGAGTTCAGATGAACAGAGAACCGTCCTGAGCCTGCGCGGACAGTTCAGCCATAGCCTTGGAAGACCCTCCGGTCGGGTTTCCTGAGGCCACAGCCGAGTTTGCCTGATTCGAGCGTCAGGCCACCCGGCTGATCAGGAAAATAACCATGAAAGCACTATGCCAGGTGCGGGACCTGACAATGTGCAAGAAGGGCGGGCAGGGAAGTGCGAACGACCCATCCGCAGGCCAGAGCTCAGGACCTGACAGATAAGCCGTTTTGATGATTCAGGCGGGGGTATTCTTTTTCTTGCGGGCTGGCTTTACATTGCCTGCCTTCTGGCTTTGCAGGTACTGGGTGACGGCTTGTACGCCCCGGTTGAGGTGATACTGCAGCGCTTCAACGCACGGCTCGACCGCTTTCTGTTCGGCCAGCCGGAGCAACTGCCAGTGGTCATCCTGAGAAAGCTTGCCCAGGCCCATGGCGGAAAGATTGAAACGCAAAAAGCGCTCCTCTTCGTTCAGACCCTCTTCAACCAGCCGCATCAGGCGCTTGTTGTGGGTCTTGGCGTACAAAGACAAGTGAAACATCCGGTTGAGCCTGCCGATCTGGCCAAAGTCAGTCTCGACCTCGAGTTGCTCGATATAGCTCGCAGCCGCTGCCAGATCGTCTGCGTCCAGTAAAGGGATCGACAAACGCAACGCCTCGGACTCCAGCAGGATCCGCAAGGCATAGGCGTCTACTGCATCTTCGGTAATCAATGGCGCGACGACAGCGCCCTTGTGCGTTTCGACACGCAACAATGATTGCGCCTCGAGCTGGCGCAGTGCTTCGCGCACGGGCATCCGGCTGACGCCAAACAGCGTTGCCAGTTCCTGTTGGCGCAGGGCTGTGCCACTGGGAAGGCTGCCATCGATAATGGCATTTCGCAGTTTTTCTTCAATCACGGTTCTGGCAAGGTGCGCCGGAGGCTGCTCATTGCCCAGTACGGAGCTTAGAAAGGCTTCTCTATCTGATTTGCGCATCGGCCTACTTCTTCATCAACCTTGGCTGGACAGAGTCCAATTAATCGCTGTATTGCCGACAGACTAGCCAAGACTTGCCAGTAAGTCGCGAAAATAGAAGCATCATTATGTTTTGTTGCTTTAACCGGTGTGCATTCAGGCCTCCGGTTATCCACAAGCGTCCCCTATCTTAGCGCTCATCCGTGCAGCGTACCGAGCCAGCGTCAGGACTTAACAGGAATTTCACCTCAGGCTTTCATGCCGCCGCGCTCTGTAACGTGCATTCCAGAGCGCATCGGTGCGAGCCTTTGCGACGTAAAGCCGCAGGGTGAGAACGGCCTCAGCGAACCGGACGACCAGACACAAAGTGCTGAGCATCATTGAAGCCGGGCGTCGAGGCATGCCCAGGGGTTACCAGCGAATCAATGAACGCCTCGTCCTCGGCGGTGATGTTCACTTCAAGCGCCTTGGTGTAGCCATCCCACTGCTGCTCGGTTCTCGGCCCGACAATGGCCGAAGTCACTGCCTTGTTGTTGAGCACCCAGGCAATGGCGAACTCGACAATGCCGACACCCGTGCTCTGCACGTACTCCTGAATCCGCTGGGCAATGCGCAACGACTCCACGCGCCATTCGGTTTCCAGCAATCGCTTGTCCTGGCGTCCGGCCCGGCTTTCGCTGTCCGGGGCGATATCGGGGGCGTATTTGCCACTGAGCACGCCACGCGCCAGCGGGCTGTAAGGCACCACACCCAAGCCGTGATACGCAGCTGCAGTGATCTGCTCGATTTCGGCCTGACGGTTGACGATGTTGTACAGCGGCTGGCTGATCACCGGCTTGTCCACGCCCAGACGCTGCGCGACGTTGACGATTTCAGCGATTCGCCAGCCGCGGAAGTTCGAAACGCCCCAATAGCGGATTTTGCCCTGACGAATCAGATCGCCAATGGCCGAGACCGTCACTTCCAGCGGGGTGTCGTGGTCTTCCTTGTGCAGGTAGTAGATGTCCACGTAGTCGGTGTCCAGTCGGCGCAGACTGTTCTCGATGGCATTGAAGATGTGCTTGCGGTTCAGCCCGGCCCGGTTGGGCACGCCGTCGGCTGGCCCGATGGCGACTTTGGTGGCCACTACCCAGTCGCTACGCTGTGCGGCGATGGCGCGACCGACGATCTCTTCCGAACGCCCGCCGTTGTAGACATCCGCCGTGTCGATGAAATTGATGCCTTGGTCGCGGGCCTTGTCGATGATACGCAGGGACTCTTCGGCAGCGGTCTGTTCACCGAACATCATCGAGCCGAGGGTCAATGTGGAAACCTTGAGGCCGGACTGGCCGAGGGTTCGATACTTCATGCTTAACATCTCCTTGTCATTCAAACGAGTTCGGGCAGCCCCCACGCTTTGAGCGGGAAGTCGGCCAGTGAGGCTAGCAGCAGATCCGCATGCTCGTATTGCTCTACCGGCATGTGCGAGTCAGGCACGGCCACGGCGTACATCCCGGCAGCCTTGGCTGCCGTCACGCCGAACGGCGAGTCCTCGAAGACCAGGCAATCGGCCGGTGAAACGCCAAGACGGCGCGCGGCAACCAGAAAGATGTCCGGGGCCGGTTTGGCCGCACCGACTTCCGGGTCATCGGCAGTCACGATGGTGTCGAACAGTTCGAACCAGGCGCGGTGCCGCGTCGTCTTGGCCTGAAAGTAATGCACTGACGAGCTGGTGCCCACTGCGATGGGGATATTGTGGGCGGCCAGATGGCGGACCAGCGCTTCGGCTCCGGGCATTGCCGGTGCTTTGGGGAAACGCTCGTCGAGCATCGGCTCGCGGATTTCGAGAAATTCGTCGATCGACATCGGCAGTTCAAGCGCCTTGATCACGTAATCCGAGAAATCCCGGGCACCGCGGCCGATGGTGTGCTGCTTGATAGACCAGTCGAAGGTTCGACCGTGGCGACTGGCAATCAGGTGCGTGACCTCCGTGTAGACACCCTCGGTGTCCAGCAGCAGGCCATCCATATCGAAGATAACGGCCTTGATCGGGCCTCGTTCGTTGTGCTGTTCGCTCATGTGATCACGTCCCGTCGTCAAATTCGTTTCAGCCTAACGTTTCCGTGAATACCGTGGCTACCCTGTGTTTCTGATAAAATTTCGCGGTTTTCAAGCTGTGCTGTCAGTCCCGGTACGACTTTCCCATCATCAGAACGGATATCTTCACGTCACTATGAATAAATCAGCAGGTATAGCGGTTGGCGTCATTGTCGTAGCGGGTGCACTGGTTACGGCGGGTGCCTGGTACACCGGTAATCAACTGGAAGGCGCGCTGAACGACTCGATCGGCAAGGCCAATCAAGAGCTTTCCAAGTCATTCAAAGGCACTGACACCAGCGTCAAACTGGAAATGGTTTCGCTGGAAAAACACTTTTTCAGCAGCACGGCGCACTACCGTGTCGACATCCAGAACCTGGCCGATAGCACCCAGGGCGGCCAGTTCCTGTTTGTCGACCAGATCGAGCACGGGCCCATCCCGCTGTCGCATTTGAAGACCCTGAACCTGATTCCGGTCATGGCCCTGAGCAATTTCCAGATGGAAAAAAGCCCTAGCGCCGAGAAATGGTTTGCCATGAGCAAGGACGTTCCGCCGCTCAAGGGCCAGGCCAGCATTGGTTACGACCGCGCCACCAAAGGCACGCTGCAGATGGCGCCGCTGGAAATGACCGACGTGGACGGTACGTTCCGGTTTTCCGGGCTCGACCTGAACGCCGAGTCGTCCGCCGATGCCGAAAAATTCAGCCTCGCCGGCAACATGGAAAACCTGCAGCTCAACGTCGCGTCAGCTGAAGGCCCGGTGAGCATCGAAGTCAAAGGCATGACCTTCGACACGGGCGGTACCAAGGGCAAGTCCGGTTTCTATCTGGGCCATACCAACATGAAAATCCAGAACGCGGGTTTTCAGGTTGTCGGCAAGCCACAGGTGCAGATCAAGGATTTCTCCAACACCAACCTGGCGCAGGAAGATGCCGGTAACCTGGCAGCTCAGGTCAACTATGACGCCGGCATGATTGCCTACGGCGGCAAGGATGTCGGCTCCGCGCACATGGGCTTCAAGATCGCCAACTTCGACGTGGTGGCTACCCAGGCGCTGTACCAGTTGTATCAGGACAAGATCCTGCCTCAACAGCA
Organism: Pseudomonas avellanae BPIC 631; assembly: GCF_000444135.1. Lineage (GTDB taxonomy): Bacteria > Pseudomonadota > Gammaproteobacteria > Pseudomonadales > Pseudomonadaceae > Aquipseudomonas > Aquipseudomonas avellanae. Next base: position 10,606 of record NZ_ATDK01000054.1, read on the forward strand.
AGCCGCAGCGCTGGAGAAGCGCCCGTTCCGTATGGAGCTGAACCCGGCTGATCAAGAACTGATGAACACCCAGATGAAGAAGCTGCTGGTCGCCAAGCCGCACGTCGAACTGGAAAAACTCTCGCTCAAGACCAGCAATGGCGAAAGCCACATGCGCATTGCGGTGGACCTTGCAGATCCGGGCCCGCTTGATCAGCCGTCCAATGTGCTGCTCATGAAAACCCTGGGCGAAGTCAACGCCAAGGTCGTCCTGTCCAAACCGATGATCCGCGACCTCGCTACCCAGCAGGCCATCCGTGAAGGCCAGACCGACCTCAAGGTCATCGCAGAACAGGCCAAGGCCGCCAGCGACATGGCCAGCGTCATGGCCGAGATGATGCAACTGGCCAAGGTCGACGGCGACAACATCGTCTCCGACCTGCATTACGCCAACCAGATGGTTGACTTCAACGGCCAGAAAATGACCGTGCAGCAATTCGTCAGCAACGTGATGGGCAAGGTGGGTGTGCTGGGTAACCAGTAAGCCGCTGTCGCCCTGAGCGTGTTCAGGCCTTTGTGGCGGGCATGTCCTGCATCAAGGTTCTGATCACGCCCAGCGTCTGGCAGTGCACGGTTTCATAATTGTCATGGTGGCAGAAGGGTCGCACTGCCAGCGTAATGGAGTCGGCGGTCGCGCCGGACAGGTGAACGTCGACCGGGGGGCTGCTCAGCACATTCGCAAGGCTGCCTACCTGTTCCTTGAGCCGCGAGATAACCGCCTGTTCATCCACCGTAGCGGGCAGGGTCGCTGTCAGTTCGACACCGCGAAAATCGTTGCTGGAATAGTTGACGATGGTGTCTGAAAAAATCTTGTTGTTGCCGACCAGATTCAACACGTTATCCGGCGTATTGATGGACGTCACAAACAGCCCGATCTCGACCACGGTCCCTGTCACCTCTGCGGCTGTTATCACATCGCCGACCTTGAACGGTCGCAACACAATGATAAAACCTCCCGCCGCCAGATTGGCCAGTAACCCCGACCAGGCCATGCCGATGGCCAGCGCGACGGCTGCTAGCAACGCAGCAAAACTGGTTGTTTCAATGCCGCAGTAACTCAGAATCGCGATGACCAGAATGATATTCAGCGTCACGGTGATGAACGAGCCCACGTAGCGCAAAACCGTCGGATCAAACCGCTGCCGCGTCAGCGAGCGTTGCGCCATTCTCACCAGAACACCGATCAGCCAGCGACCCACGACCCACAACAGCGCAGCGATCACCAGTTTCAGAACGACCGCCGTTCCGTACTGCAAAACGATATTGAACAACGAGTTGATTCTGTCAGTGCCGACATTGATGACATTCAGCGCATCCATAACCGCTACTCCTGACCGCAGGGTTCGCCCGACAGCTGGCCTGCGGAGCGCAGCCGTACAGTGCGCGTAAATGCGGGGTGGCGGATACTGGTAGTTTTGACTGGAGGCAAAGGGCCTTCCTGGCACTTTTCGTCCCTCTCTCAGCGCAGCGATCAGCAACCTGGGCAAGTTGAGCGGCAGGTGAGGGCGGCGGTATTAAGCCTGCTGAGTTATCGCTACACTCACCGCCTCACAAGGACGACCCAAGGACCTGCAATGCCGCTCCCTTCTGCCACCCTGCGGCGCAAGCTGGTGATCTGGTTGTATGCCGTTGCTTCAGCGCACGTGCTGGGCAGTATTGTGTTCACCTGGGCGGGCTTTTCCGGTTTGCTCGACGGTTACCTGACCACGCTCGAACAGGCGTTCTGGACCGAGGCCGTTCCCGCTGCCGCGCGTGCGCAACAGGTCTGGTGGATGGCGCTGTTCGGCGCCACTCTGCAAACCTACTCGGTGTACATGCTGGCGCTGGTGCACTTGGGCAATCGTCTGAAAAGCGCCATGCCGTGGGGCTGGCTGATTGCAGGCCTGTTGCTCTGGGCACCTCAGGACATATGGATTTCCATATACGGCGGTGTCTGGTCGCATGTGTTGCTGGACATGGCGGCGTTGCTGGCATTGCTGCCGCCGTTGTTCTGGCTGTATCGCCATGATCGCGCCACTGTGCAGAAGGAACTCCACGATGTCTGACTTGCCGCTCATGTACCTGTTGGGCGGTAATGGCAGCACTGCCCAGTGGTGGGACGATGCGTTGCCGCACTTTCAGCGTTATCAGGTTGTGCCGCTGGAACTGCCCGGCTTCGGCAGCAACCCGCTACCGCCCTGCGACGACATTGCCGCCTATGCGGATGCGCTGTTGGCCGCGACGGCGAGAGGCAGTTCAATCGTCGCGGTGGGCGTCAACGCCTTGCTGGTCATGCATGCGTTGCAACGACAGCCAGGGCACTTTTGCAGAAGCGTGTTGCTGGCACCCGTAGGCGCTTTTCTGTGGCAGAGAAGTCTGCCTGCATTGATGTCGCCGCTGCCTATCCGCAAAACCATTCACTGGCTGCTGGCCAACAAGCCCAAGCTGTTTGCGCACAAGTTTTCCAGGCACGCCTGGCCCGACTCGCACTACCAGCGTATGGGTGCCGGTTACGCCCGCTGCCGCGCTTTCATTCCGTATTGGGACATGGTGCGCGCCGACACCGCGCTGCCGTTGCTGGAGTGGGTGCAGGACCCGATCGAGCTGGTCTGGGGCGATCAGGACAAAGTCCTGGGTATCGATCAAGCCGCCGCCTGGTCCGCTATCCTGGCCCGTGCCGACCTGACCATCAGCCTAAAACCGGGCTGGGGACATTACCCGTGGATCGATTCGCCGGCCGAGTTCGCCCAGTGGCTTGAATCCGGCGAGCGCGGTTTTGTCGCGCACACCAAAGGCGGACGTCTGCGCCTGGCGGCCATTACCGGGCAACCGGTGCCTGCGGCGTTGTCACTTGTGCAGGGTGACGACTCGGCCTTGCCAGCATTTCTGTCCAGCCAGCCCGACGCCCTCTGGGCGGTGCGCTCGTCCAGCTTCGGCGAAGATCAGGCCGATGCGGCAAATGCCGGGCTCAGCACCACTTTTCTTCGTGAGCCTGCCCACAACGTGCCCGCGCGCGTTGCAGAACTGCACAGTGCCGGGGTCGAAGAGGTCGTGGTGCAGCGCTTCATTACGCCAGTGCTTTCCGGTATCGCATTTGTGCGTCACCTGTCGGTCGAGCTGGAGTGGGTCGAAGGTCATCTGGAGTCGCTGGCCGACGGTCAGGCTAGCCCTGAGCGAGCGATCATTTCCCGCCTTGGCGAATCCTGGAGCAGCGGCAGCTTCAAGCCCTCCCATGGGTTGACTCAGGAAATGCTCTGGGGCTTTCTGCAAGGTGTTCTGCGGGGCTTTCACTACGTGCCGGGCGATGTCGAATGGGCGTGGGATGGCAGCCAGTTGTGGTTGCTGCAATACCGACCGATCAGCGATTACGGCTGGCGTCGGCACCTGACCGCCGCCAACATTGCCGAGATCCTGCCGCCACAGCCCAGCCGCCTGGTGGAATACGCCCAGCGACGTGCCGCAGGCAGTATCCCGGCGATCATGGCGCGCTGGGACTCACGCATCTTGCAGGATAACGAGCCGTTCACGGCGTTGTTCGGCGCGGCGTCTTACATCAACAACGACCTGTTTCTTGCGCGCCTGGCTGACTGGGGCATTGCCTCCAGCAGCTACGCCGGTGAAGTCGGCGGTGCGACGCCGCATCTGCCCTGGCGACTCCTGCGGCTGTTGCGTTCGCTGCCGTTGTTCCTGCGCATGCAGCGCATCGCACGTGGCCATCTGCTGACCCTGGAACAGCAACTGCACCGTTTCGACCGGGAGTTGCAGACACTGATAGCCCAAGGCGCAGACGGCCAACAACTTGCCGACTGGTTCACGCGTTTCTACGTGTTCGTCGTGCAGGGCAACCTGTGCATCGCCACCTCGCTGGCCAGCAGTGGCGGCGATCTGCTGGGGCGTCCGCCCACCGTTTACGACGACCTTGAACACTGCCCGCATCGGTTGCCATGGGAAACCGACCCCGCCACGCCACGCCCGGCACAGACCGACCTGCCGTTGCAGGCATTTCCGAGCTGGCCGAAAGCGATCCGCCTTGCCCACAGCGCAGGCTTGCCCGGTATGCGCGGCTATTACCTGCAAGTGCGCGAGTGGTACCGCGACAACCTGATGCGCGTGTTCTTTCGCCTGCACCATGCCATGCCCGTGGGCGACCGAGCGCACTGGTTTGCCCCTCACCCGGATATTCGCAGCCGTGATGGCAGCTTCTGGCAGGACGGCCGCGAGGGCACCGAACAGGCGACTGGCTTCATGATCTATCCGGGACAGGTTCAGGGCATTCTGGGTGAGGACATCTTGCTGGAAGACACCCTCGACCCCGGACGCCACGCGCACTACCAGAACGCACGCGCCGTAATCGCGCGCATGGGTGGGCGTCTTTCCCATGGGTCTACCTTGCTGCGCGAACTGCGCAAGCCTTCGGCGGTGCTGCCGAATGTCGATATGGCGTGGGTGGGAAGGGAAGTGCGGTACGCGGATGGGGAATTGCTGTTGGTCGAGGGGCAATGACAGCGCCCGAGGGAGGCTTATCTACCGCGAACCCGCCCTCTCATTGAGAGGTACGGGTGCTCAGTTGGCTACATCTGCTAGGGTCTGTTCCCGTTTCGACGTAACCTATTGATCCCTATGAGAACAGGCCCGTATTGTTGGAGTTCTCACACAACACCAATA